>NZ_JBJGZV010000007.1:0-154101 GCF_054050715.1 Blastococcus sp. SYSU D00669
CCGCCCCCCACCACGACCCGCCGGGCCCGCGCGCCCCCCCCCCCCGCGCCCCCCCCCCCCCCCCCCCCCCGCCCCGCGGGCAGCCGGCCGGCCAGCCGCTCGGCGCTGCGGGCGGCGGCCAGCGCGGCCGCCGCGGCGTCGGCGGCCGCCTGCTCGGCCGGCAGCCGCACGGCGGCCTCGGTGGCCCGCGCCAGCTCCTGCTGGGCGGCGGCGAGCCGGTCGGGCCGGTCGGCGGCCGCCTGCGCGCCGGCCGCGCACCGGCGCTCCAGGTCGGCGATCTCGCGGTCGAGGCGGCCGAGCTCGCGGCGCAGCCCGTCGGCGCGGTCGGCCTCGGGCAGCAGCGACCGGACGGCGGCGGCGTCGTCGCGCAGCCCGCGGGCGACCAGGGCGTCGGCCGGTCGGCCCCCGCTCCCGGCGAGCCAGGCCGCGCGGGCGGCCGCGAGCCGCTCGGCGGCGGCGGTCGCGCGGGCGGCCGTCGCCGCGGCCGCCTCGAGGACGTCGCGCAGCGCCTCGGCCCGCCGGCCCGCGTCGCGCCGGGCCCGCAGCGGCGCCAGCTCGGCCTCCCGGGCGGTGAGCCGGGCCAGCTCGGCACGGGCCCGCTCCCGACGGGCGTGCCGGTCGGCGAGCGCGCGGGCCGCTGCCAGCTCGACCTCCAGCGCGGCCGAGTCGGCGGCGGCGGCGTCGGCGGCCGCACCGGCCGCCGCGAGCTCGGCGTCGGCCCGGCTCCGCAGGCCGGCCACCCAGGTGCCCACCCGGGCCGCGGGCGCGGCGCCGACCAGCTCGGGCGCCAGCTCCTCCGGCACGTCGGCGTCGGCGATCTGGGCCACCCGCGCCAGCAGCGTGCTGGTGTGCAGCCGCTCGGCACGCAGCGCCTCGTCCGCCGCCCGGCGCTCGGCGGCCAGCCAGTCCTCGGCGCGCGCGAACCGGTCGACGTCGAACAAGGTGGACAGCAGCCGCGCGCGGTCCTCGGGCTCGGCGCGCAGGAACCGCGCGAAGTCGCCCTGCGGCAGCAGCACCACCTGGCAGAACTGCTCGGCGGAGAGCCCCAGGCGGGTGCCCAGGTACTCCGAGCCCTCGTCGATGCGGGTGCTCACCGGCTGCCAGGTGTCCCCCGCCCAGCGCTGCACGGTGAGCCGGGCCGGCTCGACGGTCAGCCCGGTGCCGCGCTTCTTGGGGCGCGCCTGCTCGGGGCGGCGGATCACCCGGAGCCGCTCGCCGGCCAGGGTCAGCTCGCAGGTGACCTCGGTGCGCGTGGCGTCGTCCGCGTGGTCGCTGCGCAGCCGCTTGTCGTGGCCGCGCACGCCGGGGACGGTGCCGTAGAGGGCGAAGACGACCGCGTCGAGCAGCGTGGTCTTGCCCGCCCCCGTCGGCCCCCACAGCAGGAAGAGCCCGTCGCGGGCGACGTCGTCGAGGTCGAGGGTCGCGGTGCCCGGGAACGGGCCGAAGGCGGTCAGCGAGAGCGAGTGCAGCCTCACCGGGCGGCCGCCTCCCGGTCGGCGGCGCCCAGCGCGGTGGCCAGTAGCCGGCGCTCGGCGGGCACGGCGTCGACACCGCGCACGTGCCGCACGAACTCCTCGGTGATCTCCAGGTCGCTGCGGTTGCGCAGCCGCTCCCGGTAGCTGCGGCCGTCGGCGGCGCCGGCGGCGCCGGCCCACTCCAGGTGCACGCAGTGCGGGAAGCGGGCCTGCAGCCGGCGCATGGGGTCGGCCGGCCGGGCCGGGTCGGTGAGCTTGGCGGAGACGAAGTGCCCCTCGACGGCGGCGTGCTCGGGGCTCTCGAGCAGCTCGGCCAGCGTGCCGGTGAGCACGGTCAGCGGCCGCGGCGTGGGCAACGGCACCGGGCGCACCCCGGCCAGCCCGGAGGCGTCGAGGTCGACCAGCCACGCCTGCTTGGCCTGGCCGGCCTCGCCGAAGGAGTAGGCCAGCGGGGAGCCGCTGTAGCGCAGCCGGGGGCTGAGCGTCTGCGGCCGGTGCAGGTGCCCGAGGGCGACGTAGTCGACGCCGTCGAACGCCCCCGCCGGTACGAGGTCGACCCCGCCGACGCAGATGTCGCGCTCGCTGTCGCTGGGCTCCCCGCCGCCCACGAACGCGTGCGCCAGCACCACCGAGCGCGCCCCCGGGCGCAGGAACAGGTCGGCGCGCACCCGCTCCATGGCCTCGGCCACGACGCCGGCGTGGCTGCGCACGCCCGGGACGCCGAGCTCGAACCGGGCCACCTCGGGCTCCAGGAACGGCAGACCGTAGATCGCCACGTCGCCGTGCTCGTCGGCGAGCAGCACCGGCTCGTCGAGCCGGGGGACGGCGGCCCGCACGTGCAGCCCGGCGACGGCGAGCAGCCCGGAGAAGGTGCCCAGCCGGCGGGCGGAGTCGTGGTTGCCCGGCGTGAGGACGACGGTGGCGCCGGCGGCCAGCAACCGGCCGACGACGCGGTCGAGCACGGCCTGCGCGTCGGCCGAGGGCACCGCCCGGTCGTAGACGTCGCCGGCGACCAGCACGACGTCCACCGACTCGGCCACCACGACGTCGACGAGCGCGCCGAGGACCGCCTCCTGGTCGGCGAGCAGGTCGGCGCCGTGCAGGGACCTCCCGATGTGCCAGTCGGAGGTGTGCAGCAGGCGCATGTGCCGGACGGTAGGCGTCCGCACCGACGAATTCACCCCGGCGACCGCACCGGCGGCACGCCCGTCACCGGTGACACAGGAGTCCCCCGGCTCCTAGCATCGGCCGCACCCCCGCCGACAGGAGGGCGACCCGTGCACCTCGCCCCGGGCGACACGGTGGCCGGCTACACGGTCGTGCGCGAGCTCGGCAGCGGCGGGATGGGCGCGGTCTACCTCGTCCGCCACCCCCGGCTGCCCCGCCTGGACGCGCTCAAGCTGCTCCGCCGCGAGCTCTGCGACGACCCCGACTTCGCGCGGCGGTTCATGCGCGAGGCCGACGTCGTCGCCGGGCTGTCGCACCGCAACATCGTCGGCGTCCTCGACCGGGGCGACGACGGCGGGCAGCTCTGGCTGACCATGCAGTACGTCGACGGGATCGACGCCGAGACCGCCCTCGAGCAGGCCGGCGGGATCCTGCCCGCCCCGCGGGCGGTGCACGTCGTCACGGAGGTCGCCGCCGCGCTCGACGCCGCGCACCGCCGCCAGCTGGTGCACCGCGACGTCAAGCCGGCCAACATCCTGCTCGGCCGGATGGCCGAGGACGGCGGCGACGAGCCCGAGCAGGTGTTCCTCACCGACTTCGGCATCGCCAAGCCGCTGGACCGCGCCACGCGGCTCACCCGCACGGGCATGGTCATCGCGACGTTCGACTACGCCTCGCCGGAGCAGATCGCCTCCGAGCCGCTCGACGCCCGCTCCGACGTCTACTCGCTGGGCTGCGTGCTGGTGAAGCTGCTCACCGGCACCGTGCCGTTCCCCGGGGACACGGCGTTCGCCGCGCTGCACGGCCACCTGGGCCTGCCGCCGCCGCGCGTGACGGACCGCGTGCCCTGGCTGCCGCCCGACCTCGACGACGTCGTCCTGCGCGCCCTGGCCAAGGACCGCACCCAGCGGTTCGGCACGTGCCGGGAGCTGGCGTCCGCGGCGGCCGCCGCGCTGGACCGGCTGCCCGCGGCGCCGACCCCGCCGCTCACGCTGTCGCTGGTGCCCGGCCTCGGGACGACCACCGCGGTGCGACCGGTCAGCACCGAGCGGATTCCGACGGCGGTGACCGAGCAGCTGACCGGTCTGCTGCGGCGCACCCGCTTCCTGGACCTGCCCGAGGTGGTCCCGCCACCGGGACCGGAGGGCGGGAGCGGGCGGCGCACGGCGCTCGAGGTGACCTCCGGTGCCGGCCGGCACCGGGTCGAGCTCGACCTGGCCGACCCCCGCCTGCCGGCGGAGTTCGGCGAGCTGGTCGCGGCGGTCGAGAAGCTGGGCTCCGCCCCGGTGCGGGAGCCCGAGACCGTGGTGGAGCGGACGGGGCCGCTGCCGCTGCCCCCGCCGCCCCGCCGCTCGGCGGTCCAGCAGCCGGTGGTGGCGCAGCAGTGGGCCGACCCCCGGCCCTCGTCCCCCGGGCCGGCCGCACCACCGGTGGCCGCACCACCGGTGGCCGCGCCCCCGGACCGGCCGGTCGGCCCCCCGCCGCGGCAGCCCGCGCCGGCGGGGCGGGGCGGCCGCGGTCCCTGGCTGCTCGTCGCCGTGGTCGTGGCGGTCCTGCTGGCCGCGGGCGGCACCTGGTGGTTCCTGCAGGGCGGGCTCGACGGCCGGGGCGGCGGCACCGGCGGCACCGGCTCGAGCACGTCGTCCTCGGCCTCGGCGACGACCACGACGCCGGTACCGCCGGGGCAGGCCGCCCTCGAGGCCCTCCCCCGCGCCGACCCGCTGGACGACGCCGTCGTGGTGGTGCCCCGGGTCGTCGACGACGACACCGACCTCTACCTCGTCGACACCACGTCCGGGACGACGGTGCTGCGCCTGACGAGCGGTCCGGCCCAGGACATCGGCCCGCTGGTGTCGGGCGACCGGCGGACCGTCCTCTACCAGCGGGTGACCGGCACCGAGGTCGACCTGCGGGTGGTGGCCACCGACGGCACGGGCGACCGCTCGCTCGTCGAGGGCGGCCTCGACTGCCCGAACACGGGGCGGCCGGCGTGGAACCCGGTGGACCAGACCCAGATCGCGGTCACCTGCGGGGCCCCGGGGTCGATGAGCTTGTACCTGGTCGGCCTCGACGGCAGCACGGTGCGGCAGCTCGACCCCGGCGTGCCCCACCTCGGGGACCTCAGCTTCTCCGCCGACGGGTCGCGGCTCGTCTACTGGGGCAACGACGACCCCGCCGCCGACGGCGGCGACCTGTACCTGCTCCGGACCGACGGGACGGCGCCGGCCGAGCAGCTCACCGACGTCGGGCCCACCGGGGACGCCGACGCCGTCTGGTCGCCGGACGGCGGGCAGCTCGCCTTCCGCCGGATCATCGCGCCCGGCCAGAGCCGGATCTTCACGATGGGCGCCGACGGCACGGGGCTGCGGCAGCTGACCTCCGGCAGCGGGGTGGACCAGGACCCGATCTGGTCGCCCGACGGGTCGATGCTCGCCTTCAAGAGCAACCGGCCGGGCGACTCACCCGGCGACCAGGTGTGGGTGATGGGCAGCGACGGCAGCGGCCTGCGCCAGCTCGACGGCGGCGGCGGGACCGCCACCAACGCCCCGGCGTGGGGCGGCCGCTGAGCGTCAGAACCGGCGGGTGTCCTGCCAGCCGTCGTCCTCGCCGCGGATGTACCCGGCGTTCTCCCGGGCCCGGCGGTCGGCGTCCTCCTCGATCATGTGGTTGAGCAGCTGCTGGACGCCGTCGCTGTCCGGGATGCTCTTGAGCACCGTGGCGCCGCTGTCGCCGGCCGACTCGATGGTGAGGGTGCCGGAGTTGATGATCCGGTCCCACAGCGTCTGCCGGTAGGAGACGTCGGTGATCCGGGACAGCCCGATGTCGCGGCCGTGCCGGGCGAGGATCCCCTGGCGGAACAGCAGCCGGTGGGTGGTGACGACGT
The DNA here is from genome assembly GCF_054050715.1 of Blastococcus sp. SYSU D00669. Taxonomy (NCBI): domain Bacteria; kingdom Bacillati; phylum Actinomycetota; class Actinomycetes; order Geodermatophilales; family Geodermatophilaceae; genus Blastococcus; species Blastococcus sp. SYSU D00669. Next base: position 5,527 of record NZ_JBJGZV010000007.1, read on the forward strand.
AGTGCGTCGTGCGCCACCGCAGCAGCGGGACGACGACGAGGACGAGCAGCAGCAGGAGCGCGACGCCGACGATCACCAGGCGCCAGACCCCCTGCTGCCGCCCCTCGGGGATCGCCGCGGCGCCGAACGAGGCGGCACCGACGACGAGCAGGAACAGGACGACGGGCCAGAAGATCGTCAGCCAGTGCGGGTGCAGGTGGCGGACGACCTCTTCGTCCTCGGCGAGGAGCTTGTCGGGGTACGGCACGCCGACAGGATGACGCAGCCGCGCGCATTCGGCCGGTAGGCCGACGACGTCATCGTCGGCGCACGTGCCGCACGTCCCCCGACGCCAGCTCGACGCTGCCGTCCGCGGTGGCGACGACCAGCCGCCCGTCCCAGTCGACCGCCTGCGCCACGCCCTCGAGGACCGTGCCGTCGGGCAGGGCCACGGCCACCTCGGTGCCGACGGTCGACGACCAGGCGAGGTAGTCGCGCGCCAGCTCGGAGGCGACCGGGTCGCCGAGGGCCTCGACCCAGCGGGTGTAGCGCCGCTCGAAGGCCCGCAGGTAGGCCAGCAGCACCGGGCCCCGGTCGACCGCCGCGCCGGTGACGACCGACAGGGAGGTGCCGGTGTCGGGCAGCTCGGTGGTGTGGGTGTTCACGTTGAGCCCCGCGCCGACGACGACGGCGCCCGGGCGGGTGGGGGATGTCACGGCCTCGGCGAGGATGCCGGCCAGCTTGCGCCCGTCGAGGGCGAGCAGGTCGTTGGGCCACTTCAGCGAGGCGCGGACGCCGGTCACCTCCCCCACCGCCTCGGCCAGGGCCACGCCGGTCAGCAGCGGCAGCCAGGCCCGCCGGGCGGCCGGCACGTCCGGGCGGACGAGCAGCGAGACGGTCAGGCCGGCGCGCGGGGGTGACACCCACGTGCGGTCGAGCCGGCCCCGGCCGGCCTCCTGGTGCTCGGCCACGAGCACCAGGCCCTCGGGGGCGTCCTCGGCGGCGCGGGCCAGCAGGACGGCGTTCGTCGAGCCGATGCTCTCGACCACCTCCAGCGCCGTCCACAGCCGGCTGTCGCGGGTCAGCGCGGCGGACAGCGCGGGCCCGTCGAGCGCGGGCCGGTCGAGGTCCGACCAGCGGGAGGAAGGCGCATCGGGCACGTCACTTACGCTACGGCGCGTCCGAGCCTGTCGAGGAGGCCCCGTGAGCGCCGAACTGCAGAACGCCGGAGACGCCGTCCCCGACGACGTCGACATCCACACCACCGCAGGCAAGCTCGCCGACTTCGAGCGGCGCGTGCAGGAGGCGACCCACGCCGGCTCCGCGCGGGCGGTGGAGAAGCAGCACGCCGCCGGCAAGATGACCGCCCGCGAGCGGATAGAGGCGCTGCTGGACCCGGGCTCGTTCACCGAGTTCGACGAGTTCGCCCGGCACCGCTCCACCAACTTCGGGCTGGAGTCCCGCCGCCCCTTCGGCGACGGCGTCGTCACCGGCTACGGCACGGTCGACGGCCGGCCGGTGGCGATCTTCTCCCAGGACGTGACGGTCTTCGGCGGCAGCCTCGGCGAGGTCTACGGCGAGAAGATCGTCAAGGTCCTCGACTTCGCCATGACCAACGGCTGCCCGGTGGTGGGCATCAACGAGGGCGGCGGCGCGCGGATCCAGGAGGGCGTGGTCTCCCTGGGCCTGTACGGGGAGATCTTCCGCCGCAACGTGCACGCCTCGGGCGTAATCCCGCAGATCTCGCTGATCATGGGCGCCGCCGCGGGCGGGCACGTCTACTCCCCCGCGCTCACCGACTTCACGGTGATGGTCGACAAGACGAGCCAGATGTTCATCACCGGGCCCGACGTGGTGAAGACCGTCACCGGCGAGGACGTCACCCTCGAGGAGCTCGGCGGCGCGCGCACGCACAACACCAAGTCCGGCGTCGCCCACTACCTCGGCGAGGACGAGGCCGACGCCCTGGACTACGTCAAGGCGCTGCTGTCCTACCTGCCGAGCAACAACCTCGACCCGCTGCCCGCCGTCGAGGTCGGCCCGGTCGACACCGTGCTGCCCGACGCGCTCACCGACACCGACCTCGAGCTCGACACCTTCGTCCCCGACTCGGCCAACACCCCGTACGACATGCACACCGTCATCGAGCACGTGCTCGACGACGGCGAGTTCCTCGAGGTGCAGGCGCTGTGGGCGCCGAACATCCTGATCGGCTTCGGCCGGGTCGAGGGCCGCCCGGTGGGCGTGGTGGCCAACCAGCCCACCCAGTTCGCCGGCACCCTCGACATCGACGCCAGCGAGAAGGCCGCGCGGTTCGTGCGCACCTGCGACGCGTTCAACGTCCCGGTGCTCACCTTCGTCGACGTCCCCGGCTTCCTGCCCGGCACGTCGCAGGAGTGGGAGGGCATCATCCGCCGCGGCGCGAAGCTCATCTACGCCTACGCCGAGGCGACGGTCCCGAAGATCACCGTCATCACCCGCAAGGCCTACGGCGGCGCCTACGACGTCATGGGCTCCAAGCACCTCGGCGCCGACCTCAACCTGGCCTGGCCCACCGCGCAGATCGCCGTCATGGGCGCCCAGGGCGCCGTCGGCATCCTGTACCGCAAGGAGATCGCCGCGGCCGACGACCCCGACGCCCGCCGCGCCGAGCTGATCACCGAGTACGAGGACGCGCTGCTCTCCCCGTACATCGCGGCCGACCGCGGGTACGTCGACGCGGTGATCCCGCCCTCGCACACCCGCGTCCAGGTCACCAAGGCGCTGCGGGTGCTGGCCAACAAGCGCCAGTCGCTGCCGGCCAAGAAGCACGGGAACATCCCGCTGTGAGCACCTCCGAGACCCAGCCGCAGCCCCTGCTGCGCGTGGTCCGCGGCGAGCCCACCGCCGAAGAGCTCGCCGCGCTGACCGTCGTCGTCGCCGCGCTGTCCCGGCGCCGGGCCCGCACGCGGCCGACACCGGTGGGGGCCTGGGGCTCGTACGGCGACGCCCACCGCGCGCCGGTGCGCCCGGGCCCGGGTGGCTGGCGCGCGTCGGGGAGATTCGCATGAGCGGGCGTGCGAGCTCGTGCGGACAGATCACGCAGCCGCGTACGCGGCCGACGAGCGCCGGCGAGGAGGACGCGTGAGCGACGTGCGCAGGCTCGTCCTGGGCAGCGCCTCGCCCGCCCGGCTGACCCTCCTGCGGCAGGCCGGGCTCGCCCCCGAGGTCGTCGTCAGCAACGTCGACGAGTCCGCCGTGCAGGCGCCGCGGGTCGCCGAGCGGGTCTCGCTGCTGGCCGCGGCGAAGGCCAAGGCGGTGGCCGAGCAGGAGACCGACGCCCTCGTCATCGGGGCCGACTCGCTGCTGGAGTTCCGCGGCGAGGCGTACGGCAAGCCCGCCGACGTCCACGAGGCGCGCGACCGCTGGCAGCGGATGGGCGGGCACAGCGGCGTGCTGCACACCGGCCAGGCGCTCTTCGACGTGCAGGACGGCGCCGTGGTCAGCCGCGACGTCGCCGTCGTCTCGACCGTCGTCCACTTCGCCTCCCTCACGCCGCAGGAGCTCGAGGCGTACCTGGCCACCGGTGAGCCCCTCGCCGTGGCCGGCGCCTTCACCCTCGACGGGCTCGGCGCCCCGTTCGTGCGGCGGGTGGAGGGCGACCCGGCGGCCGTCGTCGGGCTGTCGCTGGCCACCCTGCGCACGCAGCTGGCGAAGCGCGGCCTCGCGCTCACCGACCTGTGGCGTCGATGACACCCCGTACCGGCCGCTGAGAGGCCCTGGCTACAGTCCGCAGACGGCCGACTTCCGAGGAGGACACCGGTGCAGAAGGTCCTGATCGCCAACCGCGGTGAGATCGCCGTGCGGGTGGCCCGGGCGTGCAAGGACGCCGGCCTGACCAGCGTCGCGGTGTACGCCGAGCCCGACCGGGACGCCCTGCACGTCCGGGTGGCCGACGAGGCGTTCGCCCTCGGCGGCACGACGCCCGGCGACTCCTACCTCGTCATCGACAAGATCATCGACGCGGCGAAGCGGTCCGGCGCCGACGCGGTCCACCCCGGCTACGGCTTCCTCTCCGAGAACGCCGACTTCGCCCGGGCGGTCCTCGACGCCGGGCTCACCTGGATCGGCCCCTCCCCCGAGGCGATCATCGCCCTCGGCGACAAGGTGCAGGCCCGGCACATCGCGATGAAGGCCGGCGCACCGCTGGTGCCCGGCACCAAGGACCCGGTCAAGGACGCCGACGAGGTGATCGCCTTCGCCGAGGAGCACGGCCTGCCGGTGGCGATCAAGGCCGCGTTCGGCGGCGGTGGCCGCGGCCTCAAGGTGGCCCGCACCCTCGAGGAGATCCCCGAGCTGTTCGACTCGGCGGTGCGCGAGGCGGTGTCGGCCTTCGGCCGCGGCGAGTGCTTCGTCGAGCGGTTCCTCGACAAGCCGCGGCACGTCGAGGCGCAGGTGCTCGCCGACACCCACGGCACCGTGGTCGTCGTCGGCACCCGTGACTGCTCGCTGCAGCGGCGCAACCAGAAGCTGGTCGAGGAGGCGCCCGCGCCGTTCCTCACCGACGAGCAGCGCGAGCGCATCCACTCCTCGGCCAAGGCCATCTGCGCGGAGGCCGGCTACCACGGCGCCGGCACCGTGGAGTACCTCGTCGGCGTCGACGGCTCGATCTCCTTCCTCGAGGTCAACACCCGCCTGCAGGTGGAGCACCCCGTCTCCGAGGAGACCGCGGGCGTCGACCTGGTCCGCCAGCAGTTCCGGATCGCCGACGGGCTGCCGCTGGAGATCACCGAGGACCCGACCCCGCGCGGGCACAGCATCGAGTTCCGGATCAACGCCGAGGACGCCGGCCGCAACTTCCTGCCCGCCCCGGGCCCGGTCACCCGCCTGGAGATCCCCCAGGGCCCGGGCGTGCGCTGGGACTCCGGCGTCGAGGCCGGCGGCGAGGTCGCCGGCGCGTTCGACTCGATGCTGGCCAAGCTGATCATCAGCGGCGCCACCCGCACCGAGGCGCTGCAGCGCGCCCGGCGGGCCCTGGACGAGCTGGTGGTCGAGGGCATGCCGACGGTGATCCCGTTCCACCGCGCCGTCGTCCGCGACGAGGCGTTCACCAGCGAGCCGTTCACCGTGCACACCCGCTGGATCGAGACCGAGTGGGACAACCAGGTCGAGCCCTACGGCGCCGGCCCGGCCGAGCACGAGGAGCCCGCACCGCGGCAGACCGTCGTGGTCGAGGTCGGCGGCCGCCGGCTGGAGGTCTCGCTGCCCGCCGGTCTCGCGGCCGGCGGCGGGGGCGGTGCTGCCGGTGCGCCGGCCAAGCCGCGCAGGCGCGGCTCCGGCCACGGCGGCTCGGGGGCGTCGGGCGATTCCCTCACCTCGCCGATGCAGGGCACGATCGTCAAGGTGGCGGTCGAGGACGGCGCCACGGTGAGCGCCGGCGACCTGGTCGTCGTCCTCGAGGCGATGAAGATGGAACAGCCGATCACCGCGCACAAGGCCGGCGTGGTGTCGGGCCTGTCCGCCGAGGTCGGCGCCACCGTCACCAGCGGCGCCGTCCTCTGCACCATCGCCGACGCCGAGGGGTGACGTCACGGGCCCGGCCCGGTCTGACCGAGCCCGTGCGCCTCAGTTCATGATCACCTGGTAGCTGGACGGGCCGTTGCCGTCGGCCGGTCGCGCCACGATCCGACCGTGCTGGAAGGTGCCCGTCATCTCGCCGGTCTGGTAGTTCATGACGGTCCTGGTCACGGGGTAGCCCAGCGGGCCGGATTCCCCGCCCTCGGCGAGCCAGGCCGTCGCCACGGGGCCCTGCACGTCCCACGCACCGGTGGCCGGCGACCAGGCGAACAGCCCGTTCTCGAACTGCTGCACGCAGCCGCCGTCGACCAGGCCGCACCGAGGGTCCTGCGTCGGGTAGCCGATCCAGACGTCCCCCCCACGGATGTACCACTGCACCCGGATGGCCCCGGGCAGGAGAGCGCTCGGCGGGTGCGCCCCGCTCACGTACATGTCTCCGCCGTGGAACAGCTGGCTGCACCCGTCGCGCGGAACCCGGGGGGCGGCCTGGTTGCACAGCTGGGCTGCCCTCGGATAGCCGAGCGGACCGGCTTCGGCGCCCCGGAGCACCCAGCCGTCGCGGATCGGTCCCGAGGGGACGACCTGCGCGCCGTAGTTCTGCGACCAGTAGATCGCCCCGTGCTCGAACTCCTGGCGGTAGCCGCCGCCCACGAGCCCGCCCTGGGCGGCCCCGAGCGGGTCACCCAGCGGCCCGCTCCCCGAGCCCGACGCCACCCACGCGCGCCGGATCTGCTCCTCGGGGGGATGGGGAGGTACGACGACGTCCCGGCACCCCAGGCTCGTACCCGGACCCCAGGTCTGGGTGTCCTTCGCGAACACGCAGACCCGGTAGTTCTGGGGCTCGAGCCGCGTCGCCGAGCCCGAGAAGCCGTGGGCATTCCCGGCTCCCGGGTGGGCGGCGCCCACGTCGGGCCGGTCGAGCCCGGCCGTGAGGACGGTGGCGACGCGGTCTCCGGCCCAGACCTCGACCTGCAGCTGGGCCGTCGGTCGATCGGGGTCCAGGGCCCACCCCGAGACGGTGAGCGTCTCCGGCTCGACCGACACCGCCTCCCACGCGCCCACCGGCGGGGTCAGCTCCATCTCCACGTACTCGCAGCCCAGCGGGGTGTCCCTCGCCGGGTCCTCGAGGTCGATCGCGAACACGCACACCTCGTGCACGCCCGACTCCTCGATGGCCACCTCGTGCCAGAAGACGTGCGCGGGCCCGGCACCGGGGAACCTCGTGGCGATGTCCGTCCGGCTCTGGTCCGCCAGCGTCTCCTCGCCGACCCCGTCGACGTACACCTCCACGGTGACCGGCGCGGTCCGGTCGTCGAGGTCCAGCGCCCAGCCGGTCACCCACAACGAGCGCCGTTCGACCGACGTCCCCGTGTACTCCCACTCCCCCATCGGCAACGACGTCCCGACGGCGACCGAACGGCAGCCCAGCGCCGTGTTCCGCCAGGGAACGCCCACGTCGATGGCGTACACGCAGACCGAGTGGATCCCGGGTGACAACTGGCGGCTGAAGGAGAACCCGTGGGCGTCACCGGAGCCCGGGAACGCGGCGCCCACGTCGGGACGGCTCCCGTCCGCCTGCAGCACGGTGCCGCTGCCGTCGACGTAGACGTGCACGGACACCGGCGTCGTCGGGTCGTCGGGGTCGAGCGCCCACCCCTGCACCGACAGCGTCCCCCGGGTCGCCGACACCACGTCCAGGCTCGCCCGGGGCAGCGTGGCGCGGACGGCGATCGTCCGGCAGCCCAGCGCGGTGTTCCGCGACGGGTCGTGCACGTCGATGGCGTAGACGCAGACCGTGTGCGCCCCCGGCGCCAGCTGCGCGGAGTACGAGAACCCGTGCGCGTCGCCGATGCCGCCGAACGCCGCTCCGACGTCGGGGCGGGTGGCGTCCGCCCGCAGGGCCGCCCCGGCACCGTCGACGTAGACGTGCACCGGCACGGACGCCGTCGTGTCGTCGGGGTCGAACGCCCACCCGGCCACCGTGATCGTCGCCCCGGAGGCCGAGAGGACCTCCCAGTTCGCCACGGGCACGGCCAGCGCCACCGCCACGGACCGGCAGCCCAGCGGGGTGTTCCGCCACGAGGCGTCGACGTCGATGGCGTACAGGCACACCGAGTGCACGCCCGGCGCCAGCGACACCGAGTGGGAGAACCCGTGCGCCGGACCGGCCCCGGCGAAGGCCGCGCCGACGTCCGGCCGGCTGCCGTCGGCGGTCAGCACCGCGCCGAAACGCCCGTCGACGTAGGCGTGCACCGCGACGGCGGCCGACGGCTGGTCGGGATCGACCGCCCACCCGGCCAGCGACACCGTCGTGCCCGAGGCCGACAGCACCTCCCAGTTCGCCACCGGCGGCGTCACCGACACCCCCACCGAGCGGCACCCCAGCGGGGTGTTCGCCCACGACAGGTCCGCGTCGATGGCGTACGCGCACACGGAGTGCGTGCCGGCGCTCAGTGCGGTCGAGTACCGGAACCCGTGCGCGTCGCCGATCCCGCCGAACGCCGCCCCGACGTCCGGCCGGCTCCCATCGGCCGCCAGGGTCGCCTCGAACGCCCCGTCCACGTAGACGTGGATCGTCACCGTCGCCGACGGCCGGTCGGGGTCGAAGGCCCAGCCCGCCACCGTCACCGTGGACCCCGATGTCGACAGCGTCTCCCAGTTGGCGGCGGGCGTCCGGTTCCCCGCCGCCGACGACGAGGTCGCGACGAGGAGGAGCGGCGCGACCAGCAGCAGGCAGACGAGCAGCCGCAGGGCGGACACGCGGGCCAGCGGCATGGAGCGACCCCTCGAGAGCTGGAAGCGGGAAGCACACCGTGGCGACCGCCTCGCGGAACGTACCGGTCGGATCCGTTCCCGTTCGTCGCGCGCGGGTCAGACGTGAACGGTGCGGCAGCCGAGCGAGGTGTTCCACCAGCCGACCTCGCGGTCGATGGCGTAGACGCAGACCGAGTGCGCCCCCGGCGCCAGCGTGGTCGTCCACGCGAAGCCGTGGTCGGGTCCCGCCTGCGGCAGGGCCGCGCCCACGTCGGGCCGGGCCCGGTCGGCGGTCAGGGCGGTGCCGGCGCCGTCGACGTAGACGTGCACCTCCGCCGGCGCGGTCGCCGAGTCGGGGTCCACCGCCCAGCCGGCCACCGTCAGCGACGTGCCCGACACGGACGCGACCTCCCAGTTGCCGGACGGGCGCGTCATCGCCACCGTGACCTGCCGGCAGCCCAGCCACGTGTTCATCCAGAAGAAGTGGCTGTCGATCGCGTAGGCGCACACGGTGTGCCCGCCCGGGGCCACGCCGGTCGACCAGCTGAAGCCGTGGTCGGGTCCCCACTGCGGGAAGGCCGCGCCCACGTCCGGACGCGAACCGGACGCGGTCAGCGCCGTCCCGGCGCCGTCGACGTAGACGTGCACCTGCGTCGGCGTGGTCGGGGTGTCCGGGTCGACCGCCCAACCCACCACCGACAGCGTCGTCCCCGCCGTCGTCATGGCCTCCCAGTTCGCCGTCGGCCGCGTCGTCGCCACGCTGACCTGGCGGCAGCCCAGCGAGGTGTTCAGCCAGGAGAACTGGCTGTCGATCGCGTAGGCGCACACGGTGTGCCCGCCCGCGGCGAGCGTGGTCGACCAGGTGAACCCGTGGGCCGGCCCGGCGTGCGGGAAGGCCGCGCCCACGTCGGGCCGCGAGCCGTTCGCCGTCAGCGCGGTGCCGGCACCGTCGACGTAGACGTGCACCTGCGTCGGCGTGGTCGGGGCGTCCGGGTCGAACGCCCAGCCGCCGACCGACAGCGTCGTGCCCGAGACGGAGAGGACCTCCCAGTTCGCTTGAGGAGGCGTCATGCCCACCGCGAGCTGCCGGCACCCGAGCGGGGTGTTCGCCCACCCGGCCTGCACGTCGATCGCGTAGAGGCAGGCGGTGTGCATCCCCGGCGCGACCTGCGCCGACCACTGGAACCCATGCGCGTTGCCGGCCTGGGGGAACGCGGCGCCGACGTCGGGCCGGTTCCCGTCGGCGGTCAGCACCGTCGCCCCGCCGTCCAGGTAGAGGTGCACCTGACCCGACCAGGACGGCGAGTCGGGGTCGAGCGCCCAGCCACCGAGCGTCAGCGTCGTCCCCGAGACCGACGCGACCTCCCAGTTCGCCAGGGGCAGCCGGTTCGTGGCCGCCGTCCAGGTCCGCAGGCTCGGCCCGGTGGTGACCTGCACGGTGGCCGTCGCCCCGGGGGTGCCGGCCACGGTGATCCGGAACGTCCCGTAGCCGAGGGTGACCGTCTGCCCGACGGGCAGGGCCACCTGCATGTCCGAGGAGGAGGTGGTGGGCGTCGCGTCGAAGAGCAGGGAGGTGTCGTTCCACCCGCCCTGCTGCTGGCGGAGGAGCACGCCGGACTGCAGCCGCGGCCAGTTGGCCGACGTCCCCAGCCAGCCGTCCCGGCCGCCGGGCGGCCGGTACTCCAGCCAGTAGACGGAGCCGTCGGGACCCGCCAGGCGCACGCCGCGGGTGCCCGTCCGCCCCGACACCGGGCTCAGGGTCACCGTCGTGGGCGCGGCGCCCCAGGTCACCGTCTGCTGCTCCCCCGGGGTCAGCAGGCCGATCCGGGCGGCCTGCCCCACCGTGAGGGACCCGACCTGGTCCCAGGAGATCCCCATGACGTCGTAGTAGTCGCGGTAGGACACCGTGCGGCAGGTGCCGGTGTCGACCGCCCCGCTGCACAGCCGGCCCGACGAGTGCCCCAGGCCGAAGTTGTGGCCGAGCTCGTGGGCGATCACCGAGGTGGCCGTGTCGGTGACGTAGATCCGCCCGGCGGAGTGCAGGCCGCTGCCGATCTCGCCGAGCCCGTAGGAGCACCCGGGCGCGTTCTGCGGCAGGTAGACGAGCAGGTGCTGGCCCGTCGTCCGCTGCCACTCGGCGCCCGCCGCCCGGGTCCGGGCGACGGCCTGGTCCCACAGCGCGGTCGGGTCGGAGCAGTCGACGGTCGCCGGCGCCCAGTCGTAGGTGGCGCTCACCCCGAGCTGCACGGCCCCGTTGCTCTCCGCCGCCCAGAACTCCTTGACCGGGCCCTCGACCGCCCTCCTGACGTCCTCGGGCGTGCGCGCGTCGGGCGCGGCGTCGGGCAGGGACATCATCACCACGGTCACCCAGTCGGTGACCGCGGCGGCCGGGGCGGTCGGCGCGGGGGCCTCGGGTGCTGCCGGTGCCACGACCTCGGCGGCGAGCACCTCGCGCGCCTCGTCGAGGCCCTGCTGGTCGGCGGCGACGTCCTCGACCTCGTCGCCGAGGGTCACCGAGACGGTGGCGCCGACGGCGACGTCGTCCAGCTCGCGCTGCAGGTCGTCGGTGGGCACCCGGACCGCCTCGCCCACCTCGGGCTCGACCCAGGTGAGCAGGGCGTCGTCGCCGTGCGCGGACTCGTCGTGCGGGTCCTCCGGGTCGGCCCAGGCCTGGACCAGGGTGCCGACGACGGTGCCGCCGGCGGCCGGGTCGTCCTCGGCCTGCGCCAGGGCGGGCAGCCCCACGACCGGCAGCGCGAGGGCAGCCGCCAGCAGCACCGCGCGGCGGGACCACGGACGGCGGGGACTGGGCAGCACACGAGCTCCTTGGCGGCGGGGGAACCGTTCTCCGTCATCGGCAGACCGGACCGGCCTCCTGAACGGGTTCGCCCGATCGGTGGATCAGCGGCGCGAGCGCTTCTGCAGCACCGTCGCCCCGGCGAGGAGCAGCGCGAAGACGCCCATGACGACGATGGCCAGGACGCGGGTCATGGTGGCGGTGCCGGAGGACTCGGCGGCCTCGGTGAGCGCGGGGCTGTCGGCGGGCGCGCTGCCGGCGGTCGCCGCTTGCACCGGCGCGGGCTCCGGCGCCGCCTGCACCTCGGCGGGCGTCCCGGCCTCGGCGGCCGCGCCGGCCGGTGCCGCGGCCGCCGCCTGGCCCGGGACGGCGGCTGCGGCCGGCGCACCCGGCAGCACCCCGCCGGGCTGCGCGGCGGGCGGGGCGGCGGGGGCGGCGACGCCCGGTGCCGCCGCGACGGTCACGGTGGCGCCCGCCGGCCCCACGGCCTCGACGGTGACGGTGAACGCCCCGCCGCCCACCGGGACGGCGACGCCGACCGGCAGCGCGGCCTGCAGGTCGCGGTCCCAGCCGCCGGACGCCGACGGCGTCGCGTCGAGCAGCAGCGACGTGTCGGGGAAGGTCCCGACCCGGTGCAGCAGGACGCCGGCCTCGAGGCCGAAGCGGTTGTCGCGCGAGCCGAGCCAGGCGTCCTGCCCGGTGGCCGCGCGGTACTCGAGCCAGTACGAGGTGCCGTCGGTGGCGGTCAGCCGCAGCGCGCGGGTGCCGTCGGCGCCCGCCAGCGGGGCGAGCGCGTGGGAGGTCGTGGCGCTGCCGGGGACGACGTCGGCGACCGCGGCGGCGGGCAGCACCTGCAGCTGGGCGGCCTGGACGGCGGTGAGCGCGCCGACCTGGGCCCAGGAGGCGCCCATGACGTCGTAGTAGTCGCGGTAGCCCTGGGTGCGGCAGGTGCCGGTGTCCACGGCGCCGTCGCACTGCAGGCCCGAGGAGTGGCCCAGCCCGAAGTTGTGGCCCAGCTCGTGGGCGATCACGGTCGGCAGGAGGTCGCGGACGTACACGGCGCCGCCGGCGCCGGTCCCCGCGCCCACCTGGCCGAGCGCGTAGGAGCAACCGGGGAGGGCGGCGGGGCGGCTGCTGACGTAGAGCACCAGGTGACGGCCCGGCCCGGGCTGGAAACCGACGCGGCGCGCCGCCTCGGTCCAGAGGGCGGTGGGGTCCTGGCAGCCGGCGTCGGTGGTGATCCAGTCGTGCGCCGCGGTGACGCCGAGCCGCACCGCGCCGCCGGTCTGCTGCGACCAGAACCGCGCGACCGGGCCGTCGACCGCGCCGACGAGCTGGGCGAGGGCGGCGCCGTCCCGCTCGCCGCCGGCCGGCACGACCATCGCCACGGTCACCTGGTTGGTCAGGGCCCCGGTGGCGGGCGCGACCGCCGCCGGGCGGCGGAGCACGTCGCTGTCGAGCACCTCGAACGCCGGCTCGTAGCCCTCGTCGGCGGCCTCGTCGGCCACCTCGTCGCCGACGGAGACGGAGACCGTGGCGCCCGCGGGCACGTCGGCCAGGTCCTCGGTGGCCACCCGCACGGACCCGCCCTCGGCGGTGCGGACGAACGACAGCGGCTCCTCCGAGGCGTGCTCGGCGGCCGGGTCGGCCTCCTCGGGCCAGGCCCGGACGAGCTCACCGACGACGGCCGGCGCGGCCGGGTCGTCGGCGGCGGCGGGCGCCGCTGGCAGCAGCACGCCGGCGCCGACCGCGAGGGCGGCGAGCAGGCGGACGGCGGAGCGGCGCGGGGAAGAAGACATCCCCTCCGTCATCGGCGGGTTCGACAGCGGTCGGCACGGACTTGAGCCGAATCCGCGCCTCGTTCGCCCCAGCCGCCCCGCGGGTCGCGGGCGCCCCGCTCAGATCAGGTCGTCGTCCAGACCCATGAGCCGCCGGCCGGCCTCGGTGATCGACCCGGACAGCGACGGGTAGATGGCGAAGGTGTTCGCCAGGTCGGCGACGGTGAGGCCCTTCGTGACCGCCAGGGCGATCGGCAGGATCAGCTCGGAGGCCCCCGGCGCCACGACGACGCCGCCGACGACCACGCCGGTCGAGCGGCGGGCGTGCAGCTTGACGAACCCGTCGCGCAGGTCGCTCATCTTGGCCCGCGCGTTGGTGGCCAGCGGCAGCCGGACCGCTTCGACGTCGGGGTGTTCGGGCAGCGCCTTCTCCTGGAGCCCGACGGTGGCGATCTCGGGGTGGGTGAACACGTTGGCGGCGACGGTGCGCAGCCGGATCGGGGCCACCGCCTCGCCCAGCGCGTGCCACATGGCGATCCGGCCCTGCATCGCGGCGACGGAGGCCAGCTGGAAGACACCGGTCACGTCACCGGCGGCGTAGATGCCCGGCACCGTCGTCCGCGAGACCCGGTCGACGACGACGTGCCCGGACCCGGTCACCTGCACGCCGTGCGAGTCGAGGTTGAGGCCGGCGGTGTTCGGCACGGTGCCGACCGTCATGAGCACGTGCGAGCCCTCGACCGTGCGGCCGTCGGTGAGCGAGACCGAGACGCCCTTCTCGGTGCGCTGCGCCCCGGCGGCCCGGCCGCGCTCCAGCCGCCCGCCGCGGGACTGGAAGACCTGCTCGAGCACCTCGGCGGCGTCGGAGTCCTCGCCGGGCAGCACCCGGTCGCGGGAGGAGACCAGCGTGACCGGGACGCCGGCCTCCAGGTAGCCGGAGGCGAACTCCGCGCCGGTGACGCCGGAGCCGACCACGATCAGGTGCTCCGGCAGCTCCTCGAGCTCGTAGACCTGGCGCCAGTCGAGGATCCGCTCGCCGTCGGGCTCGGCGCCGGGCAGCACCCGGGGGTCGGCGCCGGTGGCGATCAGGACGACGTCGCCCTCGATCTCGTCGAGCACCGACCCGTCGTCGCCGAGGATCTCCACCTCGTGCGCCGCCAGGCCCGGCACGTCGTCGGCCAGCCGGCCGCGGCCCGGGACGATCCGCACGCCCTCACCGGTCAGCCGGGCGTGGATGTCGGCCGACTGCGCCATGGCCAGGTTCTTCACGCGGTGGTTGGCGGTGGCCAGGTCGAGGCCGATCGCGTCGGGGTCGGCACCGCGCAGCCCCAGGACGGCGGAGTCGCGCACCGACGTCATCGACCCGGCGGCGGCGATGAGCGTCTTCGACGGGACGCAGTCGGTGAGCACGCTCGCCCCGCCCATGCCGTCCTTCTCGATGACGGTGACCTGCGCACCGAGCTGGGCGGCGACCAGCGCGGCCTCGTAGCCGGCCGGGCCGCCGCCGATGATCACGATGCGGGTCATGGGTGGTACTCCCCCGGAAGGCGGTGCGGACGTCGTCGCCATTGTCCCCGTTGCGGTGATCGGCCGTCGGCACCGACCCCGATACCCTCGGCGGCGATGGGCCTCTACGCCGCCTACGGGTCGAACATGGACCCCGAGCAGATGCGCCGGCGCTGCCCGGCGTCCCCGCACGCGGGGACCGGGTGGATCCGTGGCTGGCGGCTGACGTTCGGGGCCGAGGAGTTCGGCTGGGAGGGTGCTCTGGCCACCCTGGTCCCGGACGACACCGCGCCCGGCGTCTACGTCGCGCTCTACGACCTGACCGAGGCGGACGAGCGCACGCTCGATGCCTGGGAGGGCGCCGACCACGGCCTCTACCGCAAGCTGCACCTGCGGGTGCACACCCTCGACGGCGACGTCGTCGCCTACGTCTACGCCCTCGACGCGTTCGAGGGCGGCCTGCCCTCGGCCCGCCACCTGGGCGCGATCGCCGATGCGGCCGAGGCCGCCGGCGCCCCCGACGACTACGTCAGCGAGCTGCGCTCCCGGGACTGCCGCACCGCCTTCTGATCGTCCGTGATTCGCCACGAGCGGGGCGGGAGCCGCAGGGCGCGGGCGGTGACGGCGAGCATCTGCCGGTGGGAGCGGTAGACGTCGTGCCCGGTGAAGTGCAGCAGGGTCCAGCCGTTCTCGGTGAGCCAGTTGTGCCGCCGCCGGTCGTCGCGGAGCTGCTCGGACGTCATGTGCGCCTCCTGGCCGTCGAACTCCGCGCCCACCCGCTCCTCGCGCCAACCGAGGTCGATCCACCGGGCCCGGCCCTCGGCCGGCACTCTCACCTGCAGGTCCGGGGACGGAAAGCCCGCGTCGAGGAAGCGCCAGCGCATGCGCGACTCCATCGCCGAGTCCACCCGTCGATCGGCCCATGGCACCAGCCGGCGCAGGCGCACGACATGCCGCAGGCCCGCCTGGGCCTCGGCAGCGACTACGAGGTCCTCCCTGCGGCAGAAGCCGGAGGCCAGGGCGGCGTCCAGGGTCGCGAGGCCGTCGATCGGTGGGGTCGTGCGGACGACGTCGCAGGCGGTCCGGGCGGCGGGCGTGCACCAGATCCCGTCGACCAGGACGGCGTCATCGGTGCCGAGGCTGGAGGGGTGCACCCGGATCCCGGGGCGGGACCTGTTCACCAGCTCCGGCGGTCCGAGGAAGTGCAGGGTGTCGTCGCCCAGGACGTCGAAGTCCCAGAGGCGCGCCGCCGTCGAATGGCAGGCGACCAGGTCGGGGCCGACCAGCAACGACGCCGCGTGCAGCTGGACGGCGAACGAATCGGGGACGTCGCCGTCGACGAGCACGCCCCGCCACCGGGATCTTCGCCAGCGGCCGGAGCGCACCAGCCGCCGGACCTCGGCGTCCGAACAGCTGTCGAGGGCCTGGGAGACGGTGAACACGCCGCCCTGGCGGGCGATGGTCCGGTACAGCGCGAAGTCCACGCCCCGAGGCTGCGGAGCACGGCCACGTCCCAGCCCGGGCTGGCGAGTTGTGTGGACGAGGCCGCGCCCTGTGGATCCGCGACGATCATGAAGTTCCGGAAGCGACATGCGGGGAGACCGCGGTGTGTCGCTTCCCGAACTCCATGATCGTGGGGGAAGTCACTCGCCGAGGAAGGTCTCCAGGAGCTGCTTCGCGGCGAGGGCGGGGGTGAGCTCGCCGGCGAGGACGGACTTCTCCAGGTCCGGGGCCAGCGCCTTGACGCCGGGGTGGGCGCGCAGCCGGTGCTCGAGGCCGTCGCGGACCAGCTGCCAGGTCCAGCGCACCTGCTGCGTGCGGCGCTTCTCGTCGAACGCACCGGAGGCGCGGCCGTGGTCCTGGTGCTCGACCAGCTTCGCCCAGACCTCGTCCAGGCCGGCGCCGGTCAGCCCGGAGCAGGTGAGCACCGGCACGTCCCACGCACCGCCGCGCCCGCGCAGCAGCCGGATGGCCTGGGACAGCTCGCGGGCGGCCGAGCGCGCGTCGGTCTCCCCCGGCCCGTCGGCCTTGTTCACCGCGATGACGTCGGCGATCTCGAGGATGCCGCGCTTGATCCCCTGCAGCTGGTCGCCGGTGCGGGCCAGCGTGAGGAAGAGGAAGGAGTCGACCATCTCGGCGACGGCGATCTCCGACTGCCCCACGCCGACCGTCTCGACCAGGACGACGTCGTAGCCGGCCGCCTCGACCACCACCATCGACTCCCGGGTGGCCTGCGCGACCCCGCCGAGGGTGCCCGAGGTCGGCGACGGCCGGATGAACGCGTCGGGGTCGACCGACAGCCGGCTCATCCGGGTCTTGTCGCCGAGGATCGACCCACCCGACCGGGCGGACGACGGGTCGACGGCGAGCACCGCCACCTTCGACCCGGCGCCGGTCAGGGTCACCCCGAGCTGGTCGATGAACGTCGACTTGCCGACGCCCGGGACCCCGCTGATGCCCACCCGCCGCGCGCCGCCCGCGTGCGGCAGCAGGGCGACCAGCAGCTCCTGCGCGGCCTCGCGGTGGTCGGCCCGCCGCGACTCGACCAGCGTGATCGCGCGCGACACCGCCCGCCGGTCCCCGGCCCGCACCCCCTCGGCGAGGGCGGCGACGTCAGTGGCCAAGACGCTCGGACAGGGTCTTCAGCAGGTCCTGCGCCGCCTCGGCGATGACCGTGCCCGGCTGGTAGACCGCGGCCGCGCCCATCTCCAGCAGGGTCGGCACGTCGTCGGGCGGGATGACGCCGCCGACGACGATCAGCACGTCGTCGGCGCCGAGCTCGGCGAGCGCGTCGCGCAGCGCCGGCACCAGCGTGAGGTGGCCGGCGGCCAGCGAGTTGACGCCGACGACGTGCACGTCGGCCTCCACCGCCTGCCGGGCGACCTCCTCCGGCGTCTGGAACAGCGGGCCGACGTCGACGTCGAAGCCCAGGTCGGCGAACGCGGTCGCGATCACCTTCTGACCGCGGTCGTGGCCGTCCTGGCCCATCTTGGCCACGAGGATCCGCGGACGGCGCCCCTCGGCCTCCTCGAACTCCTCGGCCAGCCGCCGGGCGGCCTCGACCGGCTCCGACGCCCCTGCTTCGTCGCGGTACACACCGGAGATGGTGCGCACCTGGGCGGCGTGCCGGCCGTGCACGGCCTCCAGCGCGTCGGAGATCTCGCCGACGGTGGCCTGCGCCCGGGCGGCGTCGACCGCCAGCTTCAGCAGGTTGTCGTCCAGCGACGAGCCCCGCCGTCCCTCCGCCGCCGCGCGGGCGGCGTCGGTGAGCCGCCGCAGCGCCGCCTCGACGGCGGAGGAGTCCCGCGACGCGCGCAGCTGCGAGAGCTTCGCCTTCTGCTCGGCCAGCACCTGCGCGTTGTCGACCCGCAGCACCTCGACCGCCTCGTCGGCGGCGACCCGGTACTTGTTGACGCCGATGACCGGCTGGATGCCGGCGTCGATGCGGGCCTGGGTGCGGGCGGCGGCCTCCTCGATGCGCAGCTTCGGGATGCCGTCGTCGATCGCCTGCGCCATGCCGCCGTGCTCGGCGACCTCCTGGATGTGCGCCCACGCGGCGCGGGCCAGGTCGTAGGTCAGCTTCTCCACGTATGCCGACCCGCCCCAGGGGTCGATGACCCGCGTCGTCCCCGACTCCTGCTGCAGCAGCAGCTGGGTGTTTCGGGCGATCCGCGCGGAGAAGTCGGTGGGCAGCGCCAGCGCCTCGTCGAGGGCGTTGGTGTGCAGCGACTGGGTGTGCCCCTGGGTGGCGGCCATCGCCTCCAGGCAGGTGCGGACGACGTTGTTGTAGACGTCCTGCGCCGTCAGCGACCAGCCCGAGGTCTGCGAGTGGGTGCGCAGCGACATCGACTTCGGGTCCTGGGCGCCGGCCTCCTTCATCAGCCGCGCCCACAGCAGCCGGGCGGCGCGCAGCTTGGCGACCTCCATGAAGAAGTTCATGCCGATCGCCCAGAAGAACGACAGCCGCGGGGCGAACGCGTCGACGTCCAGCCCGGCGTCCTTGCCCGCCTTCACGTACTCGACCCCGTCGGCCAGCGTGTACGCCAGCTCCAGGTCGGCGGTCGCCCCCGCCTCCTGGATGTGGTAGCCGGAGATGGAGATCGAGTTGAACCGCGGCATCTGCTGCGAGGTGAACGCGAAGATGTCGCTGACGATCTGCATCGACGGCTTCGGCGGGTAGATGTAGGTGTTGCGGACCATGAACTCCTTGAGGATGTCGTTCTGGATGGTCCCGGCCAGCTGCGCCGGCGCCACCCCCTGCTCCTCGGCCGCCAGGATGTAGAGCGCCATCACCGGCAGCACGGCGCCGTTCATGGTCATCGACACGGTCATCCGGTCCAGCGGGATGCCGTCGAAGAGCTGGCGCATGTCGAGGATGGAGTCGATCGCCACACCCGCCATGCCGACGTCGCCGACGACCCGCGGGTGGTCGGAGTCGTAGCCGCGGTGGGTGGGCAGGTCGAAGGCGATCGACAGGCCCTTCTGCCCGGCGGCCAGGTTGCGCCGGTAAAACGCGTTGGACTCCGCGGCTGTGGAGAAGCCCGCGTACTGGCGGACCGTCCACGGCTGGGTCGTGTACATCGTCGGGTAGGGCCCGCGCAGGTAGGGCGCGATGCCCGGGTAGGTGCCGAGGAAGTCCAGCCCCTCGAGGTCGGCCGGGGTGTACAGCGGGGGGACGGCGATGCCCTCCGGCGTCTCCCAGGTCGCCTCGGCCACGCTGCGGCCGGTGGCCTCCTCGAACGCCTTGGCCCAGTCGTCGGCCGACGCCGACGACGACGGCCGGCCGAGCTCCAGGTTCCCGAAGTCGGGGATCGCGCTCATCGCTGCACTCCCAGCTGCTCGAAGACCGTGTGCAAGGTGTCGAGGGCGTCGCACCCGGCGTACACGTACCCGTCGACGCCGTCCACCCCGAGCGACGGTCGGCCGGCGAGCCAGACGGCACCCGCGCCGGCGTCCCTCAGCTCCTCCGCGAGCGCGGCGGCCGACGCGGCGTAGTCGTCGTCGGTGCCGCAGATGCAGGCCACCGTCGTCGCCGCCTCCGCGAAGCCGGTGGCGCCGTCGCCGGCCGGCGTCGCGATCCCACCGGCCTGGAACAGGTTGCCCGCGAAGGTCGCGCGGGCGGTGTGCCGGGCCACCGGGCCGATCGTGGCCAGGTACACGGCCGGCCGGCGCTCGGCGGCGTCGGCGGCGTCCCGCAGGGCCTCGAACCCCTGCGCCGCCCGCACCTGCGGCAGCCCCCCGGTGGGTCGCGGGTCGGCGGCCGGGGCCCGCTCGGGCAGCCTCTCGGCCAGGTTCGGGAACTCGCTGACGCCGGTGATCGCGTCGCTGCGCTCGGCCAGCCGCCGCTGCCGCTCCGACCACGCCGTGGCGATCCGGTCGCGGACCAGGCCCGACGCCAGCGCGGCCGACAGCCCGCCCGCGCGCTCGATCTCGGTGAACCACGCCCAGGCGGCCTGCGCGAGGTCCTCGGTGAGCGACTCGACGTAGAAGGAACCGCCGGCCGGGTCCAGCACGCGGGCCAGCGACCCCTCCTCGATGAGCAGGTTCTGGGTGTTGCGGGCGATCCGGCGGGAGAAGCTGTCGGGCAGCCCGAGCGCGGCGTCGAACGGCTGCACCGTGACGACGTCGGCGCCGCCCACGCCGGCGGCGAAGCAGGCCACCGTCGTCCGCAGCATGTTCACCCAGGGATCGCGCCGCGTCGTCATCACCGACGAGGTGACCGCGTGCTGGCGCTGGGCGCGGACGTCGGGCGCGGCGCCCGAGGCCTCCCCCACCCGGTCCCACAGCCGCCGGGCGGCGCGCAGCGCGGCGATCGTCGTGAACTGGTCGGCGGTCGCGGAGTAGCGGAACTCCAGCGCCGGGAACGCCTCGTCGACCGGCAGCCCGCCCTCGGTGAGCGCCCGCAGGTAGGCCACCCCGGCGGCCAGCGAGCAGCCGAGCTCCTCCACGGCCGAGGCGCCGGCGTCGGCGAAGACGGTGGCGTCGACGGTGACCGCCCGCAGGCCCAGCGGCGCCGCGCGGCGGGCGAGGTCGGCCAGCCCGGCGAGGTCCTGCTCCCGGCCCGACGCGGCGAGGTCGCCGAGCGGGTCGAGGCCGAGCGAGCCGCCCGGCGCGAGGTCGGTGCGCCCCTCGACCAGGGACAGGAACGCCTCGGCGGCCGGACGGCCCCCGGAGACGCTCACCGGCGCGACGTCGAGCAGGACGTCGGCGAGGACCTCCGGCAGCGCGTCGACCGGGATCGCGCCCTCGCCGAGGACCAGCCACAGCGAGGTGCCGCCGTTCTCCAGGTCGGCGAGCACCGCCTCCCGGGTGACGGCGACGTCGGGGTGCGCGTGCCGCTGGCGCACGTCCCAGCCGCCGGGCACCTCGCTCGACCCGGCGCCGGCCCGGGCGCCGCGCACGAAGGGCGCCAGCCCCGGCACCCCGACGGCCGACGGCAGGTCGGCGGCGTCCTCCGGGGTGTAGAGCGGCGCGACCGCGACGCCGGTGGCGACGGTGCGGCGCAGCGCGTCCTCGACCGGGTCGGGCAGCTCGGTGCGGCCGGTCTTGCGCAGCACGCCGGCCACGAGCCGGCGCCACTCGTCGCGGGTGGCCGCCGGGAACTCCCCGGCGAGCACCAGCTCGTCGGGGACCTCGTGCTCGGCGGGCACGTCGGCCCCGGCCGGGTGCTGGGGGTCGGAACTCATCGTCGAATTCCCGCCTCTCGTCGACGGCACTCCGCAAGCAGTGTGTCCGGGAATGGCAGTGTCGCGGCGAGACGTGCGTCACGTCCGCGCGGGGGGTCAACCCGCCGCGCGCTCGGCCCCGCTCGGCTCGTCGTCCCGCCGCGACGGGCTGTCCCCCGGCGCCCGCTTGCCGGTGCGCGCCGGGCCGGAGTCGGCCGCGAGCGCGTGCAGCGCGGTCCGGGCGAGCATCCGGACGCCGACGCCGATGGCCCGCTCGTCGACGTCGAACGTGCCGCGGTGCAGGTCCAGCGCCGGCCCGCCGCCGTGCGTGCCCAGCCGCGCCAGCGCGATCGGCAGCACGTCGGCGAACCAGCCGAAGTCCTCCCCGCCCATGCTCTGCGGCGAGGCCACCACGCCGTCGGCGCCCACGGTCTCCAGCGCGGCGGCGCGCAGCAGCGCGACCGAGCGGGGGTCGTTGACCACCGGGGGCACGCCGCGCACGTAGTCGACGTCCACCTGGGCGCCGGTGGTGGCCGCCACCCGCTCGACGAGGGAGCGCAGCAGCTCCTCGGCGTCCTTCCACGCCTCGCGGTCGAGCACCCGCACGGTGCCGCGCAGGTGGCCGCGCTGCGGGATGGCGTTGGCCGCGATGCCGGCGTTGACCGCACCCCACACCAGCGACATGCCGGCGCGCGGGTCGACCTGCCGGGACAGCAGCGACGGCACCTCGGTGATCAGCCGGCCGAGGGCGTCGACCAGGTCGACGGTGAGCTGCGGGCGGGCGGTGTGCCCACCGGGGCCCATGAGCGCGACGTCCATGCGGTCGCAGGCGGCGGTGATGGCGCCGGTGCGCAGCCCGACCTTGCCGGCGGGCACCGACGGGTCGCAGTGCAGCGCGAACGCGCGCGACGCCCCGTCGAGCACGCCGGCCGCGACCACCTCGGTGGCGCCGCCGGGCACGGTCTCCTCGGCCGGCTGGAACACGCAGCGCACGGTGCCGGGCACCCCGTCGGCCTCGGCCAGCGCCAGCGCCACCCCGAGGACGACGGTGGTGTGCACGTCGTGGCCGCAGGCGTGGCAGAGCCCCTCCTTGGTGGAGGCGTAGGGCACGTCCTTGAGGTCGTGCAGCGGCAGCGCGTCGATGTCGGCCCGCAGCACGACCGTCGGTGCCCCGGAGCCGACCTCGACCACCAGCCCGGTGCCGGTGGGCAGCCGCCGCGGCGAGAGCCCCGCCTGGCGCAGCCGCTGCTCGAGGAAGGACGTCGTCTCGAACTCGGCGAACGCCAGCTCCGGGTGGGCGTGCAGGTGCCGCCGCGTGGCGACCAGCTGCGAGTGGCGGTCCCGCACCCAGTCGTCGACGCCGGCGCCCAGCTTCTCGACGACCCCGTCCATCAGGCCATCCCGCTCGGTTGCGGTGCGGGGAGCCCGTCCCTGAGCTCGGTCACGAGGCTGTCGACGACGGCGGTCAGGTCGCCGTCGTGCGCGGCGGCGACCGCGCGCTGCCGCTGGTAGGAGGCGCCCACGGCGAGCACCCGCTCGACGTCGGCGAGCTCGGCCGAGCAGCCCAGCCGCCGCGCGGTCGGGGCCAGGTCCTCCACCAGGTCGAGGATCGCCTGGCGCACCGGCCGGACGGTGCCCTTCTCGTCGACGACGATGTCGGCGTCGAGGCCGTACCGGGCCGCCCGCCACTTGTTCTCCCGCAGCACCCAGCTCGCCGGTGTCGGCAGCGTGTAGCCGCGGTCGAGCTGGCTGTCGAACTGCTCGACCAGGCACTGCGAGAGCGCGGCCACGGCGCCGATCTCGTCGAGCGTCGGCAGGCCGTCGCAGATGCGCAGCTCGACGGTGCCGAAGTTGGGGTGCGGCCGGATGTCCCACCAGACCTCGCGCACGCTCTCGATGGCGTGGGTGGAGATCAGGGTCTCCATGTAGGTCTCGAACTCGTCCCAGCCGGACAGCTGGTAGGGCAGCCCGGCGGTCGGCATGCTCTCGAACACCTTGCTGCGGGCCGAGGCCAGCCCGGTGTCGGCGCCCTTCCAGAACGGCGAGGACGCCGAGAGCGCCAGGAAGTGCGGCACGTACTGGGTGAGCGCGTTGACCATGGGGATGGCCTTCTCCGGTGCGCGGACGCCGACGTGCACGTGCACCCCGAAGATCTGCAGCCGGCGGGCGAGCCACTGCATCCGCTCGACCAGCTCGAGGTAGCGCTCCTTGGGCGAGATCTGCTGGGTCTGCCAGTCGGTGAACGGGTGGGTGCCCGCGCACATCAGGCCCAGCCCCCGCCGGTCGGCCGCGGCCACCACCTCGGTGAGGGTGCCGGCCAGGTCCTCCTTGGCCTCGGCCACCGTGCCGCAGATGCCGGTGATGATCTCGATCGTGGACTGCAGCAGCTCGTGCTTGGCCTTGGGGTGCTCGGCCGCACCCTCGGGACGGAGCTCCTCGAGGATCTCGACCGCACCGGCGGTGAGCTCGCGGGTCCGCCGGTCGACGAGCTGCAGCTCCCACTCCACGCCGAGGCTGGCGCGTTCCGAGGACTCGAACGGGATCTGCACCCCGAAAGTCTAAGGACGATCCCCTGCCTCGGCCTGGTCAGCGGGCGGGTACCGCCGTCCGGGGGACGTCGGCGACCGGCGCCGGACGGCGCACCCAGACCCGCTCCGGCAGGCGGTCGCGGACCGCGGCCACCGCGCCGCGCCCCTGCACCGCCGGGTCGACGGGGATCACGCACATCTCGCGGGTGATCACCGAGAAGCCCTCGCCCCGGTCGAAGGGGACGACGGCCTCGATGCCCTCCCACGGCGTGAAGTGGACGTCGCCGTCGGCGTCGACGTCGGCGAGGCCGGCGTCGGAGACGACGAGCCGGACCCGGGCCGCGCGGTCGCGCACCCGCTTGAGGGCCGAGGGCCGGAACTCCCGCCCCTCCGGGGCCACCGGGACCACCCCGCAGAACGGCCGCTGCTCGATGCCGCCGATCGAGGTGCGCAGCACGGTGCCCTGCGGGACGACGAGCACCGCGGAGCCGGCCGCGGCGCGCATCGCGGCGGCGACCTGCTCGGGGGTGACCGCCCGCCAGGCGGCGAGCGCCTCGTCGGCGGGCAGGAACGGCACCGGCCCGAGCTCGCAGAGGGCGGCCCCGCCGAGCTCGCCGCAGACGAAGGCGTCCTCGTCGGCGTCGAACTCCTCGGCCAGCCCGGTCACCACGTGCGCCAGCTCCTCCGGGGTGGGGCCGGTGCGGCACAGGGCGGCGAACTGCTCCCAGAGGATGCGGCCGACCTCGGCGGCCTGGCCCTCGCGGGCGTCGACGTAGAGGGCGCTCTCCCGCCGGTCGGCCGAGACGTCGAGGACCTCGACCCCGGTGGAGTAGCTGAGCCCGCGCTCGGTCCGGGCGACGTCGGTCAGCCGACCCGAGAGCACGTGCAGCCCCACGTTGAGCGCGTGGTCGCGCGGCGGCGCGGCCAGCAGCAGGCCGGCGCCCTCGCCCATCGGCGCCTGCGACCAGACCGGCCCGGGCTGCCAGCGCGGCTCCGTGACGGGCCGCTGCGGCCGGGGACCCGAGGGCAGCGGCAGCGACAGCCCCGCCGGCAGCTCGCCGTGGCACCACAGCGCGGCGTTCTCGCGGACGAACCAGCGGCGGGCGTGGGCGCGGACGGTCTCCTCGCCGAGGAACTGCGGTCCCGGACCCTGCGCGACGGTGAGCCCCGGACCGCGCAGGCCGTACCGGGCGCCGAGCAGCGCGGCCACGGTGGGGTGCGAGCCGGAGCAGTTCTCCGCCTGCAGCACGCCCACTTCCAGCGCGATCCGGTCGGTGGGCAGGTCGCTGATCGCCCGGCAGACCGACTCGAGGAAGGCGCGGACGGCGTCGGGGCGCCCGGTGGCGTAGAAGGCGGTGAGGTCGGTGTCGACCATCGCGTTGCACTGCAGGTGCGACTTGGGCAGCGTGCCCATCACCAGGTGCTCGACGAGGTGGGTGACCTCGACCGTCGCGAACGTCTCGTCCCGCAGGCCCACCCCGAAGGTGAGGACGGCGGTGATGCGGTCCGGCCCCGGTGCGGAGAAGACCGGGACGCCGTCGATCTCGATGCGCTGCACGGGCGGAATGGTGCGACGCGCGGGCGCCGCACCCCGGCCGCACACGCCCGGCCGGGACAGCTGTGGCGGGTGTGCAGCAGGCCGGCGCGGCACCGCAACCGGACCGCAACCGCGCGCGGGCCGCCCCGCAACCGCCCGGCCCTGTCCTGGGGACGCCGCCGGGAACGGCCCGGCGATCGATCCCAGGAGTTGATGGTCATGCGCACCAGCCGACGGTCCGCCGCCCTGTTCACCCTCGCCGCCGCCATCGGCCTGGCCGGCGCCGTCGTCCCCGCCGCCACCGCGGTCGCCGCCGCCCCGGCCGCCGAGGAGTGCGACACCGTGCAGGACCCGCCCGCGCAGCTGCCCCTCGGCGTCGAGGAGGGCGACTACGTGTTCGTCACCCAGTACCGCGGGCTGGTCGTCGACATCACCTGCGGCCGGCTGGAGCTCGTCGAGCCGACCGGCTGGGACAGCTGCTGGTTCCTCTACCGCGACGAGGCCCTCCGCTACCCGTGCTAGCCGAGGTCGCTGCAGGTGGCCGCGTACGGGCGGTCGGGGAGGTACCGCTCCCACTCCGTGCGCGTCAGGTCGCGGCCGACGACGGCGCAGGCCTGCTCGACCCAGACCGCCGGGTCGAGCGGCCAGCGCCGTCCCGGGTCGGCGCCCCCGATCGCCACCAGCTCGTCCGACGCCACCGGCATGAGCCAGAGCCGGGACGCCCCGCCGTCGTCGCCGATCGGGAGCGCGGGGGCCCGCAGCTGCCCGCGGGCGACGTCGAACAGCGACACCGTCCCCGCGGACGTCGCGACCGCCAGGGTCCGGTCGTCGGGCAGCCACTCCACCTGCTCCAGCGGCGCCCCGGCGACGAGCGGGTACTGCGTCCCCTCCCACGTCCGCACGTCCACGACGAACAGGTCGCCCGATCGGCCGGTGATGGCCAGCCACCGGCCGTCCGCGGAGAACGCCATGTCGGTCGGGACGTCCGGCCCCTCGAACTCGAGCGTGGTGATCGCCACGAGGTCGACCGGGTCGACGAGGAAGACCTGCCCGTGCTGCACGCCGCTTTCCTGCAGGTTGCTCACGGCCAGCGAGCGACCGTCCGGGCTGAGGGCCAGGAACTCGCCCGCCGCTGAGTACTGCACCCGCCCGAGCTCCTCGCCGTCGGAGACGTCCACCCGGACCAGTGCGTGCGACGGCGGGGTGAGCGAGTCGCCGGGCACGCACAGCACGAGCTCGGACCCGGACACCCAGGCCAGGCAGTCGACGACGTCGGTCGAGCCGTCGGCCCCGGCCGGGACGACGATCGGCTCCCCGACGGGCTCGCGGGTGCCGGTGTCGAGGACCGTGGTGGCCACGCCGGTGCTGATCGCCACCCGACGGCGGTCGGGGCTGACTGCCAGGGGGATCCGCTCGGGCGCCGCGCCCTGCTCGACGCTGCCGACGGGGACCTCCTCGACGACGGCGCCGGTGCGCGGGTCGAGGAAGGCGGCGGCCACCGCCACGGGCCCGGCCGGATCGCCGGCGAGCCGCACGCTCGGCGCGACGACGAGCCGGCCGGGCTCCACGGTGTGCGGACGGCCGGCCAGGCGCACGTCCCCGTGCGGCTCCACGACCGCGCCGAAACCACCGTCCGGCGTCGGGGCCCAGACGACCAGCCGGTCGTCGGTGCCGAGCGTGACCAGGTTCCGGCCGTCCCCGGTGACCTCGGCCCGCCGCACCTCGCCGGCGTGCGCGACCGCC
The DNA here is from genome assembly GCF_054050715.1 of Blastococcus sp. SYSU D00669. Lineage (NCBI taxonomy): Bacteria > Bacillati > Actinomycetota > Actinomycetes > Geodermatophilales > Geodermatophilaceae > Blastococcus > Blastococcus sp. SYSU D00669. The sequence goes on from NZ_JBJGZV010000007.1 coordinate 32,370, forward strand.
GAGCTCCCCGCCCGCCACTCCCCCGAGGCGGCGTCGACGGTCCACAGCGTCACGACACCGCCGGCGCCGACGGTCGCCGCCCACGTGCCGTCGCCCGCGCGGACGACGTCGAGGACGGGGGCGCTGCTCTGCCCGACCTGCTGCACGGGCCGGCCGTCGGCGCCGTAGAGCGTCACCTGGCCGTCGGACCACATCTGGGCGGCGCCGGGCCCCAGTGCCCGGAAGCCGGTGCCGGCCGCCGCGCGGCCGGCGGTCCGGAGCGGGACCTGCCGCCCGTCGGCCAGGTCGACGAGGACGGCCCCGGCCGCGGCGGAGGACGGGTCGAAGACCACGGCGGTCCGGCCGTCGTCGGAGACGTCGGCGGCGACGGCGGCGGCGCCGGGGGGCACCACGCCGAGGTCGGTCTGCCGCGCGGCCCCGGTGGCCGGCTCGTACTCCGCCAGGCTCACGGATGGCCGGTCCCCCTCGGTGGTGAGCAGGACGGAGACCCGGCTGCCGTCCCCCGTGAAGGACACCGCGACGGGACGCCGGCCGTCCGCGGCGCCCTGGACCAGCCGGCGCGTCTCCCCGTCGGCCGAGAGCAGCCGCAGCCACCAGTCGCCGTAGATGTCGGTCCCCGCGGCGACCAGCTGGTCGTCGGTCGGTGAGCCGTCCGCGACCAGCCACCCGGCCCAGGTCCCGATGCCGCGGGGGGCCGGGACCGGCCCCGACGAGCTCACCGGCGACGCCGCGAGGTGCGTCCCCTCGTCGAGGAAGAGGGTCCGGCCGCCGACGACGCCGTCCCGGAACGGGCGGGGCAGGGCGACCGCACCCACCGCCCGCTGGTGGGCGGCCAGGGTGCCGAAGAGCTGGTCCTCCGCCTCGGGCGTCCGGGCCAGCCGCACCGCCTGCGCCGCGGTGAGCAGCGACAGGTCCAGGCGGTCCTCGGCCGCCGACAGCGTCGCCAGCCGGTTGGCGTCGGCCGTCCGGGCGATCCTCTCCGCCTCGCCGGCACGGGCGTCGGCGACCCGCTGGAAGCGGACGGCGAGCAGTGTCGCGACGAGGGCGAGCACGAGCACCGCCGCGAGGCCCGCGGCCAGCCGGCGGGTCCGCCGCCGGCCTCGCCGCTCCCGCGCGACCTGCTCGCGGGCCTCCTCCAGCTCCGCCTCGGCCTGCCGCTGCGACGCGGCGAGGAACTCCTCCTCCAGGGCCGTCGGGTGTGCGTCCGCCCCCGCGGCCCAGTCCAGCGCCGCGGCCAGCCGCGCCCCGCGGTAGAGCTCCTCCGGCGGCCGCCCGCCACCGGCCCACTCCCGCGCGGCGGGGGCGAGGTGCCGGCGGACGGCCCGTCCGGCGGCGTCCTCCTCCAGCCACCGGGTCAGGCGCGGCCAGGCCGTGAACAGCGCCTCGTGGGCGACCTCGAGCCGGTCGGCGTCCACGGTGAGCAGCCGCCGGGCCACGAAGGTCTCCACGACCCGCTCCCGGGCCGCGGCGTCGGCCCCGGCCCCGCGGACCTCGGCGAGCGGGACCGTCCGCCGCACGTAGGCGCCGCCCTCGTCGGTGTCGGCGAGGCGGACCAGCACCGCGCGGGCGAGCCGCCGGTCCCCCTCGTCGAGCGCACGGTGGGCCTCCTCGGCGACGCGGGTCAGCGCGCCGGCCACGCCGCCGGCGGCGAGGTACCCGGCCAGGTCGAGGCGGTCGCCGCGCCGGCGCTCCCACGTGCCGACCAGCGCGGTGGACAGCAGCGGCAGCGCGGCCGAGCGGCCCAGCACGTCGTGCACGACGGCGTCCACGAGCTCCGGGTCGACGGTCAGCCCCACCGCCCGCGCCGGCTCGACGACGACGTCGCGCAGCTCGGGCTCGCGCAGCGGGGGGACCAGCACGATCGCGCCGCCCAGCCGCTCGGCGAGAGCCGTGTGCTCGGCCAGGCGCCCGACGGAGTCGCCGCGCAGCACGAGCACGCAGCGCACCACGACGCCGTCGTCGAGCAGGCCGAGGACGGCGTCGAGGAACGCCGTGCGCTCCGCCGCGTCCACGGTCGGCGCCCACAGCTGCTCGGCCTGGTCGCAGAGGAGGACGACCGGCCGGTCGGGCGGTGTCTCCCCGGTGAGCTCGGCGAGCAGGTCGACGGGGTCGGCCCCGACGGTGACCACCACCGGCCGCCACCGGTCGCTGCCGGGCACGGCGCCCGCGGCCAGCGCGGGCACCAGACCGGCCCGGACGACGGAGCTCTTGCCCGCGCCGCTGGGCCCGGACACCACCACGAGCTCGGCGTCGACCAGCCGCGCCACCAGCGTGCGCACCATGCGGTCGCGGCCGTGGAACAGCGGGGCGTCGTCGGGCTGGTAGGCCGCGAGCCCCTTGTAGGGGCAGCCCCCAGCGGCGGCGCGGGGCGGTTCGCGGACGACGACCGGACCGGGGGGCGCGTCCAGGGCCGGGTCGTGCGCGAGGACGGCCGCCTCCATGGCGCGCAGCGCGGGGCCCGGCGCGGCACCGAGCTCCTCGGCGAGCAGCGCCCGGGCCTGCCGGGCGGCGCCGAGCGCGTCGGCCTGCCGCCCGGAGCGGTAGAGGGCCAGCATGAGCAGGCGCCACCACTCCTCCTGCAGCGGCTCCTCGGTGACCATCCGGCGCAGGTCGGGCAGGACCTCGGCGTGCCGGCCCTGCGCGAGGCGGGCCTCGAGCAGGGCGGCGAGCGCGGCCGAGCGCACCTCGCCCAGCCGGCGGCGCTCGGCCTCGGCGAACGGTGCGTCGGGCCAGTCGCCGTAGGGGTCCCCGCGCCAGAGCCCGAGGGCGGCGCCCAGCAGCGACTCGGCCTCGTCGGTGGCGCCCCCGGCCAGGCGGGCGCGGCCGCGGCCGGCGAGGTCACCGAAGTGCAGCGCGTCGAGGTCCGCGCGGTCGACGGCGAGCGCGTAGCCCGGGCCGCGGCGGACGACGTAGCGGCCGCTGGAGCCCCTGGGCCGCCCCGGCTCCAGCGCCGAGCGGAGGCGGACGACGTGCGCCTGCAGCGACTTGCGGGCGGTGGGCGGCGGGGCGCCGTCCCACAGGCACTCGACGATCCGGTCGGTGCCCACGACGGCCGGCGCGCCCGCGGCGAGCACGGCCAGGAGCAGGCGCTCCTTGGCGCCGGGCACGGCGACCGGGGCCGCGTCCGGGGTCCGGACCTCCAGCGGTCCGATGACCGCGAACCGCATGCGCGAACGATAGGACCGCGGCCGGGCCCGGAGGGCCTGCGTTAGCGTCCCCGCGTGACCCAGCCCGCCGCCCCAGATCCCGCCGCCCTCGCCGCCTCGGCCGCGCAGGCGCTCGCCGCCGCCCTCGGGGAGGGGCACGACGTCGCCGTCGTCATGGGGTCGGGCTGGGCGCCCGCGGCCGACGCGTTCGGCCCCGCGCTCGCCTCGGTCGCGATCGGCGACCTGCCCGGCTTCGCCGCCCCCACCGCCGTCGGGCACGGAGGGCAGGTGCGCTCGGTGCAGGTGGGCGACCGGCGGGTGCTGCTCTTCCTCGGCCGCACCCACCTCTACGAGGGCCGGGGCGTGCAGGCGGTCGCGCACGGCGTGCGCACCGCCGCCGCGGCCGGGGTGCGCACGGTCGTCCTCACCAACGCCGCCGGCGGGCTGGCGCCCGAGCACCGGGTGGGCCAGGCCGTGCTGATCGCCGACCACCTCAACCTGACGGCCACCTCGCCGCTGGTGGGTGCGACGTTCGTCGACCTCACCGACCTGTACTCGTCGCGGCTGCGCGCGCTGGCCCGCGAGCTCGACCCGTCGCTGACCGAGGGCGTGTACGCGGCGCTGCCCGGACCGCACTACGAGACGCCGGCCGAGATCCGCATGCTGCGCACCCTCGGCGCCGACCTGGTCGGCATGTCCACCGCGCTGGAGGCGATCGCGGCGCGGGCGGCGGGGCTCGAGGTGCTCGGCCTGTCGATGGTCACCAACGCCGCCGCGGGCATCACCGGCGAGAAGCTCGACCACGAGGAGGTGCTGGCCGCCGGCAAGGCCGCGGCCGGCCGGCTCGGCGAGTTCCTGGTGCAGCTGATCGGGCGGCTGCCCGCATGAGCGGGCCGGTGCTGCTCACCGGCGCGGCCGGGCGCATCGGCACGGTGCTGCGCGGCGGCCTGCCGGAGCGCGGCTGGGCGGTGCGCTGCCTCGACCTCGTGCCGATCGTCGACACCCGGCCGGGCGAGGAGCACGTCGTCGCCGACGTCGCCGACCTGGCCGCGATGGTCGACGCCACCGAGGGCGCGTCGGCGGTGGTGCACCTGGCCGGCGTCGTCGGGGAGTCGACCTGGCCGGCGATCAGCCGGGCGAACATCGACGGCACCTGGGCCACCCTGGAGGCCGCGCGCCGGGCCGGCGTCCCCCGCGTCGTGCTGGCCAGCAGCAACCACGCCACCGGCTTCACCCCGCGCCCGGCCGACGGCCTGCTGCGCGAGGAGGACGCCCCGCCCCGGCCGGACACGTACTACGGCGTCGCCAAGGTGACAATGGAGGCACTCGGCTCGCTCTACGCCGACCGGTACGGCATGGACGTGGTCTGCCTGCGGATCGGCAGCGCGTTCCCCGAGCCGACGAACACCCGGCACCTGGCCACCTGGCTGTCCCCCGACGACTCGGTGGCCCTGTTCGACGCGGCGCTGCGCGCGCCCTCTCCCGGCTTCGTGGTGGTCTGGGGCGTCTCGGCGAACACCCGCAACTGGTGGGACCTCTCGGCCGCGCGGGCGCTGGGCTACGAGCCGCAGGACGACGCCGAGGTGTACGCCGAGGCGCTGATCGAGGCGTACGGCGAGCCCGACCCGGCCGACCCCGTGCACGCGCGCGTCGGCGGCGACTACACGCTGCCCGCCCTCGACGCCGACGTCGTCGCGGCGCGGGCAGCGGCGCGGGAGGAACCGTGAGCGAGCTGCTGGCGGTCGCCCGCGCCTGGGCCGACGACGACCCGCACGCCGGCGACCGGGCCGAGATCGAGGCGCTGATCGGGGCCCGGGACCTCGACGAGCTGGGCCGGCGGTTCGCCGGCCCGCTGACGTTCGGGACGGCGGGGCTGCGCGGACCGCTGCGCGCCGGGCCGGCCGGAATGAACGCCGCCGTGGTGACCCGCGCGGCCGCGGGGCTCGGCGCGTACCTGGCCGAGGAGGGGCGCACCGGGGGCGGCGTGGTCGTAGGCTTCGACGCCCGCCGCCGCTCCGACGAGTTCGCGCGGATCACCGCCGAGGTGCTCACCGCCGCGGGGTTCGCCGTCCAGGTGCTGCCGCGGGCGCTGCCGACGCCGGTGCTGTCCTTCGCCGTCCGGCACCTCGGGTGCGTGGCCGGCGTGATGGTGACCGCCAGCCACAACCCGCCCGACGACAACGGCTACAAGGTCTACCTGGGCGACGGCCGGCAGCTGGTGCCACCCGCCGACGCGCGGATCGAGGCGGCGATCGCCGCCGTCGGCGCGGCGAGGGACGTGCCGCGCGGCGACGACTGGCTGACCCTGCCCGACGCGATCGTCGACGACTACGTGGCCGCGGTGGTGGCCGCGCTCGAGCCCGAGCGCGTGCCGGGCCGGGAGTCGCTGGTCGTCGCCTACACGGCCATGCACGGGGTCGGCGCCGACACGACCCGGGCGGTGTTCGCCGCGGCGGGGCTGGCCGCGCCGGTGAGCGTGCCGGAGCAGGACCGGCCCGACCCGGCGTTCCCGACGGTGGCCTTCCCGAACCCGGAGGAGCTGGGCGCGTCCGACCGGCTGAAGGCCCTGGCCGAGCGGATCGGCGCCGACGTCGCGATCGCCGAGGACCCCGACGCCGACCGCTGCGCCGTCGTCTGCGGCGGCCGGCAGCTGACCGGCGACGAGACCGGCGCGCTGCTGGCCGACTGGCTGCTCCGCCGCGGCGTGCGCGGGACGTACGCGTCGTCGCTGGTGAGCGGGTCGCTGCTGCACGCGCTGGCCGAGGCGCACGGCGTGCCGTCGGCGGAGACGCCGACCGGCTTCAAGTGGATCATGCGGGCGGGCTCCGAGGAGGAGCCGCTGGTGTTCGGCTACGAGGAGGCGCTGGGCTACTCGGTGGCGCCGTCGGTGGCGCGGGACAAGGACGGCATCTCCGCCGCCCTGGCCGTGGCGCTGCTGGCCGCCGAGCTCAAGGCCGACGGCCGCACGCTGCTCGACCGGCTCGACGAGCTGGCACGCGAGCACGGGCTGTTCGCCACCGGGCAGCTGTCGGTGCGGGTGGACGACCTGTCGCTGATCGGGCAGGCGATGGAGCGGCTGCGCACCGCCCCGCCGGCCACCCTGCTGGGCCGGCCGGTGGAGTTCACCGACCTGCTCAGCGCGCAGCCGCCGGTCGACGGGGTGCGGCTGCTCGGCGACGGCGTCCGGGTGATCGTGCGCCCCAGCGGCACCGAGCCGAAGCTCAAGGCCTACCTGGAGACGGTCGTCCCGGTGCACGACGACGCCGGGATCATCGCCGCCCGCGGCCGCGGCGAGGACGAGCTCGACGAGCTGCGCGCCGAGATGTCGAGGGTGCTGGGGATCTAGAGGCCCGGGCCGAGGGCGAACGCCAGCGCGAGCAGCCCGACGGCGACGCCGCTGAGGGCCAGGGCCGCGATCGGCAGCCCGCCGGCGCGGGCCCCGCCGAGGTCGCCGCGGGTGGTCAGCGAGGCGTGCACGGACCGGTAGCGCCGCTCGGCCCGGTAGCCGACGAACGCCGCCTGCACCAGTCCGACGGCGGCGAGGACGACGGCGAGCACGCCGATCACCGGCGCCGCCAGCCGCCCGGCCCCGACCGCCGCCACGGCCATCGCCAGCGCGGTCCGCCGCCAGGCCAGCGCCGTCCGCTCGGCCTGCAGGCCGCGGTCGAAGACCTGCTCGCTCACCGCAGCAGCAGCCCGAGCACGAGCAGCACACCCGCGACCAGGGTGCCCAGGGCGACCACCGGCGCGAGCCGGGGCGAGGGCAGCGGCCGCCCCCGGCGCAGCGCCCTCTCCGTCGCCGTCCAGCCGAGCCACGCCTGCAGCGGGGCGAGCAGGCCGAGCCCGATGAGCACCAGCGCGCAGGCCAGCCGCAGCCCTTCGGCGATCGGCAGCTCGAGCGCCTCCAGCGCCACCCCGGCCGCCGACAGCGCCAGCGAGGTGCGGATCCAGGCCAGGAAGGTGCGCTCGTTGGCCAGGGTGAACCGGGGGTCGGGCTCCTCGCCCACCCCGTAGACCGACTGCGGGAACCGCCTCGGCGTCGCCGTCCCGTCGGCGCTCGCCGAGGAACTGCTGTTCACACCCACAGTGTGCGGGCCAGGGCCGCTGGCCGGGGGGGTCGGGGACGAGCGGGTCGTCGTCCCCGACCCCGGCAGGTCGCCGCGCTGACGGGCGTCAGCGCACCAGCGGGGCCGGGGCCGGCGGCGCGGAGCTGAAGCCGGAGACCTCGGGCGGGCCGTACTGGTTGGGGCCGGCGTCGCCGCGCAGGAAACCGAGCTGCACGAGCAGGACGATCGCGCCGGCGATGGGCACGAGACCCCACAGCAGGAACCAGCCGGACCTGCCGCGGTCGTGGCACCGGGCCACGGCGGCGCTGATCGACGGCGCCAGCAGCGCCAGCGAGGTGATCAGGGTGATCGGTCCGCCGTAGAACATGGCCTCGGCGCCGGCCGAGTAGCCGTAGTAGTAGTCATACGTGGCGTAGCTGCCCGTGGTGTACCAGGCGAGGCCGAGGCTGATGTCGGCCCACGCCGCGGCGACGTAGGCCACCCAGACCGGCAGCGCGTAGTGGAGCCAGTACACCTTGCGGCCGATCCGCCCGCGCCGCACGTACCAGTTGCCGTTCATGTGCTTCTCCCGTCGTCCGCCCCCTGCACGGGGGCTCGTCCTCGTCGGGAGAGAGGTTCGCCGCGGGTGCTTGTGCCGCGCTTGCGCGCCGGTGGTGGCTCAGCTTGGAACGGGCTCGCGGCAGCCGGACTCCAGCGCCCGCTGGGCGGCGGCGAGGACGACGACGACCTCGCGACCGAACGCGACGTCGCACGGGTGTGCCCCACCGGTGACCGCGGCCTGGGTGAGCTCCTCGACGGCGACGGCGTGCGCGGCGCGGGCGGCCCGGTCCTCGGGCAGCAGGGTGATCCGGCCGGCGTCGCCGTGCACGAAGAACTCGATGCCGCTCGACATGGGCGCCACCGTGTGCGACAGCGTGACGGTGCTGGCGGCGCCGGACTCGTGGTGCAGCACCAGGTGGACGGTGTCGCCGAGGCCGGCGCCGGTCTGGACGGCGGTCACCGGGCCGAGCGCGGGGAGGAACAGCGAGAGGGCGTGCGGGCCGATGTCCCAGAGCGCGCCCTTCTCCTTGCGCCAGGCGGAGTCCTTGAAGGGGCTGTCGGGCTGGTAGTTGTTGCCCAGCCAGCTGCCGGCCCCGCCCATGAGCCGGGTGCGGGCCGCCTGGGTGAGCCAGGTCGCCGTCCCCGCCTGGAAGCGGAAGGTGAAGAACACGACCGATGCCACGCCGTTGGACCGGACGGCGGCGACCAGCCGGTCGGCGTCCTCGACGGTGAGCGCGATCGGCTTCTCCAGCAGCAGGTGCTTGCCGGCCTCGGCGGCGCGGACGGCCAGCGGGACCTGCACCTCGGGCGGCAGGGAGAAGGAGACGGCGTCGACCTCGGCGAGCAGGGCGTCGAGGTCGTCGTAGCCGGGGACCTCGAAGCGCGCACCGAGCGCCTCGGCCTTGGCCAGGTCGCGGCCCCAGACGCCGGCCAGCTCGGCGTCGGGGTGCTCGGCGAGGCTGGCCGCGTGGATCTCCCCGGCCCAGAAGCCGGTGCCGAGGACACCGAACCGCATGGTCAGACCGCGCCGAACTGGCGGTCGCCGGCGTCGCCGAGGCCCGGGACGATGTAGGCCTTGTCGTTGAGGCCCTCGTCGACGCTGACCGTGAAGACGCGCAGCGGCAGGCCGCTCTCCTCCAGCCGGCGCAGGCCCTCGGGTGCGGCCAGCGTGCACAGCACCGTGATCGCGGGGGCGCCGCGGTCGGTGAGCAGGCCGCAGCAGTGCACCAGCGAGCCGCCGGTGGCGAGCATCGGGTCGAGGACGAAGACGTGCCGGCCGACCAGCGACTCCGGCAGCGAGGCCATGTAGGCCTCGGGCTGGAAGGTGACCTCGTTGCGGGCGAGCCCGACGAAGCCCATCTGCGACTCGGGCAGCATGCGGTGCGCGGTGTCGGCCATGCCGAGGCCCGCGCGCAGGACCGGCACGATCAGCGGCGGCGCGGCCAGCCGGTAGCCGACGGTCCCGGTGACCGGGGTGCGGATCGGCTCCTCGCGCAGCTCGAGGTCGCGGGTGGCCTCGTAGACCAGCATCTGGGTGAGGTCGCGCAGCGCGGCCCGGAAGTTGGCGTTGTCGGTGCGCTCGTCCCGCATGCGGGAGAGCCGGGCGCGGGCGAGCGGGTGGTCCACGACGGTCAGCTGCACGGGCGCCACCGTAGCGGCCTGCGATGTCACGGGTTGACGGCCAGGAAGACGAAGGCCGCCAGGAGGACGAGGTGGACCACGCCCTGCAGCCGGGTCGCCCGGCCGGGGACGACGGTGAGCACCCCGACGACGACCGTGACGGCGAGCAGCACGGTCTGCGTCGCGCCGAGCCCGAGCAGCAGCGGCCCGTCCAGCCAGATGGAGGCGACCGCGATCGCCGGGATGGTGAGCCCGATGCTGGCCATGGCGGAGCCGAAGGCCAGGTTCAGGCTGATCTGCAGCCGGTCGCGACGGGCGGCACGGGCGGCGGCGAGCGTCTCGGGCAGCAGCACGAGCAGCGCGATGACGACGCCGACGAAGGACTGGGGGTAGCCGACCGCGGCGACGGCGTCCTCGATGGCGGGCGACTCCACCTTGGCCAGTCCCACCACCGCGACGAGCGCGACGAGCAGCAGCCCCAGGCTGGTGAGCGCGGCCCGGGCGGTGGGCGGCTCGGCGTGCTCGTCGACCGCCGGGGCGCCCTCGCGGGGGACGGGGAGGAAGAAGTCGCGGTGCCGCACGGTCTGGGTGAGCACGAAGGCGGCGTAGAGGATCAGGGAGGCCACCGCGGCGAAGGCGAGCTGGGCGGGCGAGAACTGCGGGCCCTGGCGGCCGATCGTGAAGGTCGGCAGGACGAGGCTCAGCACGGCCAGGGTGGTGACCGTCGCGAGCGCAGCGCCGGTGCCCTCGGCGTTGAACTCGACCACGCCGTGCTTCAGTGCGCCGAGCAGCACCGCCAGACCGACGATGCCGTTGCACGTGATCATCACCGCCGCGAACACGGTGTCCCGCGCCAGCGAGGCGGCGTCGTCGCCGCCGGAGACCATCAGCGTGACGATCAGCGCGACCTCGATGACGGTCACCGCCACGGCGAGGACCAGCGACCCGAACGGCTCCCCCACCCGGTGCGCGACCACCTCCGCGTGGTGCACGGCGGACAGCACGGCGCCCATCAGGAACACCGCGACGAGCAGCTCGACGGCGACCGGCAGCGACCGGCCTCAGGTGACCCCGAGGACGACCAGGGACAGGAGCGGGACGACCGTGGTCCAGGTCAGCAGCGGGTGCCGCGCGGTCGCCATGCGCCCACGCTGGCACACCCGGGGACCGGGAGGCTCAGCCGGCGCGGGCGAGCTCGGGGTCGTCGGCGGGTGGCCGGATGACGTGGATCTCGGTGCCGTCGGGCCGGTAGGTGTGCCACCGGCCGGCGGTGTCCCGCTCGATGCGGAAGCCGTGGTGGACCTGGGTGTGGTGCCGTTCGCAGAGCAGCCCGGAGTTGTCCAGGCTGGTCTCGCCACCCAGTGCCCAGTGGACGACGTGGTGCACTTCTGACCACCAGTGCGGGGCGTCGCAGCCGGCGAACACGCACGTGGTGTCGCGGGCGATCACGGCCTTGCGCAGTGCGGGTGTCACGAGGCGCCGGGTGCGGCCGAGGTCGAGCGGCTCGCCGTGGGGGCCGAGCACGATCCGGGTGAGGTCGGCGTCGCAGGCCGCCCACCGGGCGCGGGCGGCGGAGAGCACCGCGCCGAAGCCGGTGCGGGCGGCGCCCCGGCCGGTCGTGGGGTCGAGCAGGTCCGCCAGGTCGACGGTGACCGCGACCTGCGGCTTGACGGTGCGCAGCAGCGGCAGGGTGCCGCAGCCGAGGTGGAGGTCGGCCAGCTGCACCGCGGCGTCGGCCTGCCGCTGCGCCAGGCTGCGCGCGTCCCCGGCCGGCCGGTGGGCCTGGTCGAGGGCGGCGATGGCGGCCTGGAACCTCTCCCCGCCGACGGCGTCGAGCTCGCCGCGGAGGAACAGCCGGCCGTCGGCCCGCCGGGTGAAGGTCAGCGACCGCTGCTCGGTGGGGTCGGGCTCGGGCCCGTCGGCGTCGAGCCGCTCCAGGAAGGCGTGCACCAGCTCGTCGAGCTCGGCATGCGAGTGCGCCACCGCGAAGGTCACCAGCTCGCCGGCGAGGCCGGCCAGGTCGCCGTCGGCCGCGGCGATCAGCCGCAGGTGCCGCGGCTCGGTGAGCTGCCCGAGCACCGCCACCTGGTCACCGGTCAGCGCTCCGGCCGCGTGCGCCGCCGCGACCGCGGGCAGCTGCTCGAGGGCGCGGCCGTTGCGCACCACCTGCGAGGCGGCGGCCCGGGCCAGCCGGCCGTGCCCGCGCAGCCAGGACTGGGCGGTGGCCATGCCGTCGCCGGCGAAGGCCCGCCTGCCGTCGGCGATCCGGACGGTGCGGGCCAGTTCGGCGTCGATCCGGTTGCGCAGCGCGACCAGGTCGGCGGTGCGCTCCAGCAGCGCCGGGCCGGGCATCGCGTGCAGATCCTCGGCGGCCAGCACGTGCAGCGCCGACGTGACCTCGTCCACCGGAACACCTCCCACCTGCTCGATCAGGTGTTCGAAGTCTACCGCCGGACCGGCCGTCCTGCTTGCTGAATCCCCAGGTCAGCGGCTTGTCCACGAATCCGAGGCGGCTCTTGACACCGACCGGTGAGCGGCGTCGTGGCGCGCCCACCGGGCAGGGGACAATGATCGGCATGACCCACGTGCTCGAGCCCGACGCGCCGTCGGCGTACGCCCGGCCGATCGCCGGGCCGCTGCCGCCGTACGACGACGTCACCCGGTCCGACTCGGCGTTCCGCACCTTCCTGCACGGGCTGCCCGGCGTCGACCAGGTCGGCGCGGAGGCCCGAGCCGCCCAGCTCGGCACCCGCTCGATCAAGACCACCGCCAAGGCGTGGGCCATCGACACCGCGATCTCGATGGTCGACCTCACCACCCTCGAGGGCGCCGACACCCCGGGCAAGGTCCGCAGCCTGGCCGCCAAGGCGCGCCGTCCCGACCCCACCGACCTCACCGCCCCGCAGGTCGCCGCCGTGTGCGTCTACGGCGACCTCGCCGGCGTGGCGAAGGAGGCCCTGGAGGGCACCGGCATCCACGTCGCCGCCGTCGCCACGGCGTTCCCGAGCGGCCGTGCCAGCCGCGCGGTCAAGCTCGCCGACGTGAAGGACGCCGTGGCCAACGGCGCCGACGAGATCGACATGGTCATCGACCGGGGCGCCTTCCTGGCCGGCCGCTACCTCGACGTCTACGAGGAGATCGTGGCGGTCAAGGAGGCCTGCGGCGACGCGCACCTCAAGGTCATCCTCGAGACCGGCGAGCTGGTCACGCTCGACAACGTCCGCCGCGCCAGCTGGCTGGCGATGCTCGCCGGCGGCGACTTCATCAAGACCTCCACCGGCAAGGTCTCCCCCGCCGCCACCCTGCCGGTCTGCCTGGTGATGCTGGAGGCCGTCCGCGACTTCCGCGCCGCCACCGGCCGGCAGATCGGGGTCAAGCCCGCCGGCGGCATCCGGACGACGAAGGACGCCGTCAAGCACCTGGTGATGGTCAACGAGGTCGCCGGCGCCGACTGGCTCACCCCCGACTGGTTCCGCTTCGGCGCCTCCAGCCTGCTCAACGACCTGCTCCTGCAGCGGCAGAAGCTGCGCACCGGCCACTACTCCGGCCCCGACTACGTCAGCGTGGACTGAGACCCAGATGACCAGCGTCTTCGAGTACGCCCCCGCCCCCGAGTCCCGCTCCATCGTCGACATCGCGCCGTCCTACGGGCTGTTCGTCGACGGCGAGTTCGTCGACGGCGGCGGCGAGCCGTTCAAGACCGTCAACCCCGCGACCGAGGAGGTCCTCTCCGAGATCGCCAGCGGCACCGAGGCCGACGTCGACCGTGCGGTGAAGGCCGCCCGGCGGGCGTTCACCAAGGTGTGGGGCCCGATGCGCCCGGCCGACCGCGGCAAGTACCTCTTCCGCATCGCCCGGCTGCTGCAGGAGCGCGCCCGCGAGTTCGCCGTCCTCGAGTCGCTCGACAACGGCAAGCCGATCAAGGAGTCGCGGGACGTCGACGTCCCCCTGGCCGCGGCGCACTTCTTCTACCACGCGGGCTGGGCCGACAAGCTCGGCTACGCGGGCCTCGGGCCGGCGCCGCAGCCGCTCGGCGTGGCCGGCCAGGTCATCCCGTGGAACTTCCCGCTGCTCATGCTCGCGTGGAAGATCGCCCCGGCGCTGGCCACCGGCAACACCGTCGTCCTCAAGCCCGCCGAGACCACCCCGCTCTCCGCGTTGCTGTTCGCCGAGATCTGCCGGCAGGCCGACCTGCCGCCCGGCGTGGTCAACATCGTGACCGGCGCCGGCGAGACCGGCCGGGCCGTCGTCGAGCACCAGGACGTCGACAAGGTCGCCTTCACCGGCTCGACCGAGGTGGGCCGCTCCATCGCCCGCGCGGTCGCCGGCACCCGCAAGAGGCTCACCCTCGAGCTCGGCGGCAAGGCGGCCAACATCGTGTTCGACGACGCCCCGATCGACCAGGCGGTCGAGGGCATCGTGCAGGGCATCTTCTTCAACCAGGGTCACGTGTGCTGCGCCGGCAGCCGGCTGCTGGTGCAGGAGTCGATCCACGACGAGGTGATCGCGGGCCTGCAGCGGCGGATCGGCACGCTGCGCGTCGGCGACCCGCTGGACAAGAACACCGACATCGGTGCGATCAACTCCGCCGAGCAGCTGGCCCGCATCCGCGAGCTGTCGGAGATCGGGGTCGCCGAGGGCGCCAACCGCTGGCAGCCGGCGTGCGAGCTCCCCGAGCGCGGCTACTGGTTCCCGCCCACCGTGTTCACCGACGTCTCCCCTGCCCACCGGATCGCCCGTGACGAGATCTTCGGCCCGGTGCTCTCGGTGCTCACCTTCCGCACGCCCGACGAGGCGGTGGCCAAGGCGAACAACACCACCTACGGGCTCTCCGCCGGCATCTGGACCGAGAAGGGCTCGCGGATCCTGAAGATCGCCGACCAGCTGCGCGCCGGCGTCGTGTGGGCCAACACGTTCAACAAGTTCGACCCGACGTCGCCCTTCGGCGGCTACAAGCAGTCCGGCTACGGCCGCGAGGGCGGCCGGCACGGGCTGGCCGCGTACCTGAAGGGGGCCGGTCAGTGAGCGAGCGCCTCGCCGTCCGCAAGACCTACAAGCTCTACGTCAACGGGGCGTTCCCGCGCTCGGAGTCCGGCCGCAGCTACGAGGTCACCGACGCCAAGGGCCACTTCCTCGCCAACGCCTCCTGGGCCAGCCGCAAGGACGCCCGGGACGCCGTCGTCGCCGCCCGCGCCGCCTTCCCCAAGTGGTCCGGCGCCACCGCCTACAACCGCGGCCAGGTGCTCTACCGCGTGGCCGAGCTGATGGAGGGCCGGCACGTCCAGTTCTGCGAGGAGGTCGCCGCCGGCGAGGGCCTGTCGGCGTCCCGGGCGCGCGCCGCCGTCGACGCCGCCGTCGACCGCTGGGTCTGGTACGCCGGCTGGACCGACAAGCTTGCCTCGGTGCTCGGCGGCGCCAACCCGGTCGCCGGCCCGTACTTCGACTTCAGCCTGCCCGAGCCGACCGGGGTCGTCGCCGTCCTGGCACCGCAGCAGTCGTCGCTGCTCGGCCTGGTCAGCGTGCTGGCGCCGGTGCTGGCCGGCGGCAACACCGCCGTCGTGGTCACCTCGAAGGAGCGGCCGCTGCCCGCCGTCACCCTCGGCGAGGTGCTGGCCACCAGCGACGTCCCCGCGGGCGTGGTGAACATCCTGACCGGCGACGCCGCCGAGATCGGCCCGTGGCTGGCCGAGCACGCCGACGTCGACGCGGTCGACCTGACCGGGGCCCCGCCCGACCGGGCGCTGGAGCTCGAGCGCGAGGCCGCCGGCACGATCAAGCGGGTGCTGCGGCCGCCGGTGACCGAGCCGGACTGGACCGCCGACCCCGGCCTGTCCCGCATGACGGCGTTCCTGGAGACGAAAACGGTCTGGCACCCGATGGGGGTCTAGCGAACCCGGGCGCGCGATCCCCGCCGCGTTCGGCAGGATGGGCCCGTGGCCAGGCCGAGCATCGTCCCCATCGCACTCACCCTCGACGACCGCACCGGGTACACCCTGTGGGCGCCGCCGTGGGAGGAGGACGGCGAGGAGTGGCAGGCGTTCCTCGGCACGACCGAGAGCGGCACGGCCACGGTGCACCTCTTCCCGAGCACCACGGCCCTGGCGGAGTTCTGCCGCACCCGCACCGACCACGACCTCGCCGACCACCCGGTCTGGCCGGTGATCGTGGGGCTGGGTGCCGGCGACCTGGTGCCCGACGACGACCACCGCTACGACCTCGACGGCGTCTACGACATCGCCGCGGAGAACCCCGACCGCTGGGCCGTGGAAGAGCTGGCCGCGACGATCGACATCGTCGGCCGCCTCGCCGAGTGCCTCGACACCACCGGTGACGACGACGAGGACGAGGACGACGAGGAGAGCCAGTTCGAGGCGGTCGCCGAGCTGGTCGGCCGGCCCGAGGTCGGCTCGCTGGGGCTGGGCGTCGAGGCGTTCGTCGGGCGCTCGGGCGAGGACGCCTGGGTCGGCGTCGGCGGCGCGCTGGACGAGCTGTGGGAGGACGTCGTCGAGGAGCTCTCCGAGCACCTGGACTGGACCGGCGGCGGCACCGCCACCCTCGAGGACTACCCGGCCGCCTCGGAGGTCGAGGAGGACGCCGACGTCGAGCCCGAGGAACTCGTGGCGGACGCCGCCGACGAGGACGCGGGCGAGGCCGCGCCCGCAGCGGGCGTGAGCACGATCCGCGGCG
The DNA here is from genome assembly GCF_054050715.1 of Blastococcus sp. SYSU D00669. Lineage (NCBI taxonomy): Bacteria > Bacillati > Actinomycetota > Actinomycetes > Geodermatophilales > Geodermatophilaceae > Blastococcus > Blastococcus sp. SYSU D00669. The sequence goes on from NZ_JBJGZV010000007.1 coordinate 48,430, forward strand.
GCAGCCGGATCACCGCCTCCCCCGCCGCGGTCGCCGCGGCGCAGGAGTTCTGGGAGGCCGTCGGCATCCTGCCGGTCGAGGTGGTCATCCCCGGCGCGGCCGGGGTGACCCTGCGCTGCTACGTCGAGGACGTGGCCCGGTTCCTCGGCCGCGACGGCGAGATCTGGCTGTTCGACACCCCGACGGACCTGTCGAAGTTCCTCTCCACCAGCACCGAGGAGCACGACCTCACCGAGATCGCGTCGTGGCCCGAGGTGGCCGACACCGACACCGTGCCGCTGCCGGCCGAGCAGGACCGCTACGACCTCACCGAGCTGACCGAGGTGCTCACCGAGGTCGCCGACGGCGCCGCCGGGCTGGTCGACCACCGGGCGTTCGCCCAGCCGGTCGAGGGCGTGCGCGACATCGCCGAGTACGCGGGGTTGACGCGGGTCGACGAGCTGCTGGCGCCGTCCGCGGCGCTGGGCCGCGCGGTGGCCCGCGGGCAGCGGGACCCCGGCGCCACGCTGCCGGCCGAGGACGCCGCGGCGATCAGGCGGGACTGGGACGAGGTCGTCGGCGCGGTGACCGCCGTCCTCGTCTGGCGGGACTAGGAAGCGCAGAAGGCGCGATCCCTGGGGGCAGGGATCGCGCCTTCCGCGTTCTCAGCAGGTCACGCGCCGGAGCGGGCGGGGCGGTCGTTCGGCCGCCGGCCCTGGCCGCGGTAGCGGCTGGGACCGCGGTCGCCGTCCCGGGAGCTGCGCTCGCCGCGGTCGCCGTAGGGACGACGCGGCCGGTCGCCCTCGCGGCGCGGACCACGCGGGCCGCGCGGCCCACCGCTGCGGGGACGGTGCTCACGCACGGGCCGCTCGACCGGCTCCACCGGGACCCCGGAGGCGACGAGCTCGCTGATCGCCTCGTCGCCCGGCCGGATCCGGGTGATGGCCGGGTCGACCTTCACCTGGCGGAACCGCCGCTTGGCCTGGCCCACCTGGTCGGGCAGCAGCAGCGACACGACGACGCCGCTGGCGCCGGCGCGGGCGGTGCGGCCCGAGCGGTGCTGGTAGGTCTTCGCGTCGGCCGGCGGGTCGTAGTGCAGCACCAGCGAGACGTCGTCCACGTGGATGCCGCGGGCGGCGACGTCGGTGGCGACGAGCACCGGCGAGCGGGCGTCGGTGAACGCCTCGAGCGCGCGGCGGCGGGCGCCCTGCGGCAGACCGCCGTGGATCGCCTGCGCACCGATGCCGGCGGCCTGCAGGTTCTCGGCCAGCCGGTCGGCGCCGAGCTGGGTGCGGACGAAGACGATCGTCCGGCCCGGGCGGGCGGCCAGCTCCTGGGCCACCGCGAGCTTGTCGCGGAAGGCCAGGCTGTAGGCGAGGTGCTCGGCCGGCGGGGCGGCGTCGCCGGGGCGGACCACCTCGTGCCGCGCCGGGTCCTTGAGGTACCGGCGCACGAGGGTGTCGACCTCGCCGTCGAGGGTGGCCGAGAAGAGCATCCGCTGGGCGCCGGGGTCGGTGGCGTCGAGCAGCTCGGTGACGTCGGGCAGGAAGCCGAGGTCGGCCATGAAGTCGGCCTCGTCGAGGACGGTCACCGACACGTCGGACAGGTCGGCCTCGCCCTGGCGCATGAGGTCGAGCAGCCGGCCCGGGGTGGCGATGAGGACGTCGACGCCGCGGCGCAGCTGCTGGATCTGGCGGTGCATCGGGGCGCCGCCGTAGACGGTGGTGACGTAGACGCCCAGCGCCCGGCCCAGCGGCATCAGCACGTCGCTGACCTGCTGCGCGAGCTCGCGCGTCGGCACCAGGACCAGGCCGCGCGGGGTGCGCGGGCCGCGGCGGACGTCGGCGCCGAGCCGGGCCAGCATCGGCAGGCCGAAGGCGAGCGTCTTGCCCGAGCCGGTGGCCGCCTTGCCCAGCACGTCGCGGCCGGCGAGGGCGTCCGGCAGCGCGGAGGCCTGGATGGCGAAGGGGGTGGTGATCCCCCGCTCCCCGAGAGCGGCGACCAGCTGCGCGGGCAGGCCGAGCTCGGCGAACGTGGGGGTGGTGTTCTCGATGGGGGCGTCGACAGTGTCGAACGAGGTCATGCGGGTGGGACTCCGATGTTCTCGGGCGCGTCCCGTGGCGATAGGCGGCCGCCGGCGTTCCGGCGTCCTCACTGGCGATCGCGGGCGTCGTCGATGACGCCGGATCTGCACGGATGCGCTCATGCCGGACGGACCGTCCGGAGGATGACCGGCGAGTGCCGGTGCACCTACGTTAGCAGCGCGAAGAGGGCGGCCATTCCCCGCGTGATCAGGCTCGCAGCGCCGCGTGGCCCGGTCGGACGACGTCGTCGAGCAGCCGCGCCTTCTCGGCCGGGTCCGCGAAGGACGCCGCCACCGCCCGCTCGGTCACCGTCTGCACGTCGTCCCAGGTCCAGCCGAACGTCGTCGCGACGTCGGTGAACTCGCTGCTGACCGACACCCCGCTCATCAGCCGGTTGTCGGTGTTGAGGGTGACGGCGAAGCCGAGCCGGTGCAGCCGGTCGACCGGGTGCTCCACCAGCGACGGGTAGGCGCCGGTCTGCACGTTGGACGACGGCGCCACCTCCAGCGGCACCTGCTCGTCCCGCACCCGCTGCGCCACCGGCCCGAGCGCGCCGTCGGCGGACACCTCGTCGGCGATCCGGACGCCGTGGCCGAGCCGCTCGGCCCGCGCGCCGTCGAGCGCGGCCCGGATCGACGCGATGCCGGCCGCCTCGCCGGCGTGGATGGTGCGGTGCGCGCCCGCGCGGTCCAGCAGCGCGATCGCCGCCGGGATGCGGTCGGGCGGGAAGCCGTCCTCGGGTCCGGCCAGGTCGAAGCCGACGACGCCGGCGTCGCGGTAGCGGACGACGAGGCCGGCCACCTCCTGCCACCGGTCGTCCTGCCGCATCGCGCACAGCAGCGTGCCCACGGTGATCGGGGTGCCGGCCGCGGCGGCCTCCTTCATGCCGACCGCGTAGCCGTCGAGCATCGCCTCGACGGCCTCCTCGATCGCCATGGCCGGCGTCACCAGCTCGGGCGCCATGCGCACCTCGGCGTACACGACGCCGTCCGCGGCGAGGTCGAGCGCGCACTCCCGCGCGACCCGCTGCACCGCCTCCGGCCGCTGCATCACGCCCACCGTGTGCGCGAACGTCTCCAGGTAGCGCACCAGGGAACCGGAGTCGGCGGCCTCGCGGAACCACACCCCGAGCGCGTCGGCGTCGTCCGCGGGGAGGTCGCGGTAGCCGAGCTCGTCGGCCAGCTCGAGCACCGTCTGCGGCCGCAGCCCGCCGTCCAGGTGGTCGTGCAGCAGGACCTTGGGCGCGCGGCGCAGGGTGTCGGCGTTCAGCGGGGAGGGCACCGGACGACGTTACCCAGACCGGTTCCCCCGCCTCCGTCGGCCCGCCGCGCCCGTCGAGCGCAGCCAGGCCTCGACGGTCAGCGCACCGGGATGCAGCGCCCGGGTGGGCTCCGTGCTCACGTCGAGACCCGCGCTCCTGGCCCATCGCCACAACCGCGCCGTGTCCGGTGCGGCGCGCTCGAAGAGGGGCACCGGCATCGGGAGCCGCCGTGGGGGGCGTCCCGCCACCCGTGCGTAGAGCTCCCGGCACTCGCCGAGGGAGCGGACGTCCGCGGCGAGCGGGAGGTCCTGGCCGACGAACCGCCCGGGGTCGGCGAACACCTTCTCCGCGATCACGCCGAGGTCGCGGCAGGAGAGCCACGGGACCCGGAAGTCCCAGCCGGCCAGCTTCGGCCACACGTACCAGACCCCGGCCGCGGGGTGGAAGGCCCGGTCGGTCATCAGCTCCATGAACGCCGTCGGGCGCAGCACGGTCACCGGCAGGCCGAGCTCCCGCAGGTGGTCCTCGACGTCGAGCTTGACCTCCCAGGAACCGATGCCGGTCCCCCGCTCGCCGGTGCCCGCCGAGCCGTAGACCAGGTGCCGGACCCCCGCCCGCCGGGCCGCCGCGCCGACGTTGCGGCCCTGCCGGGCCTCGCCGTCCACGCCGCTGGTCATGAAGTTCTGCACGCTGTAGACGCCGTGCGCGCCGGCGAAGGCCCGGTCGAGGGAGGCGGGGTCGTCCATGTCGGCCGCGACCACCTGCGCGCCGGCCCGGGCGAGGGCCCGCGACCTCGGGGACCCCGGGGACCGCGTCAGCGCGCGGACGGTCCACCCACGGTCGAGCAGCGCCCTGCTGACCGCACCGCCCTGCCGGCCGGTCGCGCCGGTGACCACGACGGTTCCGGCTCCGGCCATGGCCCACTCCCCGACGGGACGTCGCGGCGGGCCTCGACCCGCTCGACGCACGGTCCCGCCGACGACCGGCGAGCGCAAGGCCCGCCCACCGGGTCAGCGGCTGCCGCGCTCCTGCCAGCGGAAGGTCAGCACGCACAGCGCCAGCCCGGCGACGCACCAGACGGCGAGCACCAGCGCCACCCGGCCCAGCTCCCACGAACCGGCCGGCTCCTGCGCGGCCAGCGCCTCGGGCAGGAAGACCGAGCGCAGCCCCTGCGCCATCCACTTGAGCGGGAAGAACGCGGCGACCGTCTGCAACCAGGTGGGCACCTGGCTGAACAGGAAGAAGACGCCGGAGATGAACTGCAGCACCAGCGCGATCGGGGTGATCGTCGCCGACGCCGAGCGGCCGTTCTTGGCCAGGCTCGAGACGGCGATGCCGAGCAGCGTGCAGGCCGCCGAGCCGAGCAGCGCGACCCAGACGAAGGTGAACCACCGCGACCCGCTCGGCAGCGGCACGTCGTAGAAGACGGTGCCGACGAGCAGCAGGATCGCTATGATCGCCACCGTCACGGCGAGCACCTGCACGACCTTGCCGACGAAGTACGCGCTCTTCGGCATCGGCGTCCCGGCCAGCCCCTTGAGCGTGCCGTCGGAGCGCTCGGTGGCGATGCTGATCGCCATGTTCTGCAGGCCGGCGCCGAGGATGCCGGCCGCGATGACCCCGGCCATGAAGTACTGCACGAAGCCGACGCCGGAGCCGAGGTCGTAGTTCAGCACCGCGCCGAAGACCAGCAGCAGGATGACCGGGAAGGCCAGCGTGAAGACGACGGACTCCCGCTGCCGGAAGAACTCCTTGAGCTCCACCCCCGCGCGGGTGCGCCAGACGCTGGCCACCGAGGGCAGCGGCCTCTCCAGCGTCGTCACCGCGACACCCCCTCGCTCCGCTCGGCCGCTCGCCCCGCTCCTCGCTCGGGACCCTCGATCATCCGCAGGTACACGTCCTCGAGCGTGGGCCGGGCGACCGCCAGGTCGGGCACCTCGCCCCGGAAGCGCTCGGCCAGCTGCCGCACGAACGCCGTCGGGGACCCGGTGGCCTGCGTGCGGCGGACGCCGTCCTCGGTCCAGCTGACCACCGCCGGCGCCGTCCCCCGCCCGCCCAGGGTCGACGGGACGGCGACCTCGACCAGCCGGCCGCGGGCGATGACGCCGACCCGGTCGGCCAGCGCCTCGGCCTCGTCGAGGTAGTGCGTGGTGAGCAGGATGGTGGTGCCCAGCTCGCGCAGCGAGCGGATGAGCGACCAGAACTGCCGCCGGGCCTCCGGGTCGAAACCGGTGGTCGGCTCGTCCAGGAACAGCAGCGTGGGCCGGCCGACGATGCCGAGCGCGACGTCGAGCCGGCGCCGCTGCCCGCCGGACAGCGACCGGCCGCGCGAGCGGGCCTTCTCGGTGAGCCCGACCAGCTCGAGCACCTCGTCGGGGTCGCGCGGATCGGCGTAGTACGACGCCTGGGCGCGCAGCAGCTCGCGGCAGGTCAGCGCGCTGTCGCCGGCGCCGGACTGCAGCACGATGCCCAGCTGGGCCTTCCAGGCGCGCTCGCCGCGGGCGGGGTCCTCCCCCAGCACCCGGACCTCGCCGCCGTCGCGGTCGCGGTAGCCCTCGCAGATCTCCACCGTCGTCGTCTTGCCGGCGCCGTTGGGGCCGAGCAGGGCGAAGATCTCGCCGCGGCGGATGTCGAGGTCCAGGCCGTCGACCGCGGTGGAGTCGCCGTAGCGCTTCACCAGACCGCGGATCGAGATGGCCGCGGCCGGGTCGACCGCGCCGGTGTCGGCACCCGGCGCCGCGGCCGTCGAGGAACGGGTCACGGGAGCACAGTCTCCCCCTGTGACCTAGGAGATGTCGGCACGGGTCAGGCGGTCGATCACCAGGGGCAGCTGCTCGTCGCCGGTGTCGACGCCGATCGCCCCCTCCAGCGCCTCCAGCGCCCGCGGGATGCGGCCGGGCTCGTCGGTGTGCAGCTCCAGCAGCGGCTGCCCGGCGGTGACCTGCTCCCCCACGGTCGCCGTCCAGGTGACGCCGGCGGCGGCCGAGACCGGGTCCTCCTTGCGCGCCCGGCCGGCGCCGAGCCGCCAGGCGGCCACGCCGAGCGAGTACGCGTCGAGCCGGGTGAGCGTGCCGGTGGCCGGCGCGGTGACCACGTGCTTCTCGGCCGGCTGCGGCAGCGGGGCGTCGGGGTCGCCGCCCTGCGCGGCGATCATCCGCCGCCACACGTCCATCGCCCGGCCGTCGGCCAACGCGTCGGCGGGGTCGACGTCGTCCCGCCCGGCGCCGGCGAGCATCTCCCGGGCCAGCGCCAGGGTCAGCTCGACGACGTCGGCCGGCCCGCCGCCGGCCAGCACCTCCACCGACTCGGCCACCTCCACGGCGTTGCCGGCGGCGCGGCCGAGCGGCCGGTCCATCGCCGTCACCAGCGCCACCGTGCGCACGCCCGCCGCCTCGCCCAGCCCGACCATCGTGCGGGCCAGCTCGCGGGACAGGTCTGGCTCCTTCATGAACGCGCCCGACCCCGTCTTGACGTCGAGCACCAGCGTGTCGGCGCCCTCGGCGATCTTCTTGCTCATGATCGAACTGGCGATCAGCGGGATCGACTCGACGGTGCCGGTCACGTCGCGCAGCGCGTAGAGCTTCTTGTCGGCCGGGGCGAGGTCGTCGCCGGCCGCGCAGATCACCGCACCCACCTCGCGCAACTGGCGCAGGTAGGCCTCCTCGTGCACGTCGGCCCGCCAGCCCGGGATCGCCTCGAGCTTGTCCAGCGTGCCGCCGGTGTGGCCCAGCCCGCGGCCCGACAACTGCGGCACCGCCACCCCGCAGGCGGCCACCAGCGGGGCCAGCGGCAGGGTGATCTTGTCGCCCACGCCGCCCGTGGAGTGCTTGTCGGCGGTCGGCGACCCGAGCGACGAGAGGTCCTTGCGCTCGCCGGAGTCGATCATCGCCTGCGTCCAGACGGCGAGCTCGTCGGGCGACATGCCGCGGAAGAACACCGCCATGAGCAGCGCGCTCATCTGCTCGTCGGGCACGGCGCCGTCGGTGTAGGCGCCGATCACCCAGCGGATCTGGTCGGCGGTGAGCGCGACGCCGTCCCGCTTGGCCCGGATGACGTCGATGGCGTCGAAGCTCACGCCCGCCCCTCCCGCTCGGCCGCCGCGACCAGGTCCTCCGGCCCGAACGCGTCGGGCAGCACCTCGCGCATCGGCACGATGCCCAGCGAGACGGTCTCGATGAGCATGTCGGCCCCACCGTGCTCCCACAGCAGCTGCCGGCAGCGGCCGCACGGCATCAGCGGCCGGCCGTCGCCGCCCACGCAGGCGACGGCGACCAGTCGGCCGCCGCCGGTGCGGGCCAGGTCGCTGACCATGCCGCACTCGGCGCACAGCCCCAGCCCGTAGGAGGCGTTCTCGACGTTGCAGCCGGTGACCACCCGGCCGTCGTCCACCAGCCCGGCGACCCCCACGGGGAACTTCGAGTACGGCGCGTACGCGTGCCTCATCGCCTCGCGGGCCGCGGCCCGGAGCGCCTCCCAGTCGGGCGCGACCACCTAGGACTCCCCTCGTCGGTAGACCAGGCCGTCGGCCTTGGGCATGCGCAGCCGTTGCGACGCCAGCGAGAGCACCAGCAGCGTCGTCAGGTGCGGGGTGAACGACACGATGCCCGGCGGCAGGACGTCGACGGTGAGGAACAGCCAGAGCGCCAGCGCGGCGAAGACCGCCGCGAAGCCGCCCTGCAGGTACTTCCGCTCCACCGTCTGCCTGCCCGCCACGACGACGAGGACGACCGCGACCAGCAGGAACAGGGCCACCACGGCCGACGCGCTGCGCAGCTGCAGGGCGTCGGAGAACCCGAACAGCCCCGCGCCGGCGGCCAGGCCACCGGGCCGCCAGTTGCCGAAGATCAGCGCGGCCAGGCCGATGAAGCCGCGGCCGTTGGTCTGGTTCTCGCGGTAGATGCCGGCGATGAACACCAGGAACACGCCGCCGAGGCCGGCGAGCATGCCCGAGACGACCACCGCGATGTACTTCAGCCGGTAGACCGGGACGCCGAGGGAGTCGGCGGCGGCCGGGTTCTCGCCGCAGGAGCGCAGCCGCAGGCCGAACGCCGTCCGCCACAGCAGCAGGTAGGTCAGCGGGATCAGCAGCACCGCCAGCAGCGTGACGACGCCGATGCCGCTGGTGAACCCGCGGAGGACGCCGGCCAGGTCGCTGACCAGGAACCAGTGCTTCTGCTCCAGGTCACCGAGCAGGTCGGGCCCGGAGGAGAGCACCGGCAGGCTGATCTCCGGCGGCCGGCCCGTCAGCGCCGGCGACTGGGTGACGCCGCCGCCCGCGGGGTTGTCGGTGTAGAACAGCTCGGACAGGAAGCGGGCGAAGCCGGCGGCGAGGATGTTGATCGCCACGCCGGAGACCACGTGGTCGACGCCGAAGGTCACGGTCACGATCGCGTGCAGCAGGCCGCCGACGGCACCGAACACCATGCCGCCGGCGATCGCCGCGGCCCAGCCCCACTGGTAGCCGGCCCAGCCGGCGCCCCAGGTGCCGAGGATCATCATGCCCTCGAGGCCGATGTTGACCACGCCCGCGCGCTCGGAGAACAGCCCGCCCAGGGCGGCCAGGCCGATCGGCACGGCGAGCAGCAGGGCGGCGGCCATCGTCGAGGACGACGTCAGCGCCTCCTCGCCGCTGAGGACGCGGACCAGGGAGACGAGGACGAGCCCGGCCACGAGCAGCCAGGCGATGCGGCGGCTGCGCCCGCCGCCGAGGAACAGCTCACCCAGCGGGCCGCGCGCGGGCTTCGCCGCGGTCCCCGGGCTGGTCGCCACGGTGCTCATCGCTGGGCCCCCTGCGGCTCGTCGGTGCTGGTCTCCCGGCTCAGCGGTGTGCTCCCGTCACCCGTCGGCGGGGCGGCCGGCTGGGCGCCGCCGCTCTGCGCCGCGCGGCGGGCCACCCGGCGGGCCAGCTCGTTGGCCACCACGACGGCGAGCACGATCGTGCCCTGGATGATCGTGACCACCGAGGACGGGTAGTCGGCGATCTGCAGCGGCACCTGCGAGCGGTCGAGGAAGGCGAACAGCAGCGCGGCGAGCGCGATGCCGCCGGGGTTGTTGCGGCCGAGCAGGGCGACGGCGATGCCGAGGAAGCCCAGGCCGGCGGTGAAGTCGGTGGTGTACGCGTGCGTCGTGCCGAGCAGGTCGGGCAGCCCGATCAGGCCGGCGACCGCGCCGGAGAGCAGCATCGTCTTGATCACCATGCCGCGGGCGTCGACGCCGCTGGCGCTGGCCGCCGACGGCGACAGGCCGCTGGCCTTGAGGTCGAAGCCGAACCGGGTGCGGTTGAGCAGCACCGCGATGAAGACGCCGACGAGGGCCGCCACGATCAGGAACCCGTAGAGCTGCCGGGGCGGCGCGGCCAGGCCGATCGCGCTGAGGATGCCGTTGAGCCCCGGCATCTGGCCGGACTCGGGGATCTCCGCGGTGCTGATGATCGACGCGCCCTCCGGGCTGCCCCGGAACGGCCCGGTGAGCAGGTAGGACGCCAGGCCCAGCGCGATGAAGTTCAGCATGATCGAGCTGATCACCTCGCTCACGCCGCGGGTGACCTTGAGGACGGCGACGATGCCCGCCCAGAACGCGGCCACGGCCATCGCCACGACGACGATGAGCAGCAGGTGGAGCGGGCCGGGCAGGCTCACCGCGGCGCCGACCGCGGCGGCCATCACCGTGGCCAGCCGGTACTGGCCCTCGACGCCGATGTTGAACAGCCCCATGCGGAAGGCGACGGCGACCGCGAGCCCGGCCAGGAACAGCGGGATCGCGCGGTTGACGATGACCACGATCGCGTTGACCTGCTGGCTCGGGGTGTCCCCGAAGTCCACCATCACCGCGAAGACCTCGAGGGGGTTGACCCGCAGGACGGCCATGACCGCCGAGGAGATGACGATCGCGACGACGACGGCGAGGACGGGCGCGAGCAGCGCCGTCCGGAGCCGCTGGACGGCGCTCATGCCGCACCCGCCCCGACCTGGCCGCCGGTCATGTGGCCGCCGAGCTGCTCCGGCGTGCACGTGGCCGGGTCGAGGGAGGCGACCAGCCGGCCGCGCAGCATGACCTGCAGGGTGTCGGACAGGCCGATGAGCTCGTCGAGGTCGGCCGAGATCAGCAGGATCCCCATCCCTTCGGCGCGGGCGTCCTTGAGCAGCTCCCAGATCGCGGCCTGCGCGCCGACGTCGACGCCGCGGGTCGGGTGGGCGGCGACGAGCAGGCGGGGCCTCGCACTCATCTCGCGGCCGACGATCAGCTTCTGCTGGTTGCCGCCGGAGAGGGCGGCGGCCATGGTGTCGGGCCCGGGCGCCCGGACGTCGTACTCGCGCATGATCCGCTCGGTGTCGGCGCGGGCGCCGGCCCGGTCGATGAAGAAGCCCTTGACCGCCGGCGGCCGGGTCTGGTGGCCGAGGATCCGGTTCTCCCAGAGCGTGGCGTCCAGCAGCATGCCCTGCCGGTGCCGGTCCTCGGGGATGAAGCCCAGGCCGGCCTCGCGGCGGGCGCGGGTGCTCCAGGAGGTGATCTCCTCCAGCCCGCCGCCGGAGGCCAGGAAGACCCCGCCGGTGGCGAGCGGGCGCAGGCCCATGATCGCGTCGACCAGCTCGGCCTGGCCGTTGCCCTCGACACCGGCGATGCCGACGACCTCGCCCTCGCGGACGGTGAGGTCGACCGAGTCGATGAGGTCGCGGCCGTCGACGTCGCGGACGGTGACACCGCGCAGCTCGAGCACCGGCGTCTCGCGCACGGTCGACGTGCGGGTCTCCGGCGAGGGCAGCTCCGCGCCGACCATCATCTCGGCCAGCTGCCGGGACGTCGTCGTCTTCGGGTCGGCCTCGCCGACGGTGGTGCCGCGACGGATCACGGTGATCGCGTCGGCGACCTTGCGCACCTCGTCGAGCTTGTGCGAGATGAAGATGACCGTCAGGCCCTCGCGCTTGAGCTCGGCGAGGTTGCCGAACAGCTCGTCGACCTCCTGCGGGACGAGCACGGCGGTCGGCTCGTCGAGGATGAGGATGCGGGCGTCGCGGTAGAGCACCTTGGCGATCTCGACCCGCTGCCGGTCGCCGACGCCGAGGTCCTCCACGAGGGCGTCGGGACGCAGGCCGAGGTTGTAGCGGTCGGAGAGCTCGGCGATCCGGCGGCGCGCACCGGCGCGGTCGAGGCGACCGCCGCGGGTGGGCTCGCTGCCCAGCACGATGTTCTCCAGCACGGTGAAGTTGTCGGCCAGCATGAAGTGCTGGTGCACCATGCCGATGCCGGCGGCGATCGCGTCGGCCGGGCTGCGGAACTGCACCTCGCGCCCGTCGACCAGGATCGTGCCCTCGTCCGGGCGGTGCTCGCCGTAGAGGGTCTTCATCAGCGTCGACTTGCCCGCGCCGTTCTCGCCCACGATGGCGTGCACCTCGCCGCGGCGGACCCGCAGCTCGATGTCGCGGTTGGCCACGACGCCGGGGAAGCGCTTGGTGATGCCGCGCAGCTCGACGGCGTAGGGGGTCCCGCCCGGCGGCGACCCTCCTCCGGACGGTCCGGCCCCGGCGCCCGCCGGAGCGTCTGTGGTGGCCATCGGGCTCTCCTCGCTGTCGCGGCCGCGGGCGCGCGGCGCGGGGTCCACTCTGCTGCACCGGAGGCGCGGGATCGACCGTCCGCCGCCGGTTCGCCCGGTCGGTCGACCCGGCGACGCGCCGCCGGTGCGGGCAGCTGGGCAAGCACTCCGGCGCATGATCCCCCAGCCGGCGGAGGGGGTGGCCCGCCGCCCCCACCGCGGGGCTACGGACCACGACGGCGGGCCCGGGGGCTCGCGCCCCCGGACCCGCCGCCGGGTGTGCCTGGTGCGGCGGACGTCACGCCCGCCGCGCCCGGGTCACGGGGTGGTCGGCACCTCGATCGCGCCGTCGACGATCTGCTGCTTGTAGTCGTCGATCTGCGACTGGATGTCGTCGATGAACCCACCGGTCGTGGACAGGCCGACGCCGTCCGTGGACAGGTCGTTGACCTCGTCGGTGCCGCCCTCGAGCGAGCCGTCGGCGAACTCGCCGAGGAAGCCCTCGACCGCGAGGTCGACGCGCTTGAGCATCGAGGTCATGATCACGGCCTGCAGGGCCGGGTCGTCGACGGTGTTGTACTGGTCGGAGTCGACACCGATCGCCCGGCCGCCGGACGCCGCCGCGGCCTGGAAGACGCCCAGACCCGAGCCGCCCGCCGCGTGGTAGACGATGTCGGCACCGGCGTCGTACATGCCCTGGGCCACGATCTGGCCGCGGGCCGGGTCGTTGAAGCCGGAGAAGTCACCGGCCGGCGAGATGTACTGCCGGTCGATGGTGATGTCCGGCTTCACGGCCTGCGCACCGGCCACGTAGCCCGCTTCGAACTTCTGGATCAGCGGGGTCTCGACGCCGCCGACGAAGCCGATGTGGTTGGTGGTGGTCTTCAGCGCCGCGGCCACACCGGCGAGGAACGAACCCTGCTCCTCGGCGAAGAGCAGGCCGGTCAGGTTGTCCGCGCCGATCTCGGCGACCGAGGAGTCGACGATCGCGAACGTCACGTCCGGGTACTGCTCGGCCACGTCGCCGATCACGTCGCCGTAGGCGAAGCCCACCGCGATGATCGGGTTGTAGCCCTGGTCGGCCAGCTGGGTCAGCAGCTCGGCCCGGTTGGAGGCGTCGGAGTTCGGCGACAGCTCGGTGAAGTCACCGCCGTGCTCCTCGATCGCCGCCTCGACGCCGGCGTACGCCGAGTCGTTGAACGAGCGGTCGCCGCGGCCGCCGGTGTCGTACGCCAGGCCGACCTTGAGCTCGCTGGCGGTCTCCTCGCCACCGCCGGAGCCGCCGCCGCTGCTGCCGCCGCCCTCCTCGTCGCTGGCACAGGCCGCGAGGGCCATGCTGCCGGCCAGCAGCATCGCCGCGGCCTTCATCATCCGCGCTCGGCGCAAGACGATCTCCTCTCTCGGCGGGTCACCCCGACCCGGTCGGTGGGGCGCCTGCAACTTGCGTGGTCCGCGCGTCGCCGCGCGGCCGGCACGGGACACCGGCGGCCGGGGGCGACACGTCTGGGGGGACGCTAGCTGCGGGTGCGGCCGCTCCCGAGCTCTCCGGACGGACCGAGACCCGATCGTTAAGCGCTGAGGGTTCCGGTCCCGGACGGGGCGGAACCGCCGCGGGCCACCTGCGGGTTAGCGTTCGGGGATGGCGCGCACGGTCCCGGCGAAAGGGCTGCGGCCGGCCCTCGTGGCGCTGGTCACGGGTCTGCTCCTGCTCTCGGGCACGCCGTGGGCCGCGGCCGCCCCCGGCACCGACCCCGTCCCCCGCCCGACCGTCGACCTCACCGCACCGACGCCCACCTCACCGCCGGCGGGGCCGCCGCCGCGGGGCAGCGCGCCCGACGGCAGCGTCGTGGGCGGGGACCGGCTGGGCACCCGCGGGGTGGTCGTGGCCCACGGCGCCCCGCCGCTGCCCGACGGGGTGGGCGCGGCCGGGTGGCTGGTCGCCGACGCGCTCACCGGCGACGTCCTGGCCGCCCGCGACCCGCACGGCCGCTACTACCCGGCGAGCACCCTCAAGACGCTGACCCTGCTCACGCTGGCCCCGCTGCTGCCGCCCGACCGCGTGGTCGAGGGCACGCCCGAGGACGAGAACATCGAGGGCAGCCGGGTCGGCATCGTCACCGGTGGGCGGTACACGGTCGACCTGCTGTTCAAGGGCCTGGTGCTGCAGTCGGGCAACGACGCGGCGAACGCGCTCGCCCGGGCGGCCGGCGGTGTCCCGGTCACCGTCGCGGCGATGAACGAGACGGCGGAGCGGCTCGGCGCGTACGACACGGTGGCGGGCACGCCGTCCGGGCTCGACGTGGCGGGCCAGACGTCGTCCCCCTACGACCTCGCGCTGGTGCTGCGGCAGCTGGTGGCCGACCCGGTCACCGCCGCGGTGCTCACCACACCGACCGCCGACATGCCCGCCGTCGGCGACCGGCCGGGCTTCCAGATCCAGAACCAGAACCCGCTGCTGGGCAGCTACCCCGGCAGCCTGGGCGGCAAGAGCGGGTTCACCGACGCCGCCCGGCACACCTTCGTCGCCGCGGCCGAGCGCGGCGGCCGCCGGCTGGTCGTGACCGTGATGCAGACCGAGCGCCGCCCGGTGCACGAGGCCGCCCAGGCGGCGCTGCTGCTCGACTGGGGCTTCTCCGTCCCGGCGGGCACCGACGGCGTCGGCCGGCTGGTCGAGCCGGGCGAGGTGGGGACGGCGACCCCGACCACGCCCGCGGAGACGGCACCGGTCACCCCGACCGCGGCCGCGCCGGTCGCCGAGACCGCCGCCGGGACGACGTCGCCGGTGTGGCTCGGCGCCGGTGCGGCCGTCCTCGCCGTGGTCGCGGTGGGGACGGCGGTCACCGTCCGCCGGCGCGCGAGGACGGGCGCGGGCGCCGCCGCAGCAGCCGCGACCCGGCGACCCCGATCAGCGCCCCCGCGCTCAGGATCGCCCCCACCACCCGGACCGGGGCCGGCGGCGGCGGAGGGCGCTCCCCCGCCGGAGCCGGAGCCACCGGATCGACCGGAGCCGCCGGAGACGCCTGCTCGCTGACCGCCGGCTGCTCCGGGGCGGGTGCCGGCTCGGCGGCCGCCTGCACCGCCGGTGACGTCGCCGTCCACGCGGCGGTGAAGAAGGCGTAGCGGGCGACGACGTTGATCCACACCAGGATGCCGACCGCGCCGCCGAACGCCGAGGCGGTGACGCTCGTGGAGATCAGCGAGAGGTAGTAGCCGCCGATCAGCTTCAGCGCCTCGAAGCCGAGCGCACCGAACAGCGCCCCGGGCAGCAGCAGCCGCAGCGGGTGGCTGATCGACGGCACCACCCGCAGCAGCCACAGGAAGACGACGGTGTCGCCGGCGATGGCCAGGGCCAGGCCGAGCACCCAGGTGAGCACCCCGTAGCCGGGGGCGTCGTCGAGGCCGAGGAAGCCGAGCACCCTCGAGGTGGCCTGGGTGACGAAGCCGGTCAGGCCCAGGCTCAGCAGGCCGGCGGCACCGAGGGCCACCAGGGCGACCAGGTCCTGGAGGTTGTCGCGGAGGAACTCGGGCGCGTCGACCCGCCCCTTCCAGATGCGCTCCATGCCGAGGCGCAGCTGGTCCATCGTCCGCAGCCCGGCGTACAGGAAGCCGACCAGGCCGAGGACGCCGACGAACCCGGCGGCCTCGATGGCGCCGCGGAGCTGGCGGACGAGCTCCTCGCCGGTCTCCCCCGGCACCGTCTCGCGGATCGCGTCGAACAGCTCCTGCTGCAGCACCGCGTCCCCGGCGAGCACCAGGCCGACGATCGAGGCGACCAGCAGCAGCACCGGGAACAGGCCGAGGAAGGCGAAGTAGGTGACGCCGGCGGCCATGAGGTCGCCCTGCGTGCGCTGGTAGCGGCCGCCCGCGCGGGCGAGGTGGTCGAACCAGCGCCAGCGCCGGCGCACCCGCGTGATGGCGGCGTCGGCCGCGCCGGGGACGCCCGCGACCACCTCGCGCAGCGAGCGCCGCCGGGAGCGCTCGGGCGGGTCGGTGCTCACCCGGGAGAGTCTGGGGCCTGCGCGCGCCGGACGCGCGCCCTTCCTCAGCGGGGCGGGCCGGTGAGCTCGTACTCGCGCGCGACCGTCCAGCCGCCGTCCGGGGTCTGCTCGAACTCGGTGAACGAGGTGACCCGGAACTCCGCGGACAGGTCGGCCAGCCCGCTGTAGGCCAGGTCGAGCATGTCGGTGGGGACGTCGTGGGCGACGGTCACGTGCGGGTGGTACGGGAACGCCAGCGAGCGGGCCAGCGGGCCGCTGCGCACGTCGTTGGCGATCAGCTCGCAGTTGCCGATGCCGCGGGCCACCGCCACGAAGACGACGTCGGAGACCGGTGCGAAGGTGCCGGTCCCGGACAGGTGCATGTCGAACGGCGGGTGGCAGCGGGCGACCTGCGCGAGGTGCGCGCTGATCGTCAGCCGCTCGGCGGCCGACACCTCGGTGGGCGGGAGCAGGGTCACGTGCGGGGGGACGACGGCGGCCTGCGGGTCGCCGACCTTGGCCCGCCAGTCGACCAGCAGCTGCGCCCAGGGCTCGGGGATCCGGATGATCACGCCGAGGACGGCGGACTGCGGCGGGGTGCTGCGGCTGCGCGGGACGAAGGTGTCGTCGTTCACCGCGCACCCGCCGGGGGCAGGAAGCCGACCGCGTCGTACGCCGCGGCCACCGTCTGCGACGCCACCTCGCGGGCGCGCGCGGCCCCGGCCGCGAGCACCTTCTCCAGCTCCGCCGGGTCGTCGAGCAGCTCCTGGGTGCGGCGGCGCACCGGCTCCAGCGCCTCGGTGACGACCTCGGCGAGCTCCTTCTTGAGGTCGCCGTAGCCGCTGCCGGCGAAGTGCTCCTCGAGCGCGGCGACCGGCGTCCCGGACAGCGCGCTGTGGATGGTCAGCAGGTTGCTGACCCCGGCCTTGTTCTCGGGGTCGTAGACGACCTCGCGGCCGGTGTCGGTCACCGCCGAGCGGATCTTCTTCGCCGTCACCTTGGCGTCGTCGAGCAGGAAGACGCAGCCGGCCGGCGGCAGGCTCTTGCTCATCTTCTTGTCCGGCTGCTGCAGGTCGAGGATCTTCGCCGCGCCCGGCGGGATGTAGGGGCTGGGCAGCGTGAAGGTCTGCCCGAAGCGGCCGTTGAAGCGGGTGGCCAGGTCGCGGGTCAGCTCGAGGTGCTGGCGCTGGTCCTCACCGACCGGCACCTGGTCGGCCTGGTAGACGAGGATGTCGGCGGCCTGCAGCACCGGGTAGGTGAAGAGGCCGACCGACGCGCCGGCGGTGCCCTCCCGCTGGCTCTTGTCCTTGAACTGCGTCATCCGGCTGGCCTCGCCGAAGCCGGTCAGGCACTCCAGCACCCACGCCAGCTGCACGTGCTCCGGGACGTGGCTCTGCACGAACAGCGTGCTGCGGTCGGGGTCGACGCCGAGCGCCAGCAGCTGCGCGGCGGAGACCAGGGTGTTGCGGCGCAGCTCCGCGGGGTCCTGCGGCAGCGTGATGGCGTGCAGGTCGACGACGCAGTAGAACGCCTCGGTCGTCTCCTGCAGGCTCACCCACTGGCGCAGCGCCCCCAGGTAGTTGCCCAGGTGGAACGAACCCGCCGTCGGCTGGATCCCGGAGAGGACACGGGGAAGAGGCACGGAGGCCATCAAACCAGCCGCTCGCCCGGAACCGGCCCGGACTCCCCCGAGCGGGGACGACGGACAGCCATGCGGGGGACCCTCAGGCGACCGGTGCGGCCGTGCGCACGTCGTCGAGGGCGGCGAGGAAGACGTCGTCCTCCTCGGGCGTGCCGACCGTCACGCGGATCCCCTCGCCGGCGAACGGGCGCGTGATCACCGCCCGCGACTCCAGCGCGGCGGCGAGCTCCGCGGCCTGCTCCCCCACGGGCAGCCACACGAAGTTGGCCTGGCTGTCGGCGACGTCGAGGCCGCGCTCGCGCAGCGCCGCGGTGAGCCGCTCGCGCTCGGCGGTGACCGCGGCGCAGCGCCGGCGCACCTCGTCCTCGCTGGCCAGGGCGGCGACGGCGGCGGCCTGGGCGAGCATCGAGACGCTGAACGGCACGTGGGTCTTGCGCACGGCCCCGGCCACGGCGGGGTCCTCGGCCACCAGGTAGCCGACCCGCAGCCCGGCCAGACCCCACGCCTTGGAGAACGTCCGCAGCACCGCCACGTTGGGCCGGCCGCGCATCAGCTCCAGGCCGTCGGGGACGTCGGGGTCGGTGACGAACTCGCGGTAGGCCTCGTCGAGGACGACGAGGGTGCTCGCCGGGACGGCGTCGAGGAAGCGCTCCAGCTCCGCGCGGCGCACCGCCGTCCCGGTGGGGTTGTTCGGGTTGCAGACGAACACCAGGCGGGTGCTGTCGTCGACCGCGGCGGCCAGCGCCTCGAGGTCGTGGGTGTCGGCCGGCCCGCCCGGCCGCCCCGGGACCAGCGGCACCTGGGTGCTGCGGGCGCCGGCGACCTGGGCCAGCAGCGGGTACATCTCGAACGACCGCCAGGCGAAGGCGATGCTGGTGCCGGGGTCGTTGTAGGACTGCGCCAGCTGCTGGCAGAGCATGACCGCGCCGCAGCCGGTCACGACCTGCGCCGGGTCGACGCCGTAGCGGTCGGCGAGCGCCCGGGTGAGGACGACGGCGCCGTTGTCGGGGTAGCGGTTCGTCTCGGCCGCGGCCGTGGCCAGCGCCTGGACGACGGCCGGCAGCGGCGGGAACGCGACCTCGTTGCTGGCCAGCTTCACGGCCCGCTCGACCCCGATCTCGCGGGCGACGTCGGCGGGGTTGCGGCCCGGCTTGTAGGCAGGCAGGGCCTGCACCGCGGGGCGTGCGCTGACCACGACGTCCGGCCTCCCTAGTGTTGCGGCATGCGCGTTCTCGTCACCGGCGGCGCCGGGTACATCGGCAGCGTAGTCACGGCCGCCCTGCTCTCGGGCGGCCACGAGGTCACGGTGCTCGACGACCTGTCCACCGGTCACGCCGACGCCGTCCCCTCGGGTGCGGCGTTCGTGCGGGCCGCCCTGCACGAGTCGGGGCCGGTGCTGGCCGACGCCCGCCCCGAGGCGGTGCTGCACTTCGCGGCCAAGAGCCTGGTCGGCGCCTCCCAGCAGGCGCCCGAGGAGTACTGGCGCAACAACGTCGGCGGGACGCTGGAGCTGCTCGAGGCGATGCGCGCGGCCGACTGCCGCCGGATCGTCTTCTCCTCCACCGCGGCCACCTACGGCGAGCCCGAGCAGGTGCCGATCCGCGAGGACGCGCCCACCCGGCCGACCAACACCTACGGGGCGACGAAGCTGGCCGTCGACGCCATGCTGACCTCGTACGCGGCGGCGCACGGGTTCGCCGCGGTGAGCCTGCGCTACTTCAACGTGGCCGGCGCCGCGTTCGGCCTGGGCGAGCGGCACACGACCGAGACGCACCTGATCCCGCTCGCGCTGCAGGTCGCGGCCGGGCAGCGCGACCACCTGACGATCTACGGCGAGGACTACCCGACCCCCGACGGCACCTGCATCCGCGACTACATCCACGTCGAGGACCTCTCCGACGCCCACCTGCTGGCGCTGCCCGCGCCGGCGCCCGGCGAGCACCGCATCTACAACCTCGGCAACGGCACCGGGTTCTCGGTCCAGCAGGTGGTCGACGCCGTCCGGGAGGTCACGGGCCACCCGGTGCCGGTCGAGGTCGGTCCGCGGCGGGCGGGTGACCCGGCGCAGCTGGTCGCCGCGAGCGACCGGATCCACGCCGACCTCGGCTGGACGCCGCGGCACACCGACCTGACCGGCATCGTGCGCGACGCCTGGGAGATCGCGCAGGAGCGCCGCTAGGCGGTCGCGCCGCTCTCCACGGCGTCGTCCTCGCTGTCGGGCGCGGGCGGACGGCTGACCGAGAGCCGGGCGATCCGCCGTCCGTCGAGCTCGAGGACGGTGAACGTGCGGCCCTCGTGCTCGACGGTGTCCCCGACCTCGGGGAGGCGGCCGAGCACGGCCAGCACGTAGCCGGCGACGGTCTCGTACGGCCCCTCGGGCAGGCGCACGCCGGTGACCTCGGTGAAGTCGTCGAGGTTGAGCAGCCCGTCGACCTCCTGCGGGCCGTCGGGCCGGCCCGCCTGCTGCGGGACGACGTCCGCGTCGTACTCGTCGTAGATCTCCCCGATGACCTCCTCGATGAGGTCCTCGAGGGTGACGATGCCGTCGGTGCCGCCGTACTCGTCGACGACGATGGCCAGGTGCTGGCTCCCCCGGCGCATCTCGCTGAGCGCGACCAGCACCCGGGCCGTCCCCGGCAGCCGGGTGACCTCGCGGGCCAGGTCGCCGACGGTCGCGGCGCGGCCGGCCGGGTGCGAGGGCAGGAACAGGTCGCGGACGTGCACGAAGCCGACGACGTCGTCCTGGTCGCGGCCGACGACGGGGTAGCGCGACCAGTTGGAGTCGGCCACGAGCTTGGCCGCGCGGCTGGCGGTCATCCCCGCCTCGAGGAAGGTGACCTCGGTGCGCGGCGTCATCACCTCGCGGACCTCGCGGTCACCGGCGCGGAACACCTCGCCGATCAGCCGCCGCTCGTCGCTGGTGAGCGACTCGTGCGCGGCGACCAGGTCGCGCAGCTCCTCCTGGCTGATCGACTCGCCGCTGGCCCGCGGGTCACCACCGAGCAGGCGGACCAGCAGGTTGGTGGACTTCGACAGCAGCCAGACGATCGGCCGGAACAGCTTGGCGATGGTGTTGAGCGGCGAGGCGACGGCGAGGGAGAAACCCTCGGCCCGCTGCAGGGCCAGCCGCTTGGGGGTGAGCTCGCCGACGACGAGGGACAGGTAGCTGATCGCGATCGTGACGAGGACGAGGGCGAGGGTGGAGGCCAGACCGCTGCTCATCCCGAAGCCCTCGAGCCACTCGGCGACGGGCCGGGCGAGGGTGCTGGCACCGAAGGCCGCGGAGAAGAAGCCCGCGACGGTGACGCCGACCTGCACCGCGGCGAGGAACCGGTTGGGGTCGGCGAGCAGCTTCTCGAGGGCCTGCCCGCGGCGGCCGCGCTCGGACAGCGCACGGACCTGCGACTCCCGGAGCGAGACCAGGGCGATCTCCGCCCCGGAGAAGGCGCCGCCGATCAGCACGAAGACGACGACCATGACGATGTTGAGCCAGACGTCGCTCACCGGCGGCGTGCTCCTCGGGATCGGGTGGTGCGGACCCGTTCCATGCTGCCCGGCGGGGGTGCCCGCGCGCAGCAGGAGACCGGGTGCCCCCACTCTCGCGGACCACGAGTGACCTCGGTCACACCTGACTCGCCGTGACGCCTCGCCTACCGCTAGTCTCGACGAGGTAACGAATCGTGATCTAGTGCCTCCCGAGGATCTTCCCGTGCACCACTCCCCCAGCGGTCCCACCACGTCCGAGCGCCTCCGGGCCGTGCGCACCTCCTGGTGGCAGCGCGGGGTGCAGCTCCGCGGCAAGATCGCGCCGGTGGTGCTGGTCTGCGGCATCGTGGCCGGGATCGCCCTGGTCCTGCCCGACTACGCCCCCGCCGTCACCAGCGCGGAGGGCGGGCTCGGCGCCGCGGCGGCGTCGTCCGGCGCGGCGACCCCCGAGCAGGACCGGAGCGATGTCGTCACGCTGGGCGTCGACGGCGGCGAGGCCGCGGTCGCCGCGCCCGCCGCCCCGGGGACGACGGAGGCGGCCCCCGCCGCGCCGGCCGAGACGCCCGCGGCGACCCCGTCCGCGGAGCCGACGGCGGAGGAGACCACCCCCGCGGAGACCCCCGCGGAGACGGCGGAGGCCGAGGAGAGCGGCAGCGCCCCGTCGGCGCCCGCCCCCGCGCCCGCCGCGTCGGCGCCCGCGCCCGCCGCCGCCCCGGCCGACCCCAGCGCCGAGGGGCAGGTCCTGGCGCTGGTCAACCAGGAGCGCGCCGCGGCCGGCTGCGGCCCGGTCGCCGCCGACGCGGGGCTGGCCGCCGTCGCCCGCGCGTTCAGCGCCGACATGCGCGACCGCGGCTTCTTCTCGCACGTCGACCCCGACGGCCTCTCCCCGTTCGACCGCGGCGACCGGGCGGGCGTCACCGTGCTGGCCGAGAACATCGCCTACGGCCAGCCGGACGCCGCCTCGGTGATGGAGGCCTGGATGAACAGCTCCGGTCACCGCGCCAACATCCTCAACTGCTCGCTGACCCGCCTCGGCGTGGGCGTCGCCCAGGGCGCCGGCGGCCCCTGGTGGACCCAGAACTTCGCCTGACCCCGGGTGCCAGGTGATCAGCCCGGGTGCACCGTTGCCTCATCCGGCGCCGAGGCAACGCCGGACCCGGGGTGATCACCGCCCGAGCGCTCGGGCGATCTCGCGCAGCACCTGATCAGGCCGGCGCATGTCGCCCTTCGTCACGAACTGCACCCGCCAGTCCACGGCCGAGAGCCGGTTGAGCCGCCGACGGTCCTCGGGGAACTGCTCGGGATCGCCGTGCCAGACGCCGTCGTACTCCACGGCGAGCCGCTGGTCCGGCCACCCGAAGTCGACCCTCGCGACGAACCGGCCGCGGTCGTCCCGCACCTCGAACTGCGCGATCGGGAGCGGGAGCCCCGAGCGGTGGAGCAGCAGGCGCAGCCGCGTCTCCGGCGGCGACTCCGCGAGCCCGTCGGCCAGCATCGCCGTCCGGCGGGCGACGGCACTCCCCCGGCAGCGCGGCCGCCCGGCGACCGCCTCCCGGACGTCGTCGAGGTGGACCACGCGGGCGTGCACCAGCCGATCGAGCAGCACGACCGACTCGTCGCCGTCGTCGCGGCGGACGAGGTCGACGGCGGTCCGCACGCGGCTCGTCCGGCGCAGCAGACGATCGCGGACGACGTCCCCGTCGAGCGGCGCCGTCCGGACCACCGGGCGTCCACCTGGTCCCCGGCGGCAGGACGAGCTCGACCGGGTCGTCGGCCGGGACGAGGTCCTCCACGCCCCACAGGTGGGCGGCCGTGAGCCCGCCGAACGCGTACGCCGGCGGCGCGACGAGGGCGATGCCGCGCGCCATCAGCCGGTGGTCCACGGGCAGACCGGCGTCCGCGTACACGTCGCGCCGCAGCCGGCGCCAGGCGGAGCTGCGCAGCTGCTGCTCCGTCAGCACCCCTGCGGAGACGGCCCAGCTGCCGCGGAAGACACGTCCGCGCACGATCGGCGGGCGGAGGGGCGGCACGGGCACCGCCGGAGCCTGCCCGCCGGGACGGCTCGCCTGCTGGCGTCGTCCACAGGCCCGAGATCACCTCGGGCCCACCGTTGCCTCAGGTCTGCTGAGACACCGGCGGGCCCGGGGTGATCATGTGAGCGGAGGCGTCAGGCCATGGCCTTCTGCAGGTTGCTGTCGATCGCGGCGAGGAAGTCCTGGGTGTTGAGCCAGGGCTGGTCCTTGCTGATCAGCAGCGCGAGGTCCTTGGTCATCTGGCCGCCCTCGACGGTGTCGATGCAGACCTTCTCCAGGGTCTCGGCGAACCGGGTGACCTCGGGGGTGCCGTCGAGCTTGCCGCGGTGGGCCAGGCCCCGGGTCCAGGCGAAGATCGACGCGATCGGGTTGGTCGACGTCTGCTCGCCCCGCTGGTGCTGGCGGAAGTGGCGGGTCACCGTGCCGTGCGCGGCCTCGGCCTCGACGGTGCGGCCGTCGGGGCTCATCAGCACCGAGGTCATCAGGCCCAGCGAGCCGAAGCCCTGCGCGACGGTGTCGGACTGGACGTCGCCGTCGTAGTTCTTGCAGGCCCAGACGTAGCCGCCCTCCCACTTGAGGGACGCGGCGACCATGTCGTCGATCAGCCGGTGCTCGTAGGTGATGCCGGCCTTCTCGAACTGGTCCTTGAACTCGGTCTCGAAGACCTCCTGGAACAGGTCCTTGAACCGGCCGTCGTAGGCCTTGAGGATCGTGTTCTTGGTGGAGAGGTAGACCGGGTACTGGCGGTTGAGCCCGTAGTTCATCGAGGCGCGCGCGAAGTCGCGGATCGACTCGTCGAGGTTGTACATCGCCATCGCGACACCGCCGCCGGGCGACTGGAACACCTCGTGCTGGATCGGCTCGCCGCCGTCCTTGGGCTGGAAGGTGATCGTCAGCGTCCCCTCGCCGGGGAACTTGAAGTCGGTGGCGCGGTACTGGTCACCGAACGCGTGACGGCCGACGACGATCGGCTTGGTCCAGCCGGGCACCAGCCGCGGCACGTTGGACATGATGATCGGCTCGCGGAAGATGACGCCGCCGAGGATGTTGCGGATCGTGCCGTTCGGCGACCGCCACATCTTCTTCAGGCCGAACTCCTCGACCCGCGCCTCGTCGGGCGTGATCGTCGCGCACTTGACGCCGACGCCGTGCTTCTTGATGGCGTTGGCGGAGTCGATGGTGATCTGGTCGTCGGTCTCGTCGCGCTTCTCGATGCCCAGGTCGTAGTACTCGAGGTTCACGTCGAGGTACGGGAGGATCAGCTGGTCCTTGATGAACTGCCAGATGATCCGGGTCATCTCGTCACCGTCGAGCTCGACGACGGTGCCCTCGACCTTGATCTTGCTCACGTCGGGTCTTCCCTCTCTGCAGCTCTGACCGGTGCGGTCAGAGGTCGGCTACGTCAGCCTGCTTGGCGCGCACGGCCTCGGCGGCCTCGCGCAGCCCGGCCAGCTCGCTCTCGGACAGGTCGCCCTCGACCACCCGGCGCACGCCCTCCCGGCCGATCTCGGCCTCGACGCCCAGGTACACCCCGGAGATGCCGTACTCGCCGTCCACCCACGCGCAGACCGGCATGACGGCGCCGGAGTCCTCCATGACCGCGCGGGCCATGCGGGCCGCGGCGGCCGAGGGGGCGTAGTAGGCCGAGCCGGTCTTGAGCAGCGCCACGACCTCGGCGCCGCCGTTGCGGGTGCGGTCGACCAGGTGGTCGATGCGGTCCTGGGCCAGCACGTCGGACAGCGGCTTGCCGTCGACGGTGCAGCGCGAGGGCACCGGCACCATCGTGTCGCCGTGCGAGCCGAGGGTCAGCGTCTGCACCGACCCGACCGGGACGCCGAGCTCCTCGGCGACGTTGTTGCTGAACCGCGCGGTGTCCAGCATGCCCGCCTGCCCCATCACCCGGTTCTTGGGGAACCCGGTGGCCAGCTGCGCGAGCGCGGTCATCTCGTCGAGCGGGTTGGACACGACGATGACCACCGCGTCGGGCGAGGTGCGGGCGATGTTCTCGGCGACCGACCGGACGATCTTGGCGTTCGTCTCGATGAGGTCCATCCGGCTCATGCCCGGCTTGCGGGGCAGGCCGGCGGTGATGACGACGACGTCGGAGTTCTCGGTGCCCTCGTAGGAGCCCCCTCCGACACCGACGACCTTCGTCTCGAAGCCCTCGATGGGCCGCGACTGGTTCATGTCCAGGGCGAGGCCTTCCGGCTTGCCCTCCACGATGTCGGTCAGCACGACGGTCTCGAAGATGTCGTACTCCGCGAGCCGCAGAGCGGTGGTGGACCCGTAGAAACCGGCGCCGACGACGGTGACCTTGCCCGACCGGGACTTCTCAGCCATGGCGGTCAACCTATCGCCGGGTCCCCGCGCGCGCCCGAGGGGGCCCTCAGCTGCCCGGGATCGCCAGCGCGATGACCGCCAGCGCGAGGCCCGTGCCGCCCATCAGCAGCACGTCGACCGACCGGCTGCGGACCGCGAGGAAGCCGACCATGCGCACCGGCAGCAGCAGCCGCAGCACCGCCCCGGCGACCACCGCGAGGCCGGTCACCAGCAGCCCGGCCCGCCAGTGCTCCACCGTCACCAGCAGCAGCCCGACGCCCACGCCGGTCAGCACCGCCAGCAGCGGCGCCTGCCGAAGCAGGCCGGCGAGGAACGGCCGGCGGACGTAGAGGGGCGGCCGGGTCATCAGGCGGAGAGCACCTCCACCGCGGCCGCCTGCTCGGCCGCCGAGACCACGTTGGCCAGCAGCATCGCGCGGGTCATCGGCCCGACCCCGCCCGGGTTGGGCGCCACGTGGCCGGCCACCTCGACGACGTCCAGGGCGACGTCCCCGGCGATCTTGCCGTCCACCCGGCTGACGCCGACGTCGAGGACGGCGGCGCCCGGCTTGACGATCTCCCGCGTGATCAGCCCGGGCACACCGGCGGCGGCGACCACGACGTCGGCGCCGCGCACGTGCGCGGCCAGGTCGCGGGTGCCGGTGTGGCAGAGGGTCACGGTGGCGTTCTCGCTGCGCCGGGTCAGCAGCAGCCCCAGCGGCCGGCCGACCGTGATGCCGCGGCCCACGACCACGACCTCGGCGCCGGCGATCGGGACGTCGTAGCGGCGCAGCAGCTCGACGATGCCCACCGGCGTGCACGGCAGCGCGCCCGGCACGTTGAGCACCAGCCGGCCGAGGTTGACCGGGTGCAGCCCGTCGGCGTCCTTGGCCGGGTCCATGGCCTCGAGGACGGCGTACTCGTCGACCTGGTCGGGCAGCGGGAGCTGGACGATGTAGCCGGTGCAGGCCGGGTCGGCGTTGAGCTCGGCGACGACCGCGAGGACGTCGGCCTGCGTCGCGGTCGCCGGCAGCTCGCGCTGGATGCTGGCGATGCCGACCTCGGCGCAGTCCTTGTGCTTGGCGTTGACGTACCAGCGGCTGCCGGGGTCGTCGCCGACGAGCAGCGTGCCGAGCCCGGGGCGGCGCCCGGCCGCGGCGAGCGCTGCCACGCGCTCGGTGAGCTCGGTGCGGATCGCCGCAGCGGTGGCCTTGCCGTCGAGGATCGTCGCGGGCACGAGCGACAGTGTGCCGGAGACGGCTCCGGAGGAGCGTCCGCGGCCCTAGGCTCCGGGGGTGCGGGCCGCGTCCCCGCCCCGACCCGCTGGAGGAGCCACCACATGACCGAGCGCGAACAGACCCCGTACCAGCCGGGGAACCGGTCCGCGCCGCCCCCGCCGCCGCCCGCCCGCGACGAGTCGTGGCGCGAGTCGACCAAGCCCGGCATCCAGCCGGTGAGCGGTGGCTCGCCGGTCGGGTCGGGCGCCCACGGCTACGCCGGCCCGGGCGAGAACTACTACACGACCCCGCAGTACTCGACGCAGCCCGTGGCGGTGCGCAAGGGCGACGCCTTCGCGGCCCTGCTGCTCATCCTCGCCGGCATTGCCGCCGGCGTGAGCCTGCTGCTGTCCTGGCTGCCGGGGGACGACACCCGCGGCTGGGACATCCTGCGCAGGGCCTTCGACACCCTGGGCGAGGGCGTCGGCGAGCTGTTCAGCTCCGGCTTCTGGCAGCCGATGGCGGTCCTGCTCGGCGGCGGCGTCCTGTTCGTGCTGGGCCTGCTGATGCTGATCCCGGCCAAGGCCCACCGCTTCCTGGGCCTGCTGGCGCTGCTGGTCAGCTTCGCCGTCATCGCCGGTGTGCTGGTGCCGCTCGCCGACCGGGGCTGGGCGCTGGGCGACTTCCGCATCGGCTTCTGGTTCGCGATCGCCGTCGGCGTCCTGGGCCTGCTGGGTTCGCTGAAGGCGCTGCTGTCCGGGCCGAAGTACAAGACCGCGGCGAGCTGAGCCACTGACCGGCCCGCCGGGGCGGGCCGGTCAGTGGGCGAAGTGCCGGGTGCCGGTCAGGTACATCGGGACGCCGGCGGCCGCCGCCGCGGCGATGACCTCCTCGTCGCGCACCGAGCCACCCGGCTGGACGACGGCGCGCACGCCGGCGTCGAGCAGCACCTGCAGACCGTCGGCGAACGGGAAGAACGCGTCGGAGGCCGCGACGGCCCCGGCCGACCGCTCCCCCGCCCGCGCCACGGCCAGCCGGGCGGAGTCCACCCGGTTCACCTGGCCCATGCCGACGCCCACGGTCGCCTTGTCGTGCGCCAGCAGGATCGCGTTGCTCTTCACCGCGCGCACCGACCGCCAGGCGAAGACGAGGTTGTCCAGCTCGGCGGCGTCCACCGGCTCGCCCGCGACCAGCGTCCACGTCGTCGGGTCGTCGCCGGGCGCGTCGATCCGGTCGAGGCTCTGCAGCAGCAGCCCGCCGCTGACCGGGCGCATCTCGGCGCCCGCGCCCGGGACGTGCGGCAGCCGCAGCAGCCGGATGTTCTTCTTCGCCGTCAGCACCCCGAGCGCGTCGTCGGTGAACGACGGCGCGACCACCACCTCGGTGAAGACCTCGGAGATCTGCTCGGCCGTGGTCAGGTCGACCTCGCGGTTGGCCGCGATCACCCCGCCGAACGCCGAGACCGGGTCGCACGCGTGGGCCTTGCGGTGCGCCGCGGCGATGTCCGGGCCGACGGCGATGCCGCACGGGTTGGCGTGCTTGATGATCGCCACGCACGGGTCCTCGTGGTCGTGGGCGGCCCGCCAGGCGGCGTCGGTGTCGACGTAGTTGTTGTAGGACATCGCCTTGCCGTGCAGCTGCTCGGCCTGCGCCAGCCCCGGGTTGAACCCGCGGTAGAGGGCGGCCCGCTGGTGCGGGTTCTCGCCGTAGCGCAGGACGTCGGCCCGCTCCCACGTGGCGCCCACCCAGGCCGGGAAGCCGGTCTCGTCGTCGGGTGCGAGCACGTTGCCCATCCACGAGGCGACGGCGATGTCGTAGGTGGCGGTGTGCCGGAACGCCGCGGCCGCCAGGCGCCGCCGCTCGGCCAGGGTGAACCCGCCCGCGGCCGCCGCGGCGAGCACGTCGCCGTAGCGGGCCGGGTCGACGACGACGGCGACCGACGGGTGGTTCTTCGCCGCCGCGCGCACCATGGCCGGCCCGCCGATGTCGATCTGCTCGACGCACTCGTCGGGCGCCGCGCCGGAGGCCACCGTCTCGGTGAACGGGTAGAGGTTGACGACCACCAGGTCGAACGGCGCGATGCCGAGCTCCTCGAGCTGGCTGCGGTGCTCGGCCTTGCGCCGGTCGGCGAGGATCCCGGCGTGCACCGCGGGGTGCAGCGTCTTCACCCGGCCGTCGAGGCACTCGGGGAAGCCGGTGACCTGCTCCACCGGCGTCACCGGGACGCCGGCCTCGGCGATCCGCCGCGCCGTCGCGCCGGTGCTGACCAGCTCGACGCCGGCCGCGGCCAGCCCGCGGGCCAGCTCCTCGATGCCCGTCTTGTCGTAGACGCCGAGCAGGGCGCGGCGGATCGGCGTGCGGTCGGTCATCGGCTGGTCTCCCTCGTCGCGTGCTCGGTGACGAGTCGCGCCACCGTCCCCACCAGGAGCTCGCGCTCCACGATCTTGATGCGTTCGTGCAGGCTCGCCTCGTCGTCCCCCGGCTCGACCGGCACCTCGCGCTGGGCGAGCACCGGGCCGGTGTCGACGCCGGCGTCGACGAGGTGGACCGTCGAGCCGGTCACCGCCACGCCGGCGGCGAGCGCGTCGCGCACGGCGTGCGCGCCCGGGAAGGCCGGCAGCAGGGCGGGGTGGGTGTTGATCAGCCGGCCGCCGAATGCCTCGAGCACGGCCGGCCCGACGATCTTCATGAAGCCCGCGGAGACGACCAGGTCGGGGGCGTGCTCGGCGACCGCCGCGGCGAGGGCCCGGTCCCAGGCGGCGCGGTCGGGGTGGTCGCGCAGGGCGGTGACGAACGTCGGCAGGCCGCGCCGGCGGGCGTGCTCGAGGCCGGGAGCGTCGCGGTCGGCACCGACGGCGACGACCGCGGCCGGGTAGCCGGGGTCGTCGGCGGCGTCGAGCAGGGCGGCGCACAGCGAGCCGGTCCCCGACAGCAGGACGACGACCCGCGCCCGCGGGAACGACTCGGGTGCGGGCACGACGAAACCTTAGTGCGGCCGCTCCCGGACCCTCGCCCCCGGTGAGCGCCACCGCGCCACCGCCGCTGCCAGCGCCGCGGCGATGCCCGCCTGCGCCGCGACGGCCACGCCCGTGGCCAGGGCCGGCGCGCCCACCTCGGCCAGGGCGCCGTCGCCCAGCGAGGCCCCGGCCAGCCACACCACCACCACGGACGCGAGCCCCAGCAGCACGCCGGCGAGCACGCCCCACAGCCCGGCGACGACCGCACCGCCGTCCCGCGGGCCCAGCCGGCGGCCGACCACCACCCCGGTGACCAGGCCGCCCAGGGCGGGCACGGCCTGGGAGACGAAGGCGAGCAGCGGCACCGCCTGGGTGTCGGGCAGCGCGGCCAGCATCGGCAGCGCGGGGACGGCGCCCAGGGTGACCCCGTGCACCGAGACCGCCGTGCCGCTGCCGACGACGAACCCCGGGCCGGCGGCGAGCCCCAGCACGGCGGCCGCGGCGTTGGGCAGCAGCAGCACCGCGAGCCCGAGCAGGCCGGCCGCACCGGCGGCCGCGCCGCCGAGCTCCCCGGAGACCGCGGCGTAGCCGCGGGTGTCGCTGGCGAGGGCCACCCCGACCACGGCGGTGCACAGCGCGAGCAGCGCCCAGCCGCCCGCCAGCACGCCGCGCAGCACCGGCCGCGCCGCCCCGGGCAACCGGTCGAGCGCGGCGTCGAGGTCGCCGGACTCCCGCAGCACGCCCCAGCCGCCCGCGGCCAGCGACAGCAGCAGGGCGCCGAGCGCGGTCCGCAGCAGGTCGACGCCCACGTCGGGGTCGTCGAGCACCACACCGAGCCCCAGGGTCAGGACGGTGTGGACGGCGACCAGCGCCGCGATCGTCACCCCGGCCGCCCGGCCCGTCGTCCCGGCGAGGTGGACGGCGAGCCGTCCCGCCCGGGCCAGGCCCCAGGCGATGGCCGCCGTCAGCAGCAGCGGCGCCAGCCGCAGCGGGCCGCCGGGCAGCGTGAGCTCGGAACCCTGCGCGAGGAGCCACAACCGGCCCGCGAGCGCGGTCGAACCGCCCACCGACAGCCCGCCGCCGGGGTCGAGCGTCCCGACGACGACGACCGCGACGCCCAGCCCGACGAGGCCCAGGAGGGACACCGCCGCCGCGGCCAGCGCCGCCCACACCGGGGCCCGGGCGAGACCGCGGTCGGCCCCGGGGTCGGGACGGCGGTCCACGACCGGTGCCCGTGGGGTGGAGGAGGCCATGCCCCCACTGTCCCAAGGCCGCGCCTCCCAAGGGAGCGCACGCGCCGACGGGCGGACGACGACCGACCGCCGGCGGCCCGAGGGCCACCGGCGGTCGGCGGAGGAGCGGTGCGGAGCTCAGGCGGTCGTCGGACCGCTCGGCCCCTGGGCGGGACCGGAGCCCGACGCGGTGGAGCCGCCCGGCTGGCCGTACGGCGGCGGGGGCGGCGAGCCCGGGCCGGTGGCACCCGGACCGCCGGGGACCGGGCCGGGCCCGGTGTGCGACGGCGGCGGGTTGTACGAGTGCTGCGGCGGCTGACCGTAGGACGGCGGCGGAGGGGCGGGCTGCCCGTACTGCTGGCCGGGCGCACCCCCCTGCGGGGCACCGCCGAACGAGCCGGGCAGGTTCGGCGCCTGCTGGTTGGCCCACTGGGCGGCGTTGGCCAGGTTGCCCGGCAGCGCCGGCCGGTTCTTCAGCTCCGGCAGCACCGAGAGGAAGGCGAAGACGGCGATCGCCAGCGCCACCAGGAACCCGAGCAGCGCGAAGATCGAGAAGCCGGCGTCGAAGGTGTTGATCCACTCGAAGAGCACGAGCAGCGCGCCGAGCGCGGCCAGGCCCACGGTGATCCAGCCCCGCGGGAAACCGAGCTTCACCTCGTAGAAGGCCGGCAGCAACGCCCAGATGGTGGCCAGCAGGAACAGCACGAACGCCGTGCTGACCAGACCCCGGCTGAAGCCGTTCACGGTGAAGCCGGTGAAGAACTCGTCGCTGAAGTCGTACCAGGGGAACAGCGAGAGGACGAGGAACACCAGGGTGCCGCCGGCGATGACGTAGTCCGCCATCTTCAGCTTCTTGGCGTCGAAGGAGACCCCGCCACCGGTGCCCGCGGGCTGCGCGTAGGGGTTGTACCCGGGCTGGCCCGGCTGCTGCGGGGGGTACCCCGGCGGCGGGCCGTAGGACGGCTGGCCGGGATAGGGCTGGCCGGGCTGCGGCTGCCCCGGCTGACCGTAGGACGGCTGCCCCGGCGCGGGCGGCGGGAACCCGGGCTGCTGCCCGTAGCCGGGCTGCCCGCCCTGGGGCGGCGGCCCGTACCCGCCCGGCGGCTGCGGGGGCTGACTGGAGGTCATGACGGGGGTCTCCTCGGTAGTGACAGGCTTGCGGAGCGCATGGTGTCGGCCCTGCTCGCCCGGCGCAACTGTGCCGCGCGGGTCGTCCCCCGTCCGTGACACGCCGCTGCCCGGCGTCCCGAGGGGGACGCCGGGCAGCCGGTGACGTGCTGGAACGGCCACCCTTCGGGGACCCACGCCGAGCGTGCGAGGCGGGGGGAGGGTGGTCCTCCCTCAGGAGACGATGTCGCGCATCAGCCGGGCGGTCTCGGACGGCGTCTTGCCGACACGGACGCCGGCGGCCTCGAGGGCCTCCTTCTTGGCCTGGGCGGTGCCGGCCGAGCCGGAGACGATCGCGCCGGCGTGGCCCATGGTCTTGCCCTCGGGCGCGGTGAAGCCGGCGACGTAGCCGACGACCGGCTTGGTCACGTTGGCCTTGACGAAGTCGGCGGCCCGCTCCTCGGCGTCCCCGCCGATCTCGCCGATCATCACGATCGCCTCGGTCTCCGGGTCGTCCTGGAACGCCTGGAGGCAGTCGATGTGGGTGGTGCCGATGACCGGGTCGCCGCCGATGCCGACGCAGGTGGAGAAACCGATGTCCCGGAGCTCGTACATCATCTGGTAGGTCAGCGTGCCCGACTTGCTGACCAGGCCGATCTTGCCCTGCTTGGTGATGTTGGCCGGGATGATGCCGGCATTCGACCGCCCGGGGCTGATCAGGCCGGGGCAGTTCGGGCCGATGATGCGGGTCGAGCCGCCCTGGGCGTGCGCCCAGAAGTAGGTCGAGTCGTGCACCGGGATGCCCTCGGTGATGACGACGGCGAGCCCGATCTGGGCGTCGACGGCCTCGATGACGGCGCCCCTCGCACCGGCCGGCGGCACGAAGATCACGCTGACGTCGGCGCCGGTCTCCTTCATCGCCTCGGCGACGGAGCCGAACACCGGCACGGTGCCGCCGTCGAACTCGACGCTCTCGCCGGCCTTCTTCGGGTTGACGCCACCGACGATGGCGGTCCCGGAGGCGAGCATGCGCTGGGTGTGCTTGCGCCCCTCCGAGCCGGTCATGCCCTGGACGATGACCTTGCTGTTCTCGTTGAGGAAGATCGACATCTCTTCAGGTCCTGTCTTCAAGAGGCCGGAGCGGCCCCTTCCAGGGGCCCGCCCCGAGCTCGCGAGGGGTGGGGAGGAAGGGGTCCTTTGTCAGGCGGCGAGCTCGGCGGCCCGCCGGGCGGCGCCGTCCATCGTGTCGACCACGGTCACGAGCGGGTGGTTGGCCTCGGCGAGGATCCGCCGGCCCTCCTCCACGTTGTTGCCGTCGAGGCGGACGACCAGCGGCTTGGTCGCCTCGTCCCCGAGCAGCTGCAGCGCGTGCACGATGCCGTTGGCGACGGCGTCGCAGGCGGTGATGCCGCCGAAGACGTTGACGAAGACGCTCTTCACGGCGGGGTCGGACAGGATGATGTGCAGCCCGTTGGCCATGACCTCGGCCGAGGCGCCGCCGCCGATGTCCAGGAAGTTGGCCGGCTTGACGCCGCCGAACTCCTCGCCGGCGTAGGCCACGACGTCGAGGGTGCTCATGACCAGGCCCGCGCCGTTGCCGATGATCCCGACCTCGCCGTCGAGCTTGACGTAGTTGAGGTCCTTCTCCTTGGCGGCGGCCTCGAGCGGGTCGGCCGAGGCGGTGTCCTCGAGCGCGGCCCGGTTGTCGTGCCGGAAGGCGGCGTTGTCGTCGAGGGTCACCTTCGCGTCGAGCGCGAGCACGGTGCCGTCGGGCGCCTTGGCCAGCGGGTTGACCTCGACCAGCGTGGCGTCCTCCTTCTGGAAGACCTCCCACAGCCGCTGCGCGATGGCGATCGCCTGGTCGCGGACCTCGGCGGGGAAGTTCGCGGCGTCGACGATCTCGGCGGCCTTGGCCTCGTCGACGCCCGTGGTGGCGTCGACCGGGATGCGGGCCAGCGCCTCGGGGCGCTCGACGGCGAGCTGCTCGATCTCCATGCCGCCCTCGCGCGAGGCCATCGCCAGGAAGGTGCGGTTGGCCCGGTCGAGCAGGTAGGAGAAGTAGTACTCCTCGGCGATGTCGCTGGCCTGGGCGACCATCACGCGGTGGGTGATGTGGCCCTTGATGTCCAGCCCGAGGATGTCCTGCGCCCGCGCCCGGGCGTCGTCGGCGTTGTCGGCCAGCTTGACGCCGCCGGCCTTGCCGCGGCCACCGACCTTGACCTGCGCCTTGACGACGACGGTCTGCCCGATCTCGCGGGCGATGGCCTCCGCCTGCTCGGGCGTCTCGGCCACGCCGCCGGGGAGCACGGGCACGCCGTGCGATGCCAACAGGTCACGCGCCTGGTACTCGAAGAGATCCACGAACGAGCACCGTAGCTCTCCCGTAACCGGCCCGCCGCACCGGCGGGGGCACAGGTGGGCCGGGTCACAGGACGCCTCGGGGGCTACTCGCGCGTAACCACGGCGCGGCCTGCGCGTTGGGAGGGTGGGCCGCGTCGCGGCGGCCCGGTCCCCGACGACGAGGAGCCCCGCCCGTGCGCCGAGCAGCCACCGCCGCCGTGACGTCCCTGGTGGTCGCCGGGGGGACGGTGGCCCTCGCCACCCCCGCCGCGGCGGCCGAGATCGTGCCGCGGGACCTGACGATCACCGTGACCGGGCTGGGGCCGGAGAACCGCACCTGCTCGATCGACGCGGACCTCTACGTGCCGCCCGGCGTCACCGCCGCGGACCCCGGGCCGGCGCTGCTGGCCACCAACGGCTTCGGCGGCACCAAGGCCGACCAGGCCGACTTCGCCCAGGGCTTCGGCGAGCTCGGCTACGTGACCCTGTCCTACACCGGCCTCGGCTTCGTCGACGGCGACCTCTGCCCGATCACCCTGGACGACCGCGAGCACGACGGCGCCGCCGCCGGCCAGCTGCTGCGCTTCCTCGGCGGGGACCCGTCGATCACCGCGGTGGACGACGCCACCGGGGAGCCGGTGCACGTCGACCAGGTGATCCGCCAGGACGCCCGGACCGGCACCCCGCACGACCCCGCGGTGGGCATGATCGGCGGCTCCTACGGCGGGCAGGTGCAGTTCGCCGCCGCCGCCGTCGAGCACGCCGCGGGCACCGACCGGCTCGACGCGATCGTGCCGATGATCACCTGGAACGACCTGGCCTACTCGCTGAACCCGGACAACGGCTCCCTGCCCGGCGGCACCGCCCGCAGCGGCTCGGTGAGCTACGCCGACAGCGGCGTCTTCAAGTACCAGTGGTCGCTGCTGTTCACCACGCTCGGCGTCGTCAACGGCGTCCAGGACCTGCAGGCGCTCGCCGACCCGGCCCGGTTCTCCGCCTTCGTCGACCAGAACTGCGGCAACTTCGACCCGCCGGTCTGCCGGGCCCTGCTGGAGGTGGCCGCAGTCGGGTACGCCACCCGGCAGTCGATCGACTTCCTGCGCTCCAACTCGGTGGCGAGCTACCTCTCCGACGTCCGGGTGCCCACGCTGATCGCCCAGGGGCAGGCCGACACCCTGTTCAACCTGCAGGAGTCGGTGGCGACGTACACGGCGCTGAGGAGCCAGGGCACGCCGGTGGCGCTGCAGTGGCAGTCGTGGGGGCACAGCGCCTCGACGCCGGTGGCCGGCGAGCTCGACGAGCGCGATCCCGAGAACTCCTTCCAGGGCCGGCAGGTGATCGCCTGGTTCGACCACTGGGTGCGCGGCGAGGGTCCGCGCCCCCGCCTCGACTTCACGTACTTCCGCGACTGGGTGTTCGAGGCGACCGGCGACGTCGCGCGCGCCTACGCATCTGCGCCCCGCTTCCCCGTCGGGACGCAGCGGACGCTGTTCCTCTCCGGCGACGGCGCTCTCGTGCCGGACGGCACCGCGGTGCTGCCGGGGTCGCGCTCGTACAGCAGCGTCGCGCCGGTCGGCCCCGGCTACACCGAGACGTCGTTCCTCGACCGGACCGGGCCGGTGACCGATCCGCCCGGCACCGCGATCCGCTTCGAGAGCGCGCCGCTGAGCCGGCCGCTCGACGTCGTCGGCTCCCCGCAGCTGACGGTGCAGCTGGACTCCCCCGCCGCGCTCACCCAGGCGGCCGGGCCCGGCGGGCAGCTCGTCGTCTTCGCGAAGCTCTACGACGTGGGGCCGGACGGGGTCGTGGAGCTGCCGCACCGGCTGGTGTCGCCGGTGCGCCTCACCGACGTCACCCGGCCGGTGACGATCGAGCTGCCCGGCATCGTGCACCGGTTCGAGCCCGGTCACCGGCTCGCCGTCGTCCTCGCCGGTGGCGACCTCGCCTACCGGGGGTCGACGACGCCGCAGCCGGTGACCCTGACCACCGGGCCGGGCCGGGTGCAGCAGCTGACCCTGCCGGTCACGTCGTGACCGCGCGGATGAGCTGGCCGCTAGGCGCCGGCGGGGGCCCCGACGTGGTCGCGGACCCAGTCGACGATCTCGGTGGTCGTGGCGCCGGGCGTGAAGATGCGGGCCACCCCCATCCGCTCGAGCTCGGGGATGTCCTCGTCCGGGATGATCCCGCCGCCGAAGACCACGACGTCGTCGACGCCCCGTTCGCGCATGAGCTCGGTCAGCCGCTCGAAGAGCGTCATGTGCGCCCCGGAGAGGACTGACAGGCCGACGGCGTCGGCGTCCTCCTGGACGACGGTCTCCACGATCTGCTCCGGCGTCTGGTGCAGGCCGGTGTAGACGACCTCCATGCCGGCGTCGCGCAGGGCGCGGGCGACGACCTTGGCGCCGCGGTCGTGCCCGTCGAGGCCGGGCTTGGCGACGACCACCCGGATGCGTTCTTCAGCCACGAGGGCACTGTAGGGCCGGGGGTGCCACCGGTCACCCTCCGGCGCCGGCCGGCGCCCGCCGGAGCCGCCAGGCCAGCACGGTGAGCAGCGCGTACCCCACGCCGGCGACGACGAGGCCGGCACCCGGGACGGTCCACTGCAGCTCGTCGGAGGTGAGGGCGTCGCGGACGCCGGTGAGGCCGGCGGCCAGCACCGCGACGGCCAGCGCCAGCAGCCCGCCGACGGCGGCCAGCCGGGGCCGCAGCGAGGGCGCCACCACCGAGCACAGCACGATCGCGCCGGCCAGCAGCAGGCCGCCGAGCAGCGCCAGGCCGGGCCGCTCGAGCAGGGCCTGCGGTCCCTCCTGGGTGACGACCGTCTCCAGACCGGTGGCCGGGTCGGTGACGAGGCGGTCGGGGACGTCGGCGGCGGGCAGGGTCATGCACAGCACCGTGAGGACGCCGAGCAGCACCGAGCCGCCGGCCAGTGCCGCCCGCAGGGGGTCGAGGGTGCCGTTGTCCTCCATGACCGTGCGCCCCCAGGCCACCGCGGCGACGACGCCGGCGAGCACGGCCAGCCCGAGGGAGACGACGCCGAGGACCCAGCCGGCGCCGATCTCGACGGTGCTGGTGAGCACCCGCTCGCCGGCCAGCACCTCCACGCCCGGGCGGCTGGTGGAGCTGCGGCCCCGGTACAGCTCG
Source organism: Blastococcus sp. SYSU D00669 (assembly GCF_054050715.1). Lineage (NCBI taxonomy): Bacteria > Bacillati > Actinomycetota > Actinomycetes > Geodermatophilales > Geodermatophilaceae > Blastococcus > Blastococcus sp. SYSU D00669. The sequence continues at coordinate 85,737 of NZ_JBJGZV010000007.1, forward strand.
ATGAGCAGCTCGCCGACGGCCAGCGCGGCCGCCACCCCGGCGTAGGCCAGCCCGAACTTCGGGACGGCGCCGCGCACGAGCAGCGCGCCGACGGCCAGGTGGGCCACCGGGACAAGCAGCGCGACCAGCGCGCTGCCGAACCCGCCGACCAGGGAGACCTCGGTCCCCCCGACGACGAGGTAGGTCGGGACGAGGGAGACGACGGCGACCAGCCCGGCAAGGACCAGCAGCGCGCCGCTGACCCGGGCGAGGACGGGGACCGTGCCGACGACGACGGCGTCGGCGGGCGGTGAGCTGCGGCGCGCGGACGGGCGGTCCGGCACGCGGCCCGGGCGGGTCCTCCCGCTGCCGCTCCGGCGGTCCCGGGCCTTCCCGGTGGCGGCGCGGTTGCGGGCGGGTCCGCTGCGAGCGTCGCGGGCGGGCACGGCTCCCCCTTCGGCTGGACGGTCACGAACAGGCCTCGATCCGCCGATGACCAGCGTCGTTCGTGTGACGGCGAACACACACGGGCATTACCGTCGGGTGAACGGAGCACAGCACGAGTGCTCCGCCACCGGCGGAGGGCGGTTCCGGCACGGTGGGACGGACGGAGGTAGGCGGCCCATGCGCCCCACGAGCGATCCGGACTCCGGTCCAGAGTCGCACACCGGCGCCGTCCCCCCCGGGACGACGCGAGGTGGGCTGCGGTCGCTGTGCACCCCCGCGACGCTGACCGGCGGGCTCACCGAGCTGGCCTGGGTCGGCGCCCACGCGCTGCTCTACCCGCTCGGCACGCGCACCGAGCCGCTGCGCCCCGACGGCCGGTTCCGCCCCGGCGTGCAGCCCCCCACCGTGCGCGCGCTGTTCGCCGCCGACCCGCTCGCCGCGCGCATCCCCGTGCTGCTCGTGCACGGCCTGGTCGACAACCGCTCGGTGTTCGCGGTGATGCGCCGCAGCCTGCGCCGGCGGGGGTTCGCCTCGGTCTGCTCCTGGAACTACAGCCCCCTGCTCCGCGACGTCGGGCAGGGCGCCGCCGACCTGGCCGAGCACGTCGAGCGCGTGTGCCAGGAGACCGGCCACGACCGTGTCCACGTGGTCGGCCACAGCCTCGGCGGGCTCATCGCCCGCTACCTCGTGCAGCGGCTCGACGGCGACCGGGTCGAGTCGCTGGTGACCCTCGGCACGCCGCACCAGGGGTCGCGCTGGGCGCACGTGGTACCGGCGCCGCTGATCCGCCAGCTGCGCCCCGGGTCCGGCCTGCTGCAGGAGCTCGCCGAGCCCGCGCCGGGCTGCCGCACCCCGATCACGGCCGTCTACAGCGACATCGACCAGGTGGTCGTGCCCACCAGCTCCGGCCGGTGCGACCACCCCGACCTGCGGGCGCGCAACGTCCTCGTGCGGGGCGTGGGGCACGTGTCGCTGCCCATCCACCGTGCCGTCCTCGACGAGGTGGCGGCCACGCTGGCCGGCCTCCGGCCGGTGCCGGAGACCGCGGCGGACCTGCCGGCCGCCGTCGCCTGAGCCCCACCAGTCACACGCCTCACGGCGTCCTGCGGGGGCGGCACGACACGTCCCGCAGGTGCTTTGTCGACTCCTGACGCATCGTTACGGTCCGATCACGTTCCCGACACCAGCCGGGCTCGTCGATCCACCACCGGAAGGTGCTCCCCGTGACCCTGGCTCTTCCCCGGCCCGGGATCCGCCGCCCGACCCGTCCTGCTACGGAGACCGCGGTGGAGTCCGAGCGGAGCGAGCACACCCGCGGTCGCCGGCTGCCCCTGCCGCCCGGCCGGCGGGCGCACCTCTGGCTGGCCGCCCTCATCGCCGGCGCGGTCATCGCCGGCGTCCCGTCCTTCGCCGGCGACGACACCACCGACGTCTCGGCCACCGCGGCCGACTACGGCCTGGGTGCCTCCACCGACATCGGGATGACCGGCGGCATGGACGACGCCGCCATGCGGCAGAGCATCACCGAGGCCGAGGCGCAGGCCCGCCTGGGCGAGCTGGCCGCCTCCCGCGCCGCCCGCGAGCCCGAGACCGTGCTGCCCGTCCAGGGCCGCATGACGACCTGCTACTGCATGCGCTGGGGCCAGATGCACTGGGGCATCGACCTGGCCGCACCGCTGGGCACCCCCATCTACGCCGCGTCCGACGGCGTCGTCATCCGCGCCGGAGCGGCGTCCGGGTACGGCAACGCCGTCTACATCCAGGACGCCGACGGCAACGTCCAGATCTACGGCCACATGCGCTACTACGACGTGGAGGCCGGCGACGTCGTCCACGCGGGCGACCAGATCGCCAAGGTGGGCAGCGAGGGCTACTCGACCGGCCCGCACCTGCACTTCGAGATCCACCGCGGTGGCATGAACGGCCGGCCGATCGACACCGAGGAGTGGCTCGCCGAGCGGAACGTCACCATGTGATCTGCCGGCCTACCGGCCGCACCGCGGCCACGTGCCGTCCCCCACCGGCGCTGAGCCGTTCCCGGGCCTCCTCGAGGACCCTCCGGGCCCTCTCGTCGGACCGCCTCGCAGGGCGGCGTCCAGCGCCTCCTCGCCAACCCCTCCGGGGCCGGCTCGTCGACGCTAGAGCTTGACGAGGGGGGCGTAGCGCAGGACGAGGCGCTTCGTGCCGCCGGAGCCGAAGTCGACGGTGGCCTGGGCCTTGTCGCCGACGCCGTTCACCTCGACCACGGTGCCGAGACCGAAGGCGTCGTGGCTGACGCGGTCGCCGACCTCCACCGAGATCACCGCCCGGTTGCCGGCGCCGCCGCGCAGGCCGCCGGTCGACAGGCCGGTCGCCGCCACCCGGGCCTGTGCCGAGGACGAGTAGCTCGACGTCGTGGGGACCGGCTCGGTGCGGGTCCAGTGCACGGTGTCGGCCGGCAGCTCGTCGAGGAACCGGGACGGCGGGTTGTAGGCCGGCTGCCCCCAGCTGGTGCGCACCTGCGCCCGCGACAGGAACAGCCGCTGCCGCGCCCGGGTGATGCCGACGTAGGCCAGCCGGCGCTCCTCCTCCAGCTCCCGCGGGTCGCCGAGCGCGCGAAGGTGCGGGAAGACGCCGTCCTCCAGACCGGTCAGGAAGACGACCGGGAACTCCAGCCCCTTGGCGGTGTGCAGGGTCATCAGCGTGACGACGCCGGCGTCGTCCCCGGAGACCGGGATCTGGTCGGCGTCGGCCACCAGCGAGACCTGCTCGAGGAAGTCGGTGACCGTGCCCTCCGGGCTGGCCGCCTCGAACTCGGCGGCCACCGAGATGAGCTCGTTGAGGTTGTCGACGCGGCCCTCGTCCTGCGGGTCGGTCGAGGCCGACAGCTCGGCGAGGTAGCCGGTGCGGTCGAGGATGCTCTCGAGCAGGGCGGCCGGACCCGAGCCGGTCTCGACCAGCTGCTCGAACTCCTCGAGCAGGGCGACGAACTCCTGGATCGCCTTGAGCGACCGCGGGGCGAGCGTGTGCACCTCGCTGCACCGGCGCAGCGCCGAGGCGAAGGCGATGCGCTCGCGGTCGGCGAACTGCTCGATGCACGCCTCGGCCCGCTCGCCGATGCCGCGCTTCGGGGTGTTGATCACCCGCCGCAGGCTGACGACGTCGGCCGGGTTGGCGACCACCTTGAGGTAGGCCAGCGCGTCGCGGACCTCCTTGCGCTCGTAGAAGCGCACGCCGCCGACGACCTTGTAGGGCATGCCGACCCGGATGAACACCTCTTCGAAGACGCGGGAGGCGTTGTTGGTCCGGTAGAAGACGGCGATGTCCTTGGGGGCGACGTCGCCCTCGTCCACCAGCTCGTCGATCCGCTCGGCGACCCAGGCCGCCTCGTCGTGCTCGTTGTCGGCGACGTAGCCCTCGATCAGCTCGCCGTCGCCGGCGTCGGTCCACAGGTTCTTCGGCCGCCGGCCGGTGTTCTTCGCGATGACGGTGTTCGCGGCCCGCAGGATGCGCTGCGTGGAGCGGTAGTTCTGCTCCAGCAGGATCGTCGTCGCCTCGGGGTAGTCCCGCTCGAACTCGTCGATGTTGCGGATCGTGGCGCCGCGGAAGGCGTAGATCGACTGGTCGGCGTCACCGACGACGCACAGCTCGGCCGGCGGCACCGGGCCGGCCGGTCCCCCACCCGTCCCCCCGACCAGCTCGCGGACGAGCACGTACTGCGCGTGGTTGGTGTCCTGGTACTCGTCGACGAGGACGTGCCGGAACCGCCGGCGGTAGTGCTCGGCGACGTCGGGGAACGCCTGCAGCAGGTGGGTCGTCGTCATGATCAGGTCGTCGAAGTCCAGCGCGTGCGCCTGGCGCAGCCGCTGCTGGTAGAGCTTGTAGGCCTCGGCGAGCACCTTCTCCGGCGCCGTCTGCGGGACGAAGCTCTCCTCGTCGACCAGCTCGTTCTTCAGGTTCGACACCTGCGCGGCGAGGCTGCGGCCCGGGTAGCGCTTGGCGTCGAGGTCGAGGTCGCGGGCGACCATCGTCATCAGCCGGACCGAGTCGCCCTGGTCGTAGATCGTGAACGACGACTTCAGGCCCAGCTTGGCCGCCTCGGCGCGCAGGATGCGCACGCACATCGAGTGGAACGTCGACACCCACATCGCGCGGGCGCGGGGCCCCACGAGCTGGGCCACCCGCTCCTTCATCTCGCCGGCGGCCTTGTTGGTGAAGGTGATCGCGAGGATCTCGCCCGGCTGCACCCCGCGGGCGCCCAGCAGGTAGGCGATCCGGTGGGTGAGCACCCGCGTCTTGCCCGAGCCGGCGCCGGCGACGATCAGCAGCGGCCCGCCCTCGTGGACGACGGCGTCGCGCTGCGGGCCGTTGAGCCCGGCGAGCATGCGGTCGAGGTCACGCCCCGCCGGGCCCCGAGCCGTGCGCTGGAGGGTGGCGGTACCGGGGAGGGGTTGGGCGCTGCTCATGACCACATCACTGTAAGCCGATCGGGTGACACCTCCTCCCGGGTCCGGGGAGGCCCCCCGCGACACCCGTCCGGGGCACCTGGTGGCCGGCGCGGCGACGGCTGTGGCAGACTCCTCGCCGTGCAGCTCGCCAGCGTCAGCTTTTACCACGGGCATCGGGATCCGGTGTCCGTCACTGCTGGCTGAGCGACCACAGCAACCGACGCCCCGGGCCCGAAGAGCCCGGGGCGTCTCTCGTTCCCGGGGTCCGACGGCCCGGACCGCCCTGAGGAGCCGTTCCGATGAGCACCACCACCGCTGACGCCGCCACCGAGACCGCCGCCCGCATCGGCGAGCTGCGCGGCGAGATCGACGCCTGCGACGCCGGGATCATCGAGCTCGTCCAGCGCCGGCTGGCGATCTCGAAGGAGATCGGCGCGCTGCGCGCCGCCGCCGGCGGCACCCGGCTCTCCCTCGCCCGCGAGCAGCAGATCCTGGCCAGGTTCCAGGACGCGCTCGGCCCGGACGGCGCCACGCTCGCCCTGATGCTGCTCCGCCAGGGCCGCGGCAAGCTCTAGCCGGTCAGGACGGCGGAGCTCCCCAGCAGCTCCGGCACCGCGGTCGGCGGCAGCGGCCGGGCCAGCAGGAAGCCCTGCACCCGGGGGCAGCCCATCCGGCGCAGCGCGGTGAGCTGGCCGGGGCGCTCGACGCCCTCGGCCACCACCGGTAGCGCCAGGTCGCGGGCCAGCCGGAACACCGCGCCGAGCAGCGTCGCCTCCCGCTCGTCGCTGTCGATCCGGGCGAGGAACGACCGGTCGATCTTCACCGACTCGAGGGTGAGCGCGCCCAGCCGGGCGAGCGAGGACTGGCCGACGCCGAAGTCGTCCAGCGCCACCCCGACCCCGACCTCGCGCAGCTCCCGGATGACCCGCTCCGCGGCCTCCTCGTGCGCCAGCAGACCGGTCTCCGTCAGCTCCAACACCAGCTGACCGGGGGCCAGCTCGTACCGGGCCACCAGCCCGCGCACCCGCGGCACCAGACCGGTCCACGCCAGCGACGCCGGCGCGATGTTGACGTGCACCGACAGGACGGCGTCGCACTGGGCCGACCACGTGGCGACGCGGTCGCACGCCTGCTCCAGCAGCACCCCGGTCAGCCGGTCGAGCAGCCCGGCCCGCTCGGCCAGCGGCACGAACACCGACGGCGGCACCTCCCGGCCGTCGGGCCGCCAGCGGGCCAGCGCCTCCAGGGCGACGATCCGGCCGGTGCCGAGCTCGACGATCGGCTGGTAGGCCAGCGTCACCTCCCCGTCGGTCAGCCCCCGGCACAGCCGGTCCGCCTGCGTGAAGTCCTCGACCTCCTCGAGGTGCAGCCCCGGTGTGTAGGTGACGACCTGCCCCTTGCCCGACCGCTTCGCCGCGTACATCGCGGTGTCCGAGCGCACCAGCAGCGCGTCGGGGCGGGCCGGCGGGTCGTCCGGGCCGAGGACGCAGACCCCGACGCTGGCCCGCACCGTCACCGGCCGCCCACCCAGCACGACCGGTGAGCGCAGCGCCTCCAGCGCCCGGGCGCTCGCCGAGTGCACGTCCGCTCCGCTCTCCAGCAGGACCGCGAACTCGTCGCCGCCGAGCCGGGCGACCGTGTCCACGTCGCGGGTCGCGTCCTGCAGCCGCGCCGCCACCTGCACCAGCAGCTCGTCGCCGGCCGCGTGCCCGAGGGTGTCGTTGACGACCTTGAAGTCGTCGAGGTCGAGGAAGAGCAGCGCGACCGGGCTCTGCCGGCGGCGGTGCCGGTTGAGCGCCTGCTCCAGCCGGTCGAGGAACAGCGCACGGTTGGCCAGCCCGGTCAGCCCGTCGTGGAACGCCTGGTGCCGCAGCATCGCCTCGCGCCGGGCCAGCCGGCCGCCGAGCCGCACGTTCTCCCGCAGCATCGCGTACTGGCGCACCAGGATCAGCGTGATCACGACCGTCGACAGGACCACCTCGGCGACGCCGAGCCGACCGCCGCCCAGCGCGAAGACGACGGTCGCCACCAGCGCGACGGCGACCGGCACGTACGGCAGCAGGTCGGCGCGCAGTTCCGCCGCCGGGTCGCCGGTGCCCAGGTCGCCGGCGTCGTCGTTCCCGACCTCCGTCGCCCCCGTGCGGGCCACCCCGGCGAGCGCCAGCAGCAGGAAGCCGACGATCCAGCCGAGGTCGGCCGAGCCCCCGTTGTAGGACGACGTCGCCTGCAGGTAGGCGAACGCGCTGTCGGCGACGCTGAGCGCGACCACCCCGGCGCAGACCAGCAGCAGCGGCAGCCGCGGCCCGCGCGTGCGGGTCGCGGTCAGCACGGCGAGGACGATCAGGACGACGTCGAGCACCGGGTAGGCGAGGAACAGCACCCACGCCAGCCGGCTCAGCTCGGCCGAGCGGTCGCTGACGGCGCTGAGCACGGTCTCCCAGCTGACCAGGCCGACGGCGGCCGAGGTCATGAGGGCGTCGGAGGTCCGCCGCCAGCGCCCCCGGGCACCGCCGTCGGTCGGGTAGAGCAGCAGGGCGGCGGCGGCCAGCAGGGGGAAGACGAGGAAGCCGACGTCGGCCACCGAGGGGAACGGGATCCCGTCGCCGCGGATCTCCTCGCTGGCCCACCAGGACTGCCCCGCCGCCCAGGCGGCGCAGCCGACGGCCAGCAGCCCCCAGCCCCAGCGCAGCCGGCCCGCCGACCGCCGGGCCCGCCAGGCCAGGGCGGCGGCCGCGCCGGCCGGCGCGACGACCTGGGCCAGGTTGGAGACGTAGCGCGACCAGACGTCGGAGGGCAGGACGAGCATCGCGGCCAGGCAGCCGGCCACCAGGGCGACGGCGGCGGCGACCGCGGTGGTGGGCAGCGCCGCCCGGCCGACCACGGGGCGTGCCTGGACCACCACGGTCGGACAGCATGGCGGACGTGGCGGGCGGCCGACCAGGGGTTTCCGCGGCCGATCTCGGTCCGGAAGCGCCGGATGTCACACCGGGGGCCGCCGTCCCGTCTCCATGGGACACCCTGCGGAGAGAGGACGACGGACCATGACGAGCTGCGAGGTGCAGTCGTGAGCGACCCGCTGGAGGCCTTCGACCGGCACCGCCGGCTGCTGTTCACCGTCGCCTACGAGATGCTCGGCAGCGTCGCCGACGCCGAGGACACCGTGCAGGACACCTGGCTCCGCTGGTCGGCGGCCGACCGCGACGACGTCGTCGACGAGCGGGCGTACCTGGTGCGGATCACCACCCGCCTGGCGCTGGACCGGCTGCGGTCGGCGCGGGCGCAGCGGGAGACCTACGTCGGCCCGTGGCTGCCGGAGCCGCTCCTCACCGGCGCGGAGGCCGACCCCCGGCACGACCCGGCCGAGGCGGCCGAGCTCGGCGAGGAGGTCTCGCTCGCGGTGCTCGTCGTCCTGGAGACGCTCTCCCCCGTCGAGCGCGCGGTCTTCGTCCTGCGCGAGGTGTTCGGCCTGCCGTGGGCGGAGGTGGCCGCCGCCCTGGACCGCTCGGAGGCCGCCGTCCGGCAGCTCGGGCACCGGGCGCGCGAGCACGTGCAGGCGCGGCGGCCGCGGTTCGACACCGACCGCCGGTCGGCGCGCGAGGTCACCGAGCGCTTCCTCGAGGCCGCGGTCGGCGGGGACGTCGACGCGCTGCTGGCGGCGATGTCGCCGGGCGTCGTGCTGGTGGCCGACAGCGGCGGCCTGGTCAAGGCGCCGCCGCGCCCGATCGTCGGCGCCGGCAAGGTGGCCCGGTTCCTCGCCGCCGTCGCCCCCCAGGGCACCGCGCTGCCCGGCATGCGGGTCGAGCCGGTCGAGCTCAACGGGGCGCCCGCGGTCGTCGTCCGCACCGACGCCGGGCCGTACATGGCGCTGCAGCTGGTGCTGGTGGACGGCCTGGTCGAGCAGGTGCTGCTGATGGGCAACCCCGACAAGCTCGCCGGCCTGGCGGCCGTGAGCTAGGGGGTCAGCGCGACGAGCTGGTCGGACAGCAGCCCCGGGACGGCGGCGGCCGCGACCGGTTGCCCGAGGAGGAAGCCCTGCGCGAGCGGGCAGCCGAGCTCGCGGAGCATCTCCAGCTGCCGCGGCCGCTCCACGCCCTCGGCCACGACGGGCAGGCCGATGTCGCGGGCCAGCCGGAGCACCGCGGCCAGCAGGGTGGCCTGCGGCGGGTCGGTGTCGATCCGCTCGAGGAAGGACCGGTCGATCTTGACCGAGTCCAGCGCGATGCTGCCCAGCCGGGCGAGGGAGGACTGGCCCACCCCGAAGTCGTCGAGGGAGACGCCGACGCCGAGCGCGCGCAGGTGCGCGACGACGCCCTCGGCCTGCGCCGGGTCCTCGAGGATCCCCGACTCGGTGATCTCCAGGACCAGCTGCCCGGCGGCGAGCCGGTGGCGGGCGACCAGCCGCCCTACCGACCGGACGAACTCCGGCGAGGCCAGCGACGACGGCGGCACGTTGACGTGCACCGACAGCGGTCGGCCGGCCTCGACGGACCAGGCGGTCACCTGCGCGCACGCCTCGGCCAGCAGGGCGGCGGTGAGCTCGTCGATGAGGCCGGTCCGCTCGGCGACCGGGATGAAGACGTCGGGGCCGACGTCGATGCCGCCCGGGCGCCAGCGGGCCAGCGCCTCCAGCGAGGAGATCCGCCCGGTGCCGACCTCCACGATCGGCTGGTACTCCAGCGTGACCTGGGACGCCGCGATCGCCGCCCGCAGCCGCTCGTGCAGCACGCGGTCCTCCACTTCGGCCAGGTGCAGGCCGCTGGTGTAGCTGACCACCTGGTCCTTGCCGGACCTCTTGGCGGAGTACATCGCCAGGTCGGAGCGGACGAGCAGCTCGTCCACGGTGCACGGCGGGTCGTCCGGCGCCACGGTGCACACCCCGACGCTGGCGCGCACGCCGACGGCACGGGCACCCACCGCGAACGGCGCGTGGAAGGCCTCGAGCGCCCGGTGCGCGGGGCCCGCTGCGTCGTCGTCGGCGAGCAGGACGGCGAACTCGTCACCGCCGAGCCGGGCGACGAGGTCGCCGGACCGCATGGCGCCGGTGAGCCGCTCCGCGACGCGGATCAGCAGCTCGTCGCCGCTGGCGTGGCCCAGCGTGTCGTTGACGACCTTGAAGTCGTCGAGGTCGAGGAAGACCAGCGCGACGGCGCTGCCCCCGTCGGCGTGGGCCTGCAGCGCCCGCTCGACCCGGTCGCGGAACAGCGCGCGGTTGGCCAGGCCGGTGAGCCCGTCGTGGGACGCCTGGTGCACCAGCAGCGCCTCGCGCGCGGCCAGCTCCTCGGCGAGGCGGACGTTCTCCCGCAGGGCGAGGAACTGGCGGGCCAGCAGCAGCGAGATGACCACCGTCGCCAGGATGGTCTCGACGCTGCCCAGCGTCCGCCCGACGAGCGTGACCACCAGGCTGGAGGCCAGCCCCGCGGCCACCGGGACGTAGGGCAGCAGGGCGGTCCGGACGACGGCGCCGCTCGAGCCGGCCGTGCTCGCCTCCCCCACCGGCCGCGGCAGCGTCCCGGCCAGCGCGACGAGCAGGAAGCCCACCACCCAGCCGCTGTCGACCAGCCCGCCGTCGTAACCGCCGGTGGTCTGCAGGTAGGCGAACGTGCTGTCGGAGACGCCGATCGAGACCAGGCCCGCGGCCACGAGGACGAGATCGAGGCTGCGCCGCTGGCTGCGGGCCAGCGTGGCCACGGTGAGGACGACGAGGACCACGTCGAGGACCGGGTAGGCGACCAGGAGCAGCGAGGAGAGGACGTCGTCGGCGAACCCCCCGGCCATGACGACGCCGAGCGAGGTCTCCCAGCTGACCAGGCCGACCGCGGCGGCGGTCATGACCGCGTCCATCGCGCGCTGCCACCGGGCGCGGGTGCCACCCTCGGCGGGGTGCAGGAGCAGCCCGACCGCGGCGACGACGGGGAAGAGCAGGAAGCCGACGTCGGCGACCGACGGGAACGGGATGCCGTGCCCGGACATCTCCTCGACCGCCCAGTACAGCTGCCCGGCGGTCCAGCAGGAGCAGGCGAGGGCGAAGGTGGCCCACGTCCAGGCCAGCCGGCCGGTGGAGCGGACGGCGCGCCAGGCGAGGGCCAGGCTCGCGGCCGCGGCCGCCCCCAGCTGGGCCAGGTTGGAGACGACGACGCCGAAGACGTCCGCGGGCAGCCACACCGCGGCCAGCGACCAGCCCAGCACGACGGCCGCCGCGGCGAGCACGGCGGGCGTCGGTGGCGCCGGCCGGCGCCTCCGGGTGGTGGCCATGGGCCTCCGTTCCCTGGTCGGTGGCGCAGCCGCGCCCGACCAGGACGTCGGCAGGATCGGGCGCCGGGTTCATCCCCCGGAGTGGTGAGGGCGCGCCTAGAGTCCGGCGGGTGACGAATCCGTTCGCCCGGCCGACGAAGCCAGCCGAGCACGTGGAGCGGGCGCTGTGCGTGCTCGCCCACCCCGACGACGTCGACTTCGGCAGCGCCGGCACGGTGGCCACCTGGGTGGACGCCGGCACCGAGGTGACCTACTGCATCGTCACCGACGGCGACGCCGGCGGCTTCGACGAGACGCCGCGGCACGAGATGGGCCCGCTGCGGCGGGCCGAGCAGCGGGCCGCCGCGGCCGCGGTGGGCGTCGAGGACGTGCGCTTCCTGGGCTACCCGGACGGCCGGCTGGAGCTGTCGCTCGACCTGCGCCGCGACATCAGCCGGGTGATCCGGCAGGTCCGGCCGCAGAGGGTGCTGACCAGCTCGCCGGAGCGCTTCTACGAGCGCATCGGGGCGAGCCACCCCGACCACATGACGGTCGGCGAGTCGACGCTGCGGGCGGTCTACCCCGACGCCCGCAACCCCTTCGCCTGGCCCGAGCTGCTCGCCGACGAGGGGCTCGAGGCGTGGACGGTCGCCGAGGTGTGGCTCGGCGCCAGCCCGCGCGCCGACCACGCCGTCGACGTCACCGACGTCGCCGACCGCAAGCTCGAGGCGCTGCGCCAGCACAAGAGCCAGGTCAGCCACGTGCCGGACCTGGACGGGTTCGTGCGCGGCTGGATGGCCCAGACGGCGCGGCGGTTCGACCTGCCGGAGGGCCGGCTGGCCGAGGCCTTCCACGTGGTCTTCACGGCATGACCGCCTGGGACGAGCTCGCCGACCGCGTGGTGGACGGCGCGGTGACCCGCGGCAGCATGTTCGGCTCGCAGGGCCTGCGGACCGGCCGCACGTTCTTCGCGATCTGGTGGCAGGAGCAGCTCGTGCTCAAGCTGCCCCCCGCGCGGCGCGACGCGCTGGTGGCCGGCGGGCGGGCCGAGCAGTTCGAGCCCATGGACGGCCGGCCGATGAACGGCTGGGTCGTCGTCGCCCCGTCGCCGGCGTGGCCGTCGCTGGTCGAGGAGGCCCGCGACTTCGTGGCGGCTCAGTCGAGCTGACCGGCCAGCTCGACGACGGCGCCCACCAGATCCGGCCCGTCGAGCAGGACGGCGTCGTTGTGGTCGGCGCCGGGCACCTCGACCAGCCGGTCGAGCCCGGCGGCGGCGTCGGCGACGGCGCGGCTCTGCGCGGGCGGCACGATCGAGTCGGCGGTGCCCAGGACGACCACGGTGGGCACCCGCACGCCGGCGATCCGCTCGGCCACCGGGAACCGGTCGCGCAGCAGCAGGCGGACCGGCAGGAACGGGTAGTGGTGGCTGCCGACGGCGGCCAGGTCGGTGAACGGCGAGCGCAGCACCAGCGCGGCCGGCGGGTGCTCGACGGCCAGCTCGGTGACGACGGCGGCGCCCAGGCTCTCGCCGTAGTAGAGCAGCGGCGCCCCGGTCTCCTCGAGCAGGAAGGCGCGGGCCGCCCGGACGTCGCGGGCCAGCCCCTCCTCGGTGGGGTCGCCGGGGTTGCCGCCGTAGCCGCGGTAGTCGAAGAGGAGCACCGACAGCCCGGCGTCGTGCAGCGCCCGGGCCAGCGGCGCGCGCATGCCCCGGTGCCCGCCGTTGCCGTTGGCGACCAGCACCGCCGGCGCGCCGTCGTCCCCCTCGTAGAACCACCCACCCAGCCGCAGGCCGTCGGCGGTGGTCAGCTCGACCTCCCGGGCGCCGGCCGGCACGGGCCCGGGCGCTCCCTGCGGCAGGTAGACCAGCCGGCGCTGGAAGGCCCAGAAGAGCGTCACGACCAGCGCCAGCACGCAGACGACGATCCCCAGGCCGACCAGCACACGCCGCCTCACAGCAGCCGGTTGGTCGCCGCCCACCTCGTGAGCTCGTTGCGGTTGGACAGCTGCAGCTTGCGCAGCACGTTCGACGCGTGCGACTCGACGGTCTTCACCGAGATGAACAGCCGCGACCCGATCTCGCGGTAGGTGTAGCCGCGGGCCAGCAGCTGCATGACCTCGCGCTCGCGGGCCGACAGCAGGTCCAGCCCGGGATCGGTCGCCGGGTCCTCGGCCGGCGCCGGGGCTGCCGGCCCGGAGGCGGCGAAGGCGTCGAGCACGAACCCGGCCAGGCGCGGGCTGAAGACGACGTCGCCGTCGGCCACCCGGCGGACGGCGGCGAGCAGGTCGGCCCCGGAGATCGTCTTGGTGACGTACCCCCGCGCCCCGGCCCGGATGACCGCGATGACGTCCTCGGCGGCGTCGGACACCGACAGCGCCAGCCAGCGCACCGACGGCAGCTCGGCGCGCAGCGTCTCGAGCACCGTGCGCCCGCCCCCACCGGGCAGGTGCACGTCGAGCAGGACGACGTCCGGCGCGGTCGCCCGGATGCCCTCGACCGCGCTCGGGACGTCGGCGGCCTCGCCGACGAACTCGACGTCGTCCCCCAGCTCGGCGCGCACGCCGGCGCGGACCATCGCGTGGTCGTCGACGACGAACACCCGCACCAGATCGCTCACGCGGCCACCTGCCTCGGCAAGACGAGCTCCACTTCCGTTCCTTCTCCCACGGCCGACCGGATCTCCGCCGTGCCGCCCAGCCGGGTGAGCCGCCCGCGGACCGAGTCCTGCAGGCCGCGCCGGTCGTCGGGCACGGTGTCGGGGTCGAAGCCCTTCCCGCGGTCGCGGACGAACACCGACACCCCGCCCGCCCCGACCTCGGTGTAGAGGTCGGCCGACGGCGCGCCGGAGTGCTTCGCCGCGTTGACCAGCGCCTCGCGGGTGGCGGCGCCGAGCGCGGCCAGGGCGTCGTCGACCGGGGCGTCGCCGACGACCACCGAGTCGACGGTGAGCGCGTGGTCGGCCTCGACCTCGGCGACGACCCGCGCCACCAGCCCGGCCCAGGTACCGCCGGCGGCGACCTGCGGCTCGTAGAGCCAGGTGCGCAGCTCGCGCTCCTGACCGCGGGCGAGCCGGCCGACGGCCTCGGCGTCGTCGGCGTTGCGCTGGATCAGCGCCAGGGTCTGCAGCACCGAGTCGTGCAGGTGGGCGGCGACGGAGGCCCGTTCCTCCGACCGGATGCGCGCGGCCCGCTCGGCGTCGCGGGAGTCCAGCAACCGCCGCCACAGCGGCGCGGTGGCCAGCACGATGCCGACGAGGATGACCAGGGTCGCGGCGAAGCCGTTGCGCGCGTTGGCCAGCTGGCCGGTCGTGGCCAGCAGCAGGACCAGCCCCGTCGCGCCGAGCAGGATCCCGCCGGCGAGCAGCCACTTGACGCCGGGCAGGGCCAGCGTGCGGTCGGTGTCCAGCTGCCGCCAGATGACCGCCAGGCCCGCGGCGACCAGGACCAGGGGCAGGACGACGTTGCCGTTGCCGAGCGAGAGCACCTGCCCGAACAGCGTGACGCCGAGGATGGCGAGCACCGCCAGGCCGACCAGCTGGCTCTTGCTGCGCTGCTTGCCGGGCGCCAGCGCCACCACCGGCTCCGCGCCGGGCTCGGCGACCGGCATGGTCAGCCAGAGCAGGCCGTAGAGGACGACGCCGATGCCCAGCGCGGCCAGGACGACGAACGCGGCGCGCACCAGCAGCGGGTCCTGCCGCAGGTGCGCGGCGGTACCGGCGGCGACGCCGGCCAGCACGCGGCCCGAGCGGGGGCGCGCCAGCGGCGGGCGGGGCGGCTCCCCGACGGCCGGGGTCCCCGCGACAGGGGTGGTCACGTTTCCGATGGTCGCACCGCTCCCCCGCGCGGGACACCGGTGATCACCCGGGTCGGCGGCGGTTCCCGGGACCAGGGTCGGATGGGGGCGATCCCGGATGTCCACCGGCCCCCGCGGCGGGGAGGCTGCTGGCATGACATCCGCACCCCCTCCCGCTCCGCCGGTGGAACCACCGGCCGCCGAGCCCCCACCGCCGGAACCGGCGGTCCGCGCACCGCTGCGCCGCAGCGGAGACCGGATGCTCGGCGGCGTCGCCGGCGGCCTCGCCGAGTACAGCGGCATCGACCCGCTGCTCTGGCGCGTCGGCTTCGTCGCCCTCGCCTTCGCCGGCGGCTCGGGCATCCTCGTCTACCTGCTGCTCTGGCTGCTCATGCCGGGCGCCTCGGTGACCGGCCCCGGCCGGCGCGACCGGGCGCTGGAGCGGCGGCAGGCCGCCGGTCCCCGCTCCCGGGTGCCGGGCATGACCATCGCCGGGTTGCTCATCGTCGTCGGCGCCCTGGTCCTGGTCACCCGGCTCACCGCCTGGGACGTCGACCCGGCCCGCTTCCTCGCCGCGGCGCTCCTGGTCGTCGGCCTCGGCCTGGTGGCCGCCGCGTTCAGCCGCGGCCGGCGCTCCCGGGGTGGCCTGATCGCCCTCGGCTCCCTGCTGTCGCTCGCCACGATCGCGGCGAGCGCCGCGCCGTGGAACTACGGCGGCGGGGTCGGCGAGCGCACCTACCGGCCCGCGGTCCCGGGCGACGTCCGGCCGCTCTACGAGCTCGGCGCCGGCGACATGACCGTCGACCTGTCCGACGTCGACCTCACCGACGTCGACGACCCGATCCGCCTGCGCATCGAGCACGGTGTCGGCGACCTCGACGTCCTCGTCCCCTACTCGGCCGACGTCGTCCTCCGGGTCGACCAGGGCATCGGCGACGTGCAGGTCTTCGACGGCGAGGGCGGCCTCGACTCGCTCGACCCGGGTCGCGGCGCCGCCTGGAGCGACGACGGACGGGCCGAGTTCGTGATCACCATCGAGTCCGGAGTCGGAGACGTGGAGGTGCAGCGTGCCTGAGCCCGACTACAGCGAGTTCCCCACCACGCCCACGGCCTGGCAGGAGCGGGCCTGGCAGGAAGTGATGCCCCTGGCGCTGGAGGACCCGGCGCCGCCGCCCCCGCCGCAGCGCCGCAGGGTCGACCTGGTCGCCCTGGTGCCGGGAGTCCTGTTCACCGTCCTGGCGCTGGTCACCCTGGTCGGCGTGACCTTCCCGCTCTCGGTGTTCGAGGACGGCGGACTGCTCTGGATCGTGCTGATCGGCGCCGGCGTCCTGCTGCTGGCCCGGGAGCTGCGCAGGTCGCGCGAGAAGCGCTGACACCGCAGGAGCGGACGTCACGAGGGCCCGGGGAGCTTCGGCTCCCCGGGCCCTGCTGCTTGCGCGGCGGGATCCCCGCCCGCGACGCTGCACGGCGTGGTGCGGACGGCGGTGCTCCTGGTCACGGGGCTGCTGGTGCTCGCCGCGTGCGGCGGCTCCGCCGGGTCGCCGCGGCCCGACGTCCTCGGCAGCTGGGAGCTGGTGTCGGGCAGCGCCGGCGGAGCGCCCCTCCCCCAGCCGGCCGGCGTCGTGGCGACGCTGGTGTTCGGGGACGGGGAGCTGTCGGGGCGGTCGTTCTGCAACCACTTCTCCGGCACCTACCGCCTGGACGACGGCGCGCTGACCGTCGAGGGCCTCGGCGGCACCGAGATGGGCTGCGACCCCGACGTCATGGCGGCCGAGACGGCGTTCGTCTCCGCGCTGGGATCGGTCGACCGGGCCGCCCTCGAGGGGTCGGAGCTCGTGCTCACCGGGACCGACGTGGCCCTGCGCTTCCGCGAACCGGCTCCGGTGCCCGACCGCGAGCTGGCCGGGACCACCTGGGTGCTCGACACCCTGGTGGACGGTCAGACGGCGTCGTCCACGGTGTCGACCGCCGAGCCCGGGACTCTCCTCCTGGCGCCGGACGGCTCGCTGACCGGCTCGACCGGGTGCAAGCCCTTCCTCGGCACGTGGTCCGTCGACGGCGACGTCCTCACCCTGGTGGTCGACCGCGACGACGTCGGGTGCCCCGAGGGCCTGGGCCGGCAGGACGAGCACGTGCTCGCCGTGCTCGACAGCGGGCCGACCGCCGCCGTCGACGGTGACCGGCTCACCCTCACCGCCCCCGACGGCCGCGCCCTCTCCTACCGGGCCACGTGACGTGCTGGAACGGCCCCGCTGCAGGGGCCCGCCGCGAGCGTGCGAGCGGTGGGGGGCAGCGGGGTCCTTCTACCGCTCATTCCCATTCGATGGTGCCGGGCGGCTTGCTCGTGACGTCGAGGACGACGCGGTTGACGTCGGGCACCTCGTTGGTGATCCGCGTGGAGATCCTCGCCAGCACGTCGTAGGGCAGGCGGGTCCAGTCGGCGGTCATGGCGTCCTCGCTGGACACAGGGCGGAGCACGACCGGGTGCCCGTAGGTGCGCCCGTCGCCCTGCACGCCCACCGAGCGGACGTCGGCGAGCAGCACCACCGGGCACTGCCAGATCTCGGTGTCCAGCTTCGCGTTCGTGAGCTCCTCGCGGGCGATGGCGTCGGCCCTGCGCAGCACGTCCAGCCGCTCGCGGGTCACCTCGCCGACGATGCGGATGCCCAGCCCCGGCCCGGGGAAGGGCTGCCGCTGCACCAGGCGGTCGGGCAGGCCGAGCTGCCGGCCCACCTCGCGCACCTCGTCCTTGAAGAGCGTGCGCAGCGGCTCGACGAGGGTGAACGTGAGGTCCTCGGGCAGCCCGCCGACGTTGTGGTGGCTCTTGATGTTCGCCGTCCCGGTGCCGCCCCCGGACTCGACGACGTCGGGGTAGAGCGTGCCCTGCACCAGGAAGTCGACGCTCTCGCCGTGCGCCTGGGCGTCGGCGACGACGTCGGTGGCCGCCTGCTCGAACACCCGGATGAACTCGCGGCCGATGATCTTCCGCTTCTCCTCCGGGTCGCCGACCCCGGCCAGCGCGGAGAGGAACTGCTCGCTCGCGTCGACGACCCGGAGGTCCGCCCCGGTGGTCGCGGCGAAGTCCCGCTCGATCTGCTCGGTCTCCCCCGCGCGCATCAGCCCGTGGTCGACGTACACGCAGGTGAGCCGGTCGCCGATGGCGCGCTGCACCAGCGCCGCGGCGACCGCGGAGTCGACCCCGCCGGACAGCGCGCACAGCGCCCGTCGGTCGCCGATCTGCTCGCGGATCGCGGCCACCTGCTCGTCGACGACGTTGCTCATCGTCCAGGTCCGCTCGAGGCCGGCGATGTCGAAGAGGAAGTGCTCGAGCACCGACTGGCCGTGCGAGGTGTGCCGCACCTCGGGGTGGAACTGCACCCCGGCGAGCTTGCGGTCGACGTCCTCGAACGCGGCGACCGGCGCCCCGGTCGAGGTGGCCGTGACGGTGAAGCCGGGCGGGGCCTCGGCGACGGCGTCCCCGTGGCTCATCCACACCGACTGCTGCACCGGCAGGCTGCCGAACAGCGCACCGCCGGTGGTGACGGTCAGCGGGGTGCCGCCGTACTCCCGGTCGCCGGTGCGCGCGACGGTGCCGCCGAGCGTCTGCGCCATCGCCTGGAAGCCGTAGCAGATGCCGAACGCCGGGGTGCCGGACTCGAACAGCGCCGGGTCGATCTGCGGGGCGCCGGGCGCGTAGACGCTCGACGGCCCGCCGGAGAGCACGATCGCGGCCGGCTTGCGGGCCAGGATCTCCTCGGCCGGCGTCGTCGACGGGACGATCTCGGAGTAGACGCCGGCCTCGCGGACCCGCCGGGCGATGAGCTGGGCGTACTGCGCGCCGAAGTCGACGACCAGGACGGTCGGGAAGTCCACCCGCTCAGCCCCCCAGGCTCTGCTGCCCGGGGGCCCCCTCCCGGGGGGTCCCTCCCCCTAGGACGAGGTCGACCCGCTGGAACTCCTTGAGGTCCCGGTAGCCGGTCTTGGCCATGGTGCGGCGCAGCGCGCCGAAGAGGTTGGTGCGGCCGTCGGCCTCCTCGGCCGGGCCGAGCAGCACCTGCTGCAGCGAGCCGGCCGGCGGCAGCGGCGCCGAGGCGCCGCCCCGGGGCAGCCGCGGGTGGGCGGCCACCGAGTCCCACCACACACCGCCGCCGGGCACCTCGCGGCCGATCCGCAGCGGCTCGCCCAGCTGGACGGCGTCGGCGCCGCAGGCCAGCGCCCGAGCGATCGACCCGCTGGTCTCGATCCGGCCGTTGGCGATGACGTGCACGTAGCGGCCGCCGGTCTCGTCGAGGTAGTCGCGGCGGGCGGCCGCGGCGTCGGCGATCGCGCTGGCCAGCGGCACGCGGATGCCCATCACGAGGTCGGTCGTGGAGAAGCTGTCGGCGCCGACGCCGACGATCACGCCGGCCGCGCCGGTGCGCATGAGGTGCAGCGCGGTGCGGTAGTCGGCCGCGCCGCCGACGATGACCGGCACGTCGAGGTCGGCGATGAACTCCTTGAGGTTGAGCGCGTCTCCCTGGGTGGTGACGTGCTCGGCCGAGACCACGGTGCCCTGGATGACCAGCAGGTCGACCCCGGCGGCCAGCGCCGCGGGGGCGAGCTGCTCGGTGTGCTGCGGCGAGACGCGGACCGCCGTCGTCACCCCGGCGTCGCGCACCTCCCGGATCCGCGCGGTGATCAGGTCGGGCTTGACCGGCTCGCAGTAGACCTCCTGCAGCAGCGCGACCGGCGGGCCGACCCGGCCGGCCGCCTCGCGCAGCTTGCGGTACACCGGCAGCGGGTCCTCGTAGCGGGCCCACAGCCCCTCGGCGTTGAGCACGCCGAGGCCGCCGGCCTGCCCGACCGCGATCGCCGTCTCGGGGCTGACCACGGCGTCCGAGGGGCTGGTGACCAGGGGGATGTCGAAGCGGAAGGCGTCGATCTGCCAGGCGGTCGAGACGTCGTCGACGTCCCGGGTGCGCCGCGACGGCACGATCGAGACCTCGTCGAGGTCGTAGCCGCGGCGGGCGAAGCGGTTGAGGCCGATCTCGACGGTCTCGCGCACGGGCATCGTCACCGCCCCCGGTAGTTGGGTGCTTCGACGGTCATCTGGATGTCGTGCGGGTGGCTCTCGACCAGGCCGGCAGAGGTGATCCGGGTGAGCTGCCCGTGCTCGCGCAGGTGGTCGATGGTCGGCGCGCCCGCGTAGCCCATCGACGCCCGCAGGCCCCCGACGAGCTGGTGGGCGACGCCGGCGAGCGGGCCGCGGTAGGGCACCTGGCCCTCGATGCCCTCGGGGACGAGCTTGTCGTCGGAGAGGACGTCGTCGGCGAAGTAGCGGTCGCGGCTGTACGACTGGTTGCCGCGCTTCTGCATGGCGCCCAGCGAGCCCATGCCGCGGTAGGTCTTGAACTGCTTGCCGTTGACGAAGACCAGCTCGCCGGGCGCCTCCTCGACGCCGGCGAACAGCCCGCCGATCATCACGGTCGACGCGCCGGCGACCAGCGCCTTGGCGATGTCGCCGGAGTACTGCAGGCCGCCGTCGGCGATGACCGGGACGCCGGCCGGGCCGGCAGCCAGCGACGCCTCGTAGACGGCGGTGACCTGCGGGACGCCCACGCCGGCCACGACGCGGGTGGTGCAGATCGAGCCGGGGCCGACCCCGACCTTGACCGCGTCGGCGCCGGCGTCGATGAGCGCCTGGGCGCCGGCGCGGGTGGCCACGTTGCCGCCGACGACGTCGATGCCGCCCTCGCCGCCGAAGTCCTCCTTGACCCGGGCGACCATGTCGAGGACGGCGCGCTGGTGGCCGTGCGCGGTGTCGACGATGAGGACGTCGACGCCGGCGTCGACGAGCAGGCCGGCGCGCTTGTAGGCGTCGTCGCCCACCCCGAGGGCGGCGCCGACGACCAGGCGGCCGTCGGCGTCCTTGGTGGCGTTGGGGTACTGGTCGCGCTTGACGAAGTCCTTGACGGTGATCAGCCCGCGCAGCCGGCCGGCGTCGTCGACCAGCGGCAGCTTCTCGACCTTGTGCCGGGAGAGCAGCTGCAGCGCGGTGTCGGCGTCGACCCCGACGGGCGCGGTCACGAGCGGCATCGGCGTCATCACGTCGCGGACGAGCCGGTTCTTGTCGGTCTCGAACCGCATGTCGCGGTTGGTGCAGATGCCGACCAGCACGCCGTCGGCGTCGACGACGGGCGCGCCGGAGATGCGGTAGCGGGCGGAGAGCGCGTCGAGCTCGGCGAGGGTGTTGTCCGGCGAGGCGGTCACCGGGTTGGTCACCATGCCGGCCTCGGAGCGCTTGACCAGGTCGACCTGGCCGGCCTGCTCCTCGGCGGCCAGGTTGCGGTGCAGGATGCCCACGCCCCCGACCCGGGCCATGGCGATCGCCATGCGGGCCTCGGTGACGGTGTCCATCGCGCTGGAGACGAGGGGGACGGCGAGGCGGATCCGGCGGGTCAGCCGGCTGCTGGTGTCGACCTCGTTGGGGACGACGTCGGACGGCCCCGGGATGAGCAGGACGTCGTCGTAGGTCAGGCCGAGCGGAGCGAACTTCGCCGGCAGCTCTGGCACGCGGTCGTCGGGCTGCATCGTCGGCGGCCACCCCTTCGCTCGTGGGTCCCGTGGCGGCGGGCGCGCCCCTGGCCGGGCGCGGAGGGACCGCACACGATCGTAGGCGGCGCCGTGGAGGGGGCGGTCTTTCCCCTGTCGGCGCACTACCGTGGAGGCCGTGAACAGCTGGGACGACGCATCGGGAGACTACGGGCGCGACGACCGCCCGGGGCCGCCGCCGCTGACGATGGAGGAGCGCGCCGGCGTCCTCGACGACCTCGCCGAGCTCGAGGTGTTCCGCACCCTGCTGGAGCCGACGGGCATCAAGGGGATCGTCGTCGACTGCCCGGACTGCGAGGAGGAGCACCACGTCGACTGGGCGCTCATGCAGGCCAACCTGCGGCAGCTGCTCGAGGAGGGCCAGACCGGCCGGCACGAGCCGCCGTTCGACCCGAACCCCGACGACTACGTGAGCTGGGACTACGCCAGCGGGTACGCCGACGGCGTCGCCGCGGCCGCCGAGCACGAGGAGGACGGTCAGCCCCGCGGCCGCCACGCCCGCGAGGACTGAGCCCGCCGTCCCGGGAGCCGGGCTGGTCCTGGTCAGCGCCCCGCCCGGGTCCGGCAAGTCCACGGTGGCGCGCCAGCTCGCCGGCCGCTTCCCGAAGTCGGCCTGGTGCCCGGTGACGACTTCCTCGCGTTCGTGGCCGGCGGCTGGGTCGAGCCGTGGCTGCCCGAGGCGCACGAGCAGGACGAGGTCGTCCTGCAGGCGGCCGCCGCCGCGGCCGGACGCCTGGCCCGCGGTGGCTACGCGGCGGCCTGCGACGGCGTCGTCGGGCCGTGGCTCCTGCCGGCGTTCGCCGCCGCGACGGGGCAGGCCGAGCTCGCCTGCGCCGTCCTGCTGCGGCCCGGGGACGAGTGCCTGCGGCGGGTGGCGACGCGGACCGGCCACGGCTTCACCGACGCCGGCGCGACCCGGCGGATGCACCGCCAGTTCGCGGCCGCCGGCCTGGACCCCCGGCACGTGCCGACGGACACCGGGCCGGCGTCAGCGCTCGCGAGCGCCGTCCTGGACCGCCTCGCGGCGGGCACCCTCCGCTGCCGGTCCTGACCTCCCCCTCCACGCGATCATGGCGCCGGAACCACCTCCGCAGCTCGGGAGGTGGTTCCGACGCCATGATCGTCGGAGAGGTGGTTACTGCATCATGCCGCGGCGGAAGCCCGTCGCGACGGCCTCGGCGCGGTCCTTGGCGCCGAGCTTGCGGAACAGCCGCCGGGCGTGGGTCTTGATGGTGTCCTCGGAGAGGTAGAGCTCGCGGCCGATCTGGGCGTTGCTCTTGCCCTGGCTCATGCCGGTGAGCACCTGCATCTCGCGCATGGACAGCTGCACCGGGGCCAGCTCGCGCACCGTCGAGCGCACCGTGGTCGGCTGCGAGCCGGCCAGCGGGGCGGCGCCGTTCCAGGCCGGCACCGGGGAGGCGCCGATGGAGGACAGCTCGCGCGGCGGCCCGGCGGGCGCCGGGATCCGGCCGTCGGCGCGCAGCCCGACGCGGGACAGGCCGAGGCCCATCTCGATCGGCGAGGCGTCCCAGCGCAGGTAGCCGCGGGCGCCGAAGGCGACGGCCGCGCGGACGGTCTCGGCGTCGTCGGGCGCGCCGAGCACCAGCACCGGGAGGTTGGGGTGGGCGCGCAGCGCCTGGGTGGCGGCGGTCAGCCCCGAGTCGACCGCCCGCTGGGTGCCGACCAGCAGCACGTCGGGCGTGCGGGTGGCCAGCCGGGACAGCAGCGACTGGGCGTCGCCGACGACCTCGACCCGGCCCACGAAGGGCAGGGCCACCAGCCGCGACGCGATGTCGTCGCGCACCCGGCGCCGCTCGTCGTACACCCAGACGGTCGTGGCACCGTGGCCCGGACCGCGCATCCGATCGTCGATCACGCCTGCTCCTCGTTCCCCCGGACGGGTTGCCGGCCGGTGTCCCTGCCGACCGGGGAGCGCCCGGCCGGGTGTCGCTCGGACGGGGCCTCCCCCGCCGGGGAGACCGCCGTCCGCTGCGCTGGGCCGCGCCGCGCCGGGTTCCCCCACCCGGTCGTCGGCGCCTCCCGAGAACACCTTGATCGACTGCGTGGAGGGGCAACAGCAGCCCTCACTCCCGGGGGTGAGGTCGCGCGATCGGGGAAACGGGGCGAAAATGCGCCGCCCGGGCGTGTTTGACCGTCCGGGGGCTCGGGCACCGGCCCCCTTGCAGCCGGACGCGCCCCCCGCCGGCTCGCCGACCCGAGCCCTGGAGGACGACATGGCCGACATCCGCCGACTCCCGACGCCCGTCGCCGAGGTGTGGGACTGGCAGCTGCACGGCGCCTGCCGTGGCGAGAGCACGTCCCTGTTCTTCCACCCCGACGGGGAGCGGGGTCCGGCGCGGGCCCGGCGGCAGGCCGCGGCCAAGGCCGTGTGCGCGAAGTGCCCCGTGGTCGAGGCCTGCCTGAAGCACGCCCTCTCGGTCCGCGAGCCCTACGGGGTGTGGGGCGGCATGAGCGAGGAGGAGCGGGCCCGGCTGATCGCCGCGGAGCCCGCCGCCGTCGCCGCCGGGGTCTAGCCGCCCCCTCGACGCACAGAGGGCCGGTCCAGCTGCTGCTGGACCGGCCCTCTGCGTCTGCCGGGCTCCGGGCTCAGTGGGAGTGGCCGTGCCCGTGCGAGTGGCCGTGCGTGTGGTGGCCGCCCGCGTGGTCGTGCTCTTCCTCCGGCGCCTCGACGACGGCGGAGTCGGTGGTCAGGATCATCGAGGCGATCGACGCGGCGTTGCCGAGCGCGGCCTTGGTGACCTTGACCGGGTCGATGACGCCCTGCTCGGCCAGGTCGCCGAACTCGCCGGTGGCGGCGTTGAAGCCCCGCCCCTCGCCGAGGTCGCGCACCCGGCTGACCACGACCGGGCCCTCGAAGCCGGCGTTGGCCGCGATGCGGGCCAGCGGGGCGTCGAGCGCGCGGCGGACGATGCCGGCGCCGGTGGCCTCGTCACCGTCGAGGTCGAGGGCGTCGATCGCCGTGGCGGCGTGCACCAGGGCCGAGCCGCCGCCGGGGACGACGCCCTCCTCCACCGCGGCCTTGGTCGCGGCGATGGCGTCCTCGATGCGGTGCTTCTTCTCCTTCATCTCGATCTCGGTGGCCGCGCCGACGCGGATCACGCCGATGCCGCCCGCGAGCTTGGCCAGCCGCTCCTGCAGCTTCTCGCGGTCCCAGTCGGAGTCGGTGGCCTCGATCTCGCGGCGGATCTGCGCCACGCGGTCGCCGATGGCGTCCTTGGAGCCGCCGCCGTCGACGATCGTGGTCGTGTCCTTGGAGACGGTGACCCGCCGCGCGGTGCCGAGCACCTCGAGGCCCACGCTGTCGAGCTTGAGGCCGACGTCCTCGCTGACCACCTGACCGCCGGTGACGACGGCGAGGTCCTGCATGAACGCCTTGCGCCGGTCGCCGAAGTAGGGCGACTTCACCGCGACGACCTTGATGGTCTTGCGGATCGAGTTGACGACGAGGGTGGACAGCGCCTCGCCCTCGACGTCCTCGGCGACGATGAGCAGCGGCGAGTTCCCCCGGCCGAGCACCTTCTCCAGCAGCGGGAGCAGGTCGGCCAGCGCGCTGACCTTGCCGCTGACGAGCAGCACGAGGACGTCGTCGAGGACGGCCTCCTGCGCGTCGGCGTCGGTGATGAAGTACGGCGACAGGAAGCCCTTGTCGAACTGGACGCCCTCGGTGACGTCGAGGTCGGTGTCCATGGTGTTGGACTCCTCGACGGTGATCACGCCGTCCTTGCCCACCTTGTCCATCGCCTCGGCGATCAGGTCGCCGACCGTGGCGTCCTGGGCGGAGACGGTGGCGACGCCGGCGATCGCGGCGCGGTCGTCGACGGGGATGGCGACCTTGTCCAGCGCCTGGTGCACGGCGTCGACGGCGGCGCGCATGCCGCGGCCGAGCGCGATCGGGTTGGCGCCGGCGGCCACGTTGCGCAGCCCCTCGTGGACCAGCGCCTGGGCCAGCACGGTCGCCGTCGTGGTGCCGTCGCCGGCGACGTCGTTGGTCTTGGTGGCGACGTTCTTCGCCAGCTGCGCGCCGAGGTTCTCGTACGGGTCCTCGAGCTCGACCTCGCGGGCGATGGTGACGCCGTCGTTGGTGATCGTCGGGGCGCCGAACTTCTTGTCGAGCACGACGTTCCGGCCGCGCGGGCCGAGGGTCACCTTGACCGCGTCGGCGAGCTTGTCGACGCCGCGCTCGAGCGAGCGCCGGGCGTCCTCGTTGAACTTGATGATCTTGGCCATGCCAGACCTCTCGGTGTCAGGGGGTCGTACGACGACCGCCCCGGGGACCCGGTGTGCGCGGGCCGCCGGGGCGGTCGTGGGAGAGCGGTTCGCTCAGCAGGCCGGAGAGGTCACTTCTCCACGACGGCGAGCAGGTCGCGCGCCGACAGGACGAGGTACTCCTCGCCGCCGTACCGGACCTCGGTGCCGCCGTACTTGGAGTAGATGACCACGTCGCCGACGTTGACGTCGAGCGGGACGCGGTTGCCGTTGTCGTCGATGCGACCGGGGCCCACGGCGATGACCGTGCCCTCCTGCGGCTTCTCCTTGGCGGTGTCCGGGATGACCAGACCGGAGGCGGTGGTGGTCTCGGCCTCGTTGGCCTGGACCACGACCCGGTCCTCCAGCGGCTTGATGCTGACCTTGGTAGCGGTCGTCACGTCGGTGACGCCCCCTTCGGGATCGCAGGGCTGGTGACTGGTGCTGATGCTGTGGCACGGGAACCGGCCTGCCGTCGCGGGGGTCAGGCGACTGTGCCCGTGTCGGTTGGCACTCTACCCACGAGAGTGCCAGCCGCTCAACCGGGTCCCCCCGGCCCGCGAGCACGGTGTGCGCGACGCTGTGCGCATGTCCGCCGCTCCCGATCCGCTGCCGGCCGACGGCGCGGTCGCCGCGCTGCGCCGGTTGCGCACGGCGGAGGGCAGCGCGGCGGTCCAGCGCGCGGCCGGGCTGCTCTCGGAGGGCGTGGACCTGCTGACCGGCCTCTCCCGCCTCCGCGACGAGCTCGGCGCCGAGCTGGCCGGCCCGGCCTGGGAGCTGGCCCGCCTGCGCGTGCGGGCGCGACCGGTCTTCGGCGCGGACGCCGACCTGCTCCACCTCACGGCCGACACCCTGGAGCAGGCCGGGCGGCCGGATCTCGCCGACCGCAGGGCCGCGCGACTGCTCGCCGACGGCGGTCCCGCGGCCGACCTCGGCTGCGGCGCCGGCACCGACACCGTGGCGCTCGCCCGGCGGGGCGCCTCGGTGGTGGCCCTCGACCGCGACCCGCTGGCGCGGGAGCTGACCGCGGCCAACGCCGCCGCGCTCGGCGTCGCACCGCTGGTGCGGGTGGTCGCCGGCGACGTCGTCGACGTGGTCGACCGGGCCGAGCACGGCTGGGTGGCCGGCTGCCCGGCGGCCGTGCTCGACCCCGCCCGGCGGGCCGGCGGGCGCCGCCGGCTGGACCCCGACCGCTGGTCGCCGCCGTGGTCGACGGTGGCGACGCTGCTCGACCGCGTCCCCCGGTGCGTGGTGAAGGTGGCCCCCGGTCTCGACCACGACCGGGTCCCCGACGGCGTCGAGGCCGAGTGGGTGTCGGTGGGCGGGAGCATCGCCGAGGCGCTGCTCTGGGGCCGTGGCCTCGCCTCGACCTGGCGCCGGGCGACCCTGGCGCACGACGGCGGGTTCCTCGAGCTGACCGCCGACGAGGACCCGGGGCCGGCGCCGGTGGGGCCGGTCCGCGGCTGGCTGCACGAGCCCGACCCGGCGGTCATCCGCTCGGGGCTGGTGTCGCTGGTCGGCCGCCGGCTCGACGCCACGCTGGTCGACGCGACGATCGCCTACCTCACCTCCGACGCCCACCCGGGCTCGCCCTGGGTGAGCTCCTACCGGGTCGACGAGGTGCTGCCGTTCAACCTGAAGCGGCTGCGCGCCCTGCTCCGGGCCCGCGGCGTCGGCCGGGTGGTGGTCAAGAAGCGCGGCTCGGCGATCGAACCGGAGACCCTGGTGCGGCAGCTGCGCGGGCCCGCTGCGGGCACAGCCGTCGTCGTCGTCACCCGGGTGGCCGGCGCGCCCACCGCGATCGTCTGCGACGTCACCGGAGGCTGAGCGCGCAGAGAACCTGCGCTGTCAGCCTCCGGTCACCGCGAGACGACGTCGATCGGCAGCGAGCTGTCGGCACCGAGGTCGGGCTCCGACGGCGTCACCCCCGCGGCCACCAGGCGCGAGCCGAGCGCGGCCACCATGGCGCCGTTGTCGGTGCACAGCCGGGGGCTGGGCACGCGCAGCACGATGCCGGCCGCGGCGCAGCGCTCCTCGGCCAGCGCGCGCAGCCGCGAGTTCGCCGCGACGCCGCCGCCGAGCACCAGGTGGTCCACCCCGTGGTCGCGGCAGGCCCGCACCGCCTTGGCCGTGAGCACGTCGGCGACCGCCTCCTGGAACGAGGCGGCGACGTCGGCCACCGGCACCGGCTCCCCCGCACGCTGCCGCGCCTCCACCCAGCGCGCGACCGCCGTCTTCAGGCCGGAGAACGAGAAGTCGTAGGGGGCGTCGCGCGGGCCGGTGAGCCCGCGCGGGAAGTCGATCGCCGCGGGGTCGCCCTCGCGGGCGGCCCTGTCGATCGGCGGACCGCCGGGGAAGGGCAGGCCCAGCAGGCGGGCCACCTTGTCGAAGGCCTCCCCCGCCGCGTCGTCGATGGTGCGGCCCAGCGACTGCACGTCGCGGGCGAGGTCGGGGACGAGCAGCAGCGAGCTGTGCCCGCCCGAGACCAGCAGCGCCAGCGTCGGCTCGGCCAGCCGCCCGTGCTGCAGCTCGTCGACGGCGACGTGCGCGGCCAGGTGGTTGACGCCGTACAGCGGCTTGTCCAGCGCCAGCGCGTAGGCCTTGGCCGCGGCCACCCCGACCAGCAGCGCGCCGGTGAGGCCGGGCCCGGAGGTGACGGCGATCGCGTCGACGTCGTCCACGGTCGCGCCGGCGTCGGCGAGCGCGCGGTGCACCGTCGGGACCATCGCCTCCAGGTGCGCCCGGGAGGCGATCTCGGGGACGACGCCGCCGAAGCGCTCGTGCTCGCCGACCGAGGTGGCCAGTGCGTCGGCGAGCAGGGTGTGCCCGCGCACGAGACCGACGCCGGTCTCGTCGCACGACGTCTCGAACCCGAGCACCAGCGGCTCGCTCACAGCAGCTCCCTCTTCATCACCACGGCGTCGGTCCCGCTCGGCTGGTAGTAGCCCCGCCGCCGGCCGATCTCGGCGAACCCGCGGCGCCGGTAGAGCCCCTGCGCCACCTCGTTGTCGGCCCGGACCTCCAGCAGCACCACCGGGCTGCGGCGGTCGGCCTCCTCGAGCAGTGCGTCGAGCAGCCGCGCCCCGATCCCCTCGCCCTGCCGGGCCTGCGTGACGCCGATCGTCGCCACGTGCGCCTCGTCGGCGTAGGCGATCAGCCCGGCGTAGCCGACCACCGAGTCGTCCTCCTCGGCCACCAGGTAGTGGCGGGTGTCGGTGCGCGACAGCTCGTCGCGGTACATCGCCGCGGTCCACGTGTCGGGGGCGAAGAGCTCCTCCTCGAGCACCATCACCGCCGGCACGTCCGCCAGCCGCATGGGTCGCAACCGGATCACCGCGACACCGGCTTGACCGACGTCGGCGGGGTGGCGTCGGGACGGCGGAGGTACAGCGGGACGAGCGGCCCGGCGGACGAGGGGCCCACCAGCTGCGGCGCCGCGGCCCGCAGCAGGCCGGCCGTGGTGACGGCGGCCGGGGTGACCGGCGCGCCGAGGCGCTCGGCGAAGCGCTCGTCCCCGACGAACGGCCCGTCCGCGGCCAGCTCCTCCGGCCGGTCCACACCCGGGCCCGCCGTGCGGGTGCCGTCGCCGTCGTAGGCGGCCCAGTAGACCTCCTTGCGGCGGGCGTCGGTCACCACGGTGCGGGGGCCGGTGCCGATCGCGTCCAGCGAGCAGACCCCGACCGCCGGCAGCCCGCGGGCGTCGGCCAGCGTCGCCGCCGTCACCACCCCCACGCGCAGGCCGGTGAACGGCCCCGGGCCCAGCCCGACGACGACCGACTCCAGGTCCCCGGTGCGCACGCCGGCGTCGGCGAGCGCGCCGCGGATCGCGGGGGTCAGCAGCTCGGCGTGCCGGTTGCCCGACGGCACCGCCCGCTCGGCCAGCACCTCCACCCCGCCGTCGGACCAGCGCGCCACCCCGGCGACGAGGGTCGGGGTGGCGGTGTCGAGGGCGAGGACCAGCACGAGCGCCCAGCGTAGGCGTGCGGCCGGGCCCACCCGGACGGGGAGTTGCCTTCCTCCGCCCGTGGGTCTGTACTTCGCGTACCGGGAAGGAGGTCGCCACCGTGACCGAGTTCCGCACCCCGCTCCAGCAGCTGCGCCGGGCCGGCCACACCCCCGAGGCGGTGAGGACCCCCGACCTGCTGCGCACGTGGGCCGCGGCCGAGCGGCTGCGAGCCCTGGAGCTGCGCGAGGAGGCACGCAGCCGGCGCGCGCCCGCAGAACCCGGGACGCCGCCGGACTGGTCGCGGGTGTGGCCGCTGCGGCACTTCCTCGCGGAGCGCACGGCGGAGACGGTGCGCGCTGCCGCGGAGGCCCGGTCGAGCGACCGCTTCGCCGATCCGGGCGCCGCGCTGGCGAACTGCGACGTCGTCGAGCGCCTGCTGGACACGTGGCAGGTCGTCGCCTCCTGGGCCGAGGACCCCGACGCCGAGCCGGCCGACGCCTATCGGCTCGCCGCCGACGGCCTGCACCGCGCCCTGTGGCGCCTGGCCCTGCACTTCGCCGACCACCCGGGGTTCGACCCGGCCTGGCGCCCGGGTCGGCCGCCTAGCGGTAGCCGGTGACGTCGGCGGGCTTCCCGGCGTCCTGCACCTCGACCAGGTACCGCCAGCAGTCCGGCGCCGACCCGTCGAGGTCGGTGAACCCGTACTCCCGCGCCAGCTCGCCGCTGGAGGTGGACCGGCCGTTGTGCCGGTGGAGCTCCGGATCGGCGGCGAGCGCCGCCACCGCGCGACCGACGAACCGCGGGGACTCCGAGATGGCGAAGTGCGGCACCCGCTCGAGGGCGTCGCGCCAGTTGTCCTCGGTGACCCCGAACGCCTCGAGCATCATCTCCGACCGCAGCCAGCCCGGCGTCAGCGCCACCGCCGTCCCGCCGTGCGGTGCGAGGTCCTTCGACTGCGCGAACGCCAGCCGCAGCACCGAGGCCTTGGCCAGGTCGTAGAACGCGTTGATGCGGAAGGTGCCGGCGTTGTACGCGGCGGTGCCGTCGGTCATCTCGACCACCAGGCCGCCCGGCCGCCGGATCAGCAGCGGCAGCGCCGCGTGGCTGGTGACCAGGTGCGTCTCGACCGCGAGCCGCAGCAGGCGCAGGCCGTTGGCGAGGTCGTGCTCCCACAGCGGGGTGCCCCACTGGAACAGCGTCTCGCCGCCCCACACGTCGTTGACCAGGACGTCGAGCCGCCCCTGCTCGGCGTCGATGCGCCGCACGAGGCCGGCGACCTGCTCCGGCTCCAGGTGGTCGACCCGGACGGCGATGCCCGTGCCCCCGGCGGCGGTCACCAGCTCCGCGGTCTCCTCGATCGTCTCCGGCCGGTCGTACTCCGACCGCTGCTCCCGCGTCGTCCGCCCGGTGCAGTAGACGGTCGCGCCGGCCTCGCCGAGCGCCACCGCCGTCCCCCGGCCCGCCCCGCGCGTGGCTCCGGCGACCAGGGCGACCTTCCCCTCCAGCGACATGCGCCGGACCGTAGACCCGGCCACCGACGGAACCAGGACGGCGGCGGGGGGCGTGGCGCGGACGCCCGCGCTCATGATCCACTCCAGCGTCCCCACTCCTCGACGGAGAGGCCCCCGCGTGACCGCCACCCTGCTGCTCGTCCACGGCGCCTGGCACGGCTCGTGGGCCTGGCGCCCGCTGCTCGACCACCTGGACGGCGTCGAGGTCCGCACCGTCGACCTGCCCAGCGCGGGCCCGGACCCCGACGCGCTGGGCGACCTGCACGCCGACGCGGAGGCGGTGCGCGGCGCGCTGGCGGGCATCGACGGGCCCGCGGTCGTCGTGGGCCACTCCTACGCCGGCGCCGTCGTCACCGAGGCGGTCACCCCGGACAGCGGGGCCGCGCACCTTGTCTACCTGTGCGCCTTCCTGCTCGACGAGGGGGAGTCGCTGCTGGGTGCGGTCGGCGGGCAGGCGCCGCCGTGGTGGGACGTGCGGGACGGGCACGTCGCCGTCCGCACCCCCGAGGAGGTGTTCTACGACGACTGCCCGGCCGACCTCACCGCCGAGGCGGTCGGGCGGCTGGGCGTGCACTCCCTCGCCGCGTTCGAGCAGCCGCTGAGCCGGGCGGCCTGGCGGTCGGTCCCGAGCACGTACGTCGTCTGCGAGGACGACCGGGCCATCCCGGTGTTCGCGCAGGAGGCCATGGCACAGCGGGCGGGCACCGTCGTCCGGATGGGCGGCGGGCACTCGCCGTTCCTCGCCCGGCCCGCGGAGCTCGCGGCGGTCCTCCGCGAGATCGCCGGGAAGGCGGGCTGATCAGCCGAGCCGCTCGGCCCACCCGGCGCCGTGCGGGACGAGGACGGCGGTGCGCACGTCGTCGTCCCGCCGGTCGAGCCGCACCTCCAGGTGCTCGTCGGTGAGCTGCTCGACCAGGCCCTGCCCCCACTCCACGACGGTCACCGACTCCTCGGTGGACGCGTCGAGGTCGAGGTCGTCGACGTCGGCGACGCTGCCCAGCCGGTAGGCGTCGACGTGCACGAGGGGCAGCCGGCCGCCGGTGTGCACGCGGGCGATGACGAACGTCGGGGACGTGACCGGCTCGCGCACGCCCAGGCCGTCGCCGATGCCCTGGGTGAGCGCGGTCTTGCCGGCGCCCAGCGGCCCGACCAGCACGACGAGGTCGCCGGCCCGCAGCAGACCGGCCAGCTCCGCCCCGAGCGCGCGGGTGTCCGCCGGGGCGGGCAGGGTGTGCTCGAGCTTCACGACAGGCTCCTGGCGACGGCAGCGAGGTCGGCGGCCAGGCCCGCGCGCGGGGCGCCGTTCGGGCCGAACCGGATCGCCGCCGACGGGTGGTAGGTCGCCCAGACGGCCCGGCCGTCGACGTGGTGGGGGGCGCCGCGGACGGCGGCCAGCACGGTGC
The DNA here is from genome assembly GCF_054050715.1 of Blastococcus sp. SYSU D00669. Classification (NCBI taxonomy): domain Bacteria; kingdom Bacillati; phylum Actinomycetota; class Actinomycetes; order Geodermatophilales; family Geodermatophilaceae; genus Blastococcus; species Blastococcus sp. SYSU D00669. The sequence goes on from NZ_JBJGZV010000007.1 coordinate 118,328, forward strand.
GCGGGCCGAGGAACCACTTGGCCGACGACAGCCCGAGCGCGATCACGACCGGCGGGTCGAGCAGCTCCAGCTGGCGGCGCAGCCAGCCGCTGCAGCGGGCGACCTCGGGTGCCTTCGGCGTCCGGTTGCCCGGTGGCCGGCACTTCACCACGTTCAGGACGGCGGCCTGCTCCCGGTCGAGACCGGCCTCGGCGAGCAGCTGGTCCAGCAGCGCGCCCGACCTCCCGACGAAGGGCCGCCCGGTGGCGTCCTCCTGGGCGCCGGGCGCCTCGCCGACGAGCGCGAACCGGGGCCGGCCGGCGCGCGGGACGTCGCCGACGACGACGTGCTGCCGGGCGGCGGCCAGCTCGGGGCAGGCGAGGCAGGGGCGGGCGGCGGCGGCCAGCGCCGCCCAGTCGGCCGCCGCGGCCGCGGTCCGCGCGACCTCCTCGGCGGCCGCGTCGAGGCGGGGCGGACGGGGTGCGGCCACGCGTTGCACCATAGGCGGCGGCGCTCAGAGCGCCGCCAGGGCCCGGCGGATCGTCGCCCGCGACTCCTCGGGGTCCTGCGCCGTCTCGCTGATCAGCTCCCACGCCCGGGTGTAGCGGTGCACCTCGCCCTCGGCGTCGAGGAAGAAGATGCGGGTCTTGTTCTCCAGGTAGACGACGTCGGCCGCGCCGGTCGCGCGCGACTCCAGCACGGAGAACGAGCCGGAGGTCACCGGCGGCAGCCCCGCGGCGAACGGCAGCACCTGCACCGTGACGTTCGGCTGCGCGGTGACCTCGAGCAGCCGCTGCAGCTGGCCGCGCAGCACCCCGGGATCGGCGGTCCGGCGGTGCAGCACCGCCTCGTCGACGACCGCCGAGAGCTCCAGCGGTCCGCCCGGCCGGTCCGGCTCGAGCACCTCCTGCCGGCGGCGGCAGATCTGGACCCGCCGGTCGACCTCCGTCTGCGGCGGCCGCTCCCAGGTGGCGAGGACGACCTCGCGGACGTAGTCCGGCGCCTGGAGCAGCGCGTGCGGGACGACCGCGGCGTAGCAGCGCAGCGCGCGCGAGCCCGCCTCCAGCCGGATGAGGTCGGCGTACCCGGCCGAGAGGGTGTCGGCGTAGGCGTCCCACCACCCCTTGGGCCGCGCGGAGGGGGCGAGCTTGCGCAGGAAGGCGGCCTGCTGCTCGGGCACCCCGTAGAGCTCGATCAGGCGCTCCAGGTCGTCGGGGCTGATCCCGATCCGGCCGTTCTCGATGCGCGACACCTTCGACGCCGACCACCCCAGGCGCTCGGCGACGTCCTTGCCGTGCAGCTGATCGACCTCGCGCAGCAGCCGCAGCTCGGCGGCGAGCCGGCGCTCGCGCACCGAGGGGCTGTCGATCACCGGACCATCCTCGCCGGAGTGCGTGCAATGTTGCAAGCCAGCTTTCGCACGCCGGCTCGGTCGTGCCACCGTCACGGTGCGGCCGCAGCACCCGGTTCCCCGACCGAAGGACGGACGACGATGACGGCACCGACCCGCCTCCTCGACGTGTACGAGATCGCCTACCTCACCGGCGGCCCCACCCACGTCGTCGACACCGCGCTGGCCGCCCTGGCCGAGAGCGGCCGCGTGACCGCGACCCCGACCGGCGCGCTGGCCGCGACCGGCCTGCGCCGCCGCTCCCCCGTCGAGGCCGCGGTCCTCGACCAGGTGGGGGCCCGGCCCCGCCGGTCGGCGTCGACGCTGCGGTGGCGGGCGGCCGAGGACGAGCGGATCACCGCCCTCGGTGCCCGGCTGGCCGCCGACGGGCTGGTGGTCCCCGGGCGCAGCCGGCGCTTCCGGCCCGGCCGGCCGCTCCTGACCCGCGAGGGCCGCCGCCTGCTCCGGCAGCTGCGCCAGGACCCGCCGGTCGACGTCGTCGCGCCCGGGACGAGCGCGCTGCTGGTCGCCCTCACCGGGGTCCGCGCGATGCCCGACACCGACCTGCGGGAGCGGCTGTTCACCCCGCCGCAGCCGCCCCGCCGGCGGCGGTGGGCGGACGGCGGCTCCTCCTCCTGCACCCCGGTCTTCTGGGGCGGCGGGGACGGCGGCGGCTGGGGCGGGTCCGGCGGCGACTGCGGAGGCGGCGGGGACGGCGGCGGCTGCTGACCGCCCGGCTCAGTGCCGGGCGACCGGGACGCCGGCCTCGGCGGCGGCCCGGCGCAGCAGGCCGGCCAGCGCCGCGGTGACCTCCTCGTGCTTCTCCAGCAGCACGAGGTGGCCGGCGTCGGGGACCACCAGGTACTCCGCCTCGGGCAGCCGCTCCACGATGGCGTCGCTGTGCTCCATCGGGATCATCCGGTCCCGGTCCCCGGTCAGCACCAGCGTGGGGATGCGGCGCAGCGGCTCCAGCGCACCGATCTCGTCCATGCCGGCCAGCGCCGGGTAGAACTCGGCGATCACGTCGACCGGCGTCCCGCCGATCATCGCGTCGACGTAGCGGCCCAGCCGCGGTTCGACGTCGGTGGACGAGAACGACAGCGACCAGGTGACCGCCGAGACCAGGTCGGCGGCCCACCGGCGGGTCCGCTCGGCGAAGGCGGGGCGGCGGCGCATCGTCCAGGCGGCGACCGGGAGGACCGCCGCCCGCACGCGGGTGAGCAGCTCCGGCAGCCCGAACGTCAGCTCGGCGAGGTTGCCGCTCGAGGTCGAGACGAGCGCGGCGGCCACCACGCGGTCGCCGAAGAGCTCCGGTCGCAGCGCGGCCAGGGCCATGATCGTCATGCCGCCCATGGAGTGGCCGACCAGGACGACGGGGCCGCGCGGTGCCCGCCGCTCGAGCACGGTGGCCAGGTCGCGGCCGAGCTGCTCGAGGGTGGCGTGCTCGGCCGACCCCCGGCCGGACGATCCGTGCCCGCGCTGGTCGTAGAAGACCAGGCGCGCGGTGGGGCGGGACCCGTTCGCGGTGGCGAGCTGCGCGCCCAGGGAGCGGCGCTGGAACGCCCACGACGCCATCGAGAGCGTGTAGCCGTGCACGAAGACGACGGTCAGCGGGGCGTCGAGCGGGCCGACCTCCTCGACCGACAGCAGCACGCCGTCGTCGGCCTGCACCAGCGCGGTGCGGTCGGCCCGCCGTCCGGCCGGCCCGAGCGGGTCGTCCTCGCGCAGCTCCGCCTCGTCGGCCGCCGACTCGGGCAGCTGCGGCGGCGCGGCCCGCCGGCGGGTGGCCACCTTGGCCACGGCGACGCCGACCGCGGTGCCCGCGGCGGCGAGCCCGAGGACGGCGCCGGCGATCCCGGCGACCTGCCCCGTGGAGACGTGGTGGCCGGCCTGCTTCCGCATGGGCCGGTGCGCCATCAGACCGCCCCCGCCGAGCCGACGTGGCGGCGGGTGAACCGGCCGCCGACCCGGGTGACGAGCTCGTAGTGGATGGTGTCGAGGACGTCGGCCCAGTCCTGCGCCGTCGGCTCGCCCGCGGTGCCGGGACCCCAGAGCACGACCCGCTCCCCGGGGGCGATCGGGTCGTCGCCGACGTCGAGCACGAACTGGTCCATGCAGACCCGGCCGGCGATGGTGCGCCGCGCGCCGGCGGCGAGGACGGGCGCGCGGTTGCCGGCGGCACGGGGCACGCCGTCGGCGTAGCCGACCGGCACCAGCGCCAGCGTGGTCTCGGCCGCCGTCGAGTAGGCGTGGCCGTAGGAGACGCCGGCCCCCGCGGGCACCCGCTTGGTCAGCGCGACCCGTGCCTGCACGGTCATCGCGGGGCGCAGCCCGTGCGCGGCGGGGTCGCCGCCGAGCGGGTCGAGGCCGTAGATGGCGATGCCGGGCCGGACCATGTCGTACCAGGTCTCCGGCAGCGCGACGGTGGCCGCCGAGTTGGCCAGGTGCCGGCGGGCGTCGGTGAGCCCGGCCGCGCGCGCGATCGCCACCGCCTCCTCGAAGACGAGGACCTGGCGGCCGATCGTCGGGTGCCGCGGCGCGTCGGCGTAGGCCATGTGGCTCCACAGCCCGACGACCTCGACCTCGCCGTCGGCCTGGGCACGTGCGGCGGCGGCGACCAGGCCGGGCCACTCCTGCACGGTGGCGCCCTCGCGGGAGAGCCCGGTGTCGACGAACAGGTGCAGCCTTGCCGGCCGCCCGGTCGCGCGGGCGGCGGCGACCACCTCGTCGAGGCCCCACGTCGCGTTGACCGAGACCTCGACGTCGGCGGCGAGCGCGGCGGCGAAGTCCTCCCCCGGGCCGTTGAGCCAGGCCAGCAGCGGGGCGGTGACGCCGCCGGCGCGCAGCCGCAGCGCCTCCTCGACGACCGCGACCCCGAGCATGTCCGCGCCGCCGGCCAGCGCGGCGCGGGCGGCGGGCAGCATGCCGTGGCCGTAGCCGTCGGCCTTGACCACCGCCATCAGGGGTCGGTCGACCTTCGCGCGCAGCACGGCGGTGTTCGCCGCGATGGCGTCGAGGTCGACCACCACCTCGGCCCGGGCATCGCTCACGGACGCCAGTCTCCCAGGCGGCGCGCCGGAACCCCGTGCAGCCGGGCCACCGCGTCGGGCAGCCGGCGGACCAGGTCGCCGGCCAGCAGCGGACCGCGCTCGGCGGCCAGCTGCCCGGTGCGGCCGTGCAGGTGCGCACCCGCGGCCGCCGCCTCGGCCGCGGGCAGGCCGGTGGCCAGCAGCGCGCCGGTGAGGCCGGACAGGACGTCGCCGGTGCCGGCGGTGGCCAGCCACGGCGTGCCGGTCGCGTTGACGAACGCGGCGCCGTCGGGGCCGGCGACGACGGTGGCGTCGCCCTTGAGCAGGACGACGGCGCCGAGATCGGCGGCCAGCCGGCGGGCCGCGCCGATCCGGTCGTCCCCGACCTCGGACCCGAAGCGGGCGAACTCCCGGTCGTGGGGCGTGAGGACGGTGGGCGCCGACCGCCGCCGGACCAGGTCGGGCTCCCGCGCCGCCATGGTCAGGCCGTCGGCGTCGACCAGCACGGGCAGGTCGGTCGCGAGGACCTCGGCGAGCACGCTGCGGGCGTCGTCGTCGGTGCCCGTCCCGGGGCCCACCACCCAGGCCTGCACCCGGCCGGCGTCGGCGGGGCGGCCGGAGGTGACGATCGCCTCCGGCCAGGCGGCGCGGACGCCGTCGGCCGCCGTCCCGGCGTAGCGGACCAGGCCCGGCCGGGTGCGCAGCGCCGCCCCGGTGCACAGCACGCCGGCGCCCGGGTAGGTGCTGGAGCCGGCGACGATGCCGACGACGCCCTGGGTGTACTTGTCGTCGTCCGGGCCGGGCGGGGACAGCCGGGCGGCGACGTCGGCGTCGGTGAGCTGGTGCACGGTCGCCCGGGGCAGGTCGAGGCCGATGTCGACGAGGTGGACGACGCCGGCGTACCCGCGGCCGGCGCCCACCACCAGGCCGGGCTTCACCGCGCCGAAGGTGACCGTGTGCTGGGCGGGGAACGCCGCGCCGGGCACCGCGCCGGTGTCCGCGTCGACCCCGCTCGGGACGTCGACGGCGACCATCAGCCCCGGGCCGGTGGCCGCCGCCTCGACCAGGGCGGCCGCGGGCGGGCGCAGGCCGCCGGTGCCGCCGATGCCGACGATCCCGTCGAGGACGAGGTCGGCGCGGGCCAGCCCGGGATCGCCGTCGGTCACCACCCGCCCGCCCGCCCGCCGGAAGGCGGCCAGCCCGGCGGCGTGCGCCCGGTCCGGTGCGAGCAGGACGGCGGTGACGCGGGCGCCGCGGGCGGCCAGGGCGGCCCCGGCGAACAGCGCGTCGCCGCCGTTGTTGCCGGCCCCGACCAGCGCGGTCACGCGGGCGCCGTAGGCGCGGCCGAGCAGCCGCAGGCACACCGTGGCCAGACCCGTGGCGGCCCGCTGCATGAGGGCGCCCTCCGGGGTCGCGGCGAGCACCGGCTCCTCCGCCGTCCGCACCTCGTCCGCGGTGTGCAGGCCGATCACGCGCGCCCCAGCCCCTCGGCGACCACCATCGCCGAGGCGATGCCGCCGTCGTGGCTCATGGACAGGTGCCAGGACGTGACGCCGAGCTGGGCGGCGCGGCCGGCGACCGTGCCGCGGATCTCCAGGTGCGGGCGGCCGTGCTCGCCCACGGTCACCTCGGCGTCGTGCCAGTGCAGGTCGCCCGGTGCGCCCAGCGCCTTGGCGACCGCCTCCTTGGCCGCGAAGCGGGCGGCCAGCGACTCGCCGGTGCGCGGCGTCCCCGAGGGCGTGTGCTGCTCGGCCTCGGTGAAGAGCCGGTCGCGCAGCCCCGGTGTCCGGACGAGCGACTCCGCGAAGCGCTGCACGGGCACCACGTCGATGCCGACCCCGATGATCACCCGCCCAGTCTGCCTGGTGACGTGCTGGAACGGCCCGGCTGCAGGGACCCGCGGCGCGCGGAGCGTGCCGTGGGGGGCAGCCGGTCCTTCTACTCCACGGTGACGGACTTGGCCAGGTTGCGGGGCTGGTCGACGTCGAGGCCGCGGGTGTCGGCGATCTCGCAGGCGAGGACCTGCAGCGGCACGGTCGTCACCACGGGGGCCAGCAGGGTCGGCGTCCGGGGCACCCGGATGACGTGGTCGGCGTACCGGACGACGTCCTCGTCGCCCTCCTCGGCGATCACGATGGTGCGGGCCCCGCGGGCACGGACCTCCTGGATGTTGGACACCACCTTGCCGTGCAGCAGCTCGCGCGCCCGCGGCGGGACGACGACGACGACCGGCGTCCCCTCGTCGATGACCGCGATCGGGCCGTGCTTGAGCTCGCCGGCGGCGAAGCCCTCGGCGTGGATGTAGGCGAGCTCCTTGAGCTTGAGCGCCCCCTCCAGCGCGACCGGGAAGCTGACGTGCCGGCCGAGGAACAGCATCCGGTCGGCGTCGGCGAGCGAGCGGCCGAGCTCGCGCACCGGCTCCATCTGCTCGAGCACCCGGGCCACCTTGTCCGGCAGCGTGCGCAGGTCGGCGACGACCGAGCTGACCTCGTCCTCGTACTTGATGCCGCGGACCTGGGCGAGGAAGAGCCCGACCAGGTAGCAGGCGACCAGCTGGGTGAGGAAGCCCTTGGTCGAGGCGACCGCGACCTCCGGGCCGGCGTGGGTGTAGAGGACGGCGTCGGACTCGCGCGGGATCGTCGAGCCGTTGGCGTTGCAGATCGCCAGCACGCGGGCCTTCTGCTCCTTGGCGTGCCGCAGCGCCATGAGGGTGTCCATCGTCTCGCCGGACTGGCTGATGACGACGACGAGCGTCGAGCGGTCGAGCACCGGGTCGCGGTAGCGGAACTCGCTGGCCACCTCGACCTCGACGGGCAGGCGGGTCCAGTGCTCGATGGCGTACTTGGCGATCAGACCGGCGTGGTAGGCGGTCCCGCAGGCGACGACGAAGATCTTGTCGATGTCGCGCAGCTCCTGGTCGGAGAGCCGCACCTCGTCGAGGACGAGCTCGCCCTTGCTGCCCAGCCGGCCCAGCAGGGTGTCGGCGATGGCCTGCGGCTGCTCGGCGATCTCCTTGAGCATGAACCAGTCGTAGCCACCCTTCTCGGCGGCCGCGGCGTCCCAGTCGACCGTGTAGGCCCTCGGCTCGGCCGGCCGGCCGGTGAAGTCGGTGACGGTGACCCCGCGCGCGCGGTCGATCTCGACGACCTGGTCCTGACCGAGCTCGAGGGCGTTGCGGGTGTGGGCGATGAAGGCGGCGACGTCGGACCCGAGGAAGTACTCGCCGTCCCCGACGCCCACGACCAGCGGGCTGTTGCGCCGGGAGGCGACCAGCGTGTCGGGCTCGTCGGCGTGCGTCGCGACCAGCGTGAAGGCGCCCTCCAGCCGGCGGCTCACCACGCGCATCGCCTCGATCAGCCGGTCCGGCCCCGCGGGCAGCTCCCGGTACGCCGCGGCGAGCAGGTGCGCGACCACCTCGGTGTCGGTCTCGGAGGAGAACTCGACGCCGGTGGCCTCGATCTCGGCGCGCAGGCTCGCGAAGTTCTCGATGATCCCGTTGTGGATCACCGCCACCCGGCCGTCGGCCGACAGGTGCGGGTGGGCGTTGCGGTCGGTCGGGCCGCCGTGGGTGGCCCACCGGGTGTGCCCGATGCCGATCGTCGACGACGGCAGGGGCGTGTCGGCGAGCACCTTCTCGAGGTTGGCGAGCTTGCCCGCCTTCTTCGCCGACGCGAGTGCACCGCCGTCCGTGCGGACGGCCACCCCCGCCGAGTCGTACCCCCGGTACTCCAGCCGGCGCAGGCCCTCCAGGACGACGTCCAGGGCGTCCTGCGGGCCGACGTAACCCACGATCCCGCACATGTCACCGAGGGTACCGGCGACGAGGGGGTCCCCCGCCGGACGGCACCGCACCCGCCCCGTGCACCACGCGAACGTGCGCACCGTCACGACCGCTGGGCCGCCCGACCGCGACCGCGACCCGGACGGCGTCAGCTGACGGCGGCGACCACGTCGGCGAGGCGGGCGGCGACGGCGTCGGCCTGCTCCTGGGTGGGTGCCTCGACCATGACCCGCACCAGCTGCTCGGTGCCCGACGGGCGCAGCAGCACGCGGCCGGAGTCGCCGAGCTCCTCCTCCACCGCGTTCACCGCGGCGGCGACCTCGTCGCTCTCGACGACGGCGAGGCGGTCGGTGACCGGCACGTTGACGAGGACCTGCGGCAGCTTGACCACCACCGAGCTCAGCTCGGCCAGCGAGGCGCCGGTGGCCGCCATCCGCGCCATCAGCGACAGGCCGGTGAGCAGGCCGTCGCCGGTGGTGGCGTGGTCGAGGAAGACGAGGTGCCCGCTCTGCTCGCCGCCGAGCGACAGGTCGAGCGTGCGCAGCGCCTCGAGCACGTAGCGGTCGCCGACGGCGGTGGTGTGCACCTGGATGCCGGCGTCGCGCATCGTGTGGTGGAAGCCGAGGTTGCTCATCACCGTGGCCACCACGGTCTCCTGCTTGAGGGTGCCGCGCTCGTGCAGCGCCAGCGCGCAGACGGCCAGGATCGCGTCGCCGTCCACCACGTCGCCGTCGGCGGTCACCGCCAGGCAGCGGTCGGCGTCGCCGTCGTGGGCGAGGCCGAGGTCGGCACCGCGCGACCGGACGGCGTCGACGAGCGGACCGAGGTGGGTGGAGCCGACGCCGTCGTTGATGTTCCAGCCGTCGGGCGCGCAGCCGATGGCGTGCACGTTCGCCCCGGCGCGGCGGTACACCTCGGGTGCGATCGCGGCGGCGGCGCCGTGCGCGGCGTCGACCACCAGGTCCAGCCCCGCCAGCGGCTGCTCGAGCGTGCCGAGCAGGTGCGTCGTGTAGTCCTCGGCGGCGCCGTCGAGGGCGCGGACCCGGCCGATGCCGGCGCCGGTGGGGCGGTGCCCGCCGTCGACATGGCCGGTGACCAGCCGCTCGATGTCGGCCTCGACGGCATCGGGCAGTTTGTGCCCGCCCCGGCTGAACAGCTTGATGCCGTTGTCGGGCATCGGGTTGTGGCTGGCCGAGATCATGACGCCGAGGTCGGCGCCGGAGGTGGCGGTCAGGTACGCCAGGGCCGGGGTCGGCAGGACGCCGGCGAGCAGCACCTCGGCGCCGGCGCTGGAGAGCCCGGCCACGACGGCTGCCTCGAGCATCTCCCCGCTGGCGCGGGGATCACGGCCGACGACCGCGACGGGACGTGACGTCCCGTCGCGGTCGGCGAGCACCCCGGCGGCCGCGCGGGCCACCGAGAGGGCCAGTTCGGGGGTGAGGTCGGCGTTGGCCAGACCCCGCACCCCGTCGGTCCCGAAGAGGCGACCCACGAAGAGGTCAGCGCTTCGAGTACTGGGGCGCCTTGCGGGCCTTCTTCAGGCCGTACTTCTTGCGCTCCTTGACCCGCGGGTCGCGGGTGAGGAAGCCGGCCTTCTTGAGGGCCGGTCGGTCCTCGGACTCGACCTCGATGAGGGCGCGGGCGATCGCCAGGCGCAGCGCGCCGGCCTGCCCGGTGACGCCGCCACCCTTGAGGATGCCGACGACGTCGTACTGCTCGCCCTTCTCCAGGGTCACGAACGGCTCGCGGATGAGCTGCTGGTGCACCTTGTTCGGGAAGTACTCCTCGAGGGTGCGGCCGTTGAGCGTGAACTGGCCGGTGCCGGGCAGCAGCCGCACGCGGACCACGGCCTCCTTGCGCCGGCCGACGGTCTGGACGGGACGCCCCTCGGCGTCGGTCAGGGTCAGGGCGCTGGTCACTGGGCCACCTGCTTGATCTCGAAGGTCTGGGGCTGCTGGGCGGCGTGCGGGTGCTCGGGCCCGGCGTACACCTTCAGCTTCTTGAGCATCTGCCGGCCGAGGCTGTTGTGCGGCAGCATGCCCTTGACGGCGCGCTCGATGACGCGGTCGGGGTGCGTGCGCAGCTGGTCGCCCACGTTGATGGTCTTGAGGCCACCCGGGTAGCCGGAGTGCCGGTAGGCGTTCTTCTGGTCCCGCTTCGACCCGGTCAGGGCGACCTTGCCGGCGTTGACGATCACGACGAAGTCGCCGACGTCCACGTGCGGGGCGTACTGGGGCTTGTGCTTGCCGCGCAGCAGCTGCGCGGTCTGGCTGGCCAGTCGACCGAGCACCACGTCGGTGGCGTCGATGACGTGCCAGGCCCGGGCGACCTCGCCGGGCTTGGGGGTGTACGTGCGCACGGGCTCGTCACCTTTCGTCTGTCGGGTGGAGGCCGGTGGGTTCGCCTCGCCGAGGACGGGAGACGGTGCCGCGCGCGCGAGCACCAGCCGACCCGCGCGCCGATCGGCCACGATACCAGCCGGCGGATCTCCGCCGCCGGGCGCGAGGTCAGTCGATCAGGGCGACCTGGGCCGGCAGCAGCTGGCTCATCGGGCCGAGGTCGTCGGGACGCGTCAGGCCGGCCACGTCGACGCTGGCCAGGAAGGTGTTGAAGGCGACGTAGCACCGCTGGAAGTAGAAGCCGTCCTCGCCGGAGTGGAAGCACGGCGCGGTGGGGACCTGCGGCAGCTGGAACGGCGTCCCGCCGAACGTCGCGACCTCCAGCTGGGCGAACGCGGCGTGGACGGAGTACGCCTGCTCGAGCGTCGGGAACGTGTAGAGCGCCACGGCGTAGCTGAGGTCGTCCTGGTCGGACTGCTTGGTGTAGAAGCCCGTGAACCCGTGGCCGGTGAGCAGGTCCCGCTCCAGGACCGGGTCGATGGCCAGCCGCAGGTAGCCCTCGAGGTCGTAGGGGCCCGACTCGTTGCGGAAGTCGCCGGGCGGGTCGAGCGTGTACGCCGACAGGCCCTGCGGGTCGGCCGGCAGCGCGGGCACGTCGGCCTGCGGCGTGGGGGTGAACCCGGCGAGCAACTGGACCTGGTCGGTGAGCACCTTCTCGACGTCGGCGGCGGCCGCGTCGGCCGTGGTCTCGTGGAACAGGTAGGCGATCATCCGCCCGACCGGCACGAACGCCTGGACGGTGGCCTCGTCGCCCTCCTGCAGCACCACCGCGCCGCCGTCCACCTCGATCGGCGCCTCCTCGTACCCGGCGGCCACCTGGTCGGCGACCAGCTCGTCGGCGGCGAGGACGGCGGCCTCGGGGTCGGAGACCTCCATGGCCATCGTGAGGGTGGCCGGACCGCCGTCCGGCTCGCTGCCGCACTGGCCCCACGCGGCGACGAAGCCGTACCGGTCGAGGACGCCGGCGACGGTGCCCGTCCCGAAGTACGCGGCGTCGAGGTCGGCGGCGGTGACCTGCGGACCGGCCGGGAAGCAGCTCTCGGTCCGGCTGGGGAAGCTGATCGGGACGAGCGAGGTGACCGAGGCGATGCGGTGGGACTCGAGCACGGTGCCGACGCCGACCGGCGGCGGCGGGGTGATCTCCACCGGCGTCTCGGTGGGCGTGGGCCCGCCCTCGGTCGTCGACGGCGCGGTCGTCTCCGCCGGGCTCGCCGTCCCCACCACCGTGCTCGTGCACCCGGTCACCAGCAGCCCGGCGAACAGCGCCGGGACCACGGCCCGCACCCACCCCCGTCCGATCACGGGCCGCAGCCTAGGCGGCGGATGGGGCGAACAGCGTGGTCGACGCGCTCAGTCGACCTCGGCGAGCTTGCCGGTGTCGACGTCGTAGACGGTGCCGCGCACCTCGCGGGAGAGCAGGTAGGGGCTCTCCCGAATCAGGCGCATCGACTCCCGGACGTCGTCGGCGGGGTCGCGGAACGCGCGCACCGCCCACGGCGGCCGGCGCCCGGTGGCCTGCTCCACCTGGTCGGCGAACGACGTGTCGTCGGTGGCCTGCAGCCCGCACCGGGTGTGGTGGACCAGCAGGATCTCCCGGGTGCCCAGGACGTGCTGGGAGACGGTCAGCGACCGGATGACGTCCTCGGTGATGACCCCGCCGGCGTTGCGGATGACGTGCGCGTCGCCGACCTCGAGCCCGAGCATCTGGAACAGCGGCATGCGGGAGTCCATGCACGCCACGACCGCGACCTTGCGCGCCGGCCGCACGTCCTTGGACCCCGGGAACCGCTCCGCCCACTGGTCGTTGGCCGCCAGCATCCGGTCGATCTCGGACATCAGCACCTCCGTCACTCGCCTGCCGCACCCTAACCACGGGGAGTCCGTGCCTCCCGCCGCACCCCACGGTGGACGGTTCCCGCAGGATGGGGCCGTGCGCACGGTCGAGGAACACCAGGCGGTGGTGGCCGCCCTGCTGACCCCGCTGCCCGAGGAGGACGTCGACCTCGCGGCGGCGCACGGCCGGGTGCTCGCCCGCGACGTGACCGCGGCGGTGGGCCTGCCGGGCTTCGACAACTCCGCGATGGACGGCTACGCCGCACGCGCCGAGGAGCTGGCGCAGCTGCCGGCACGGCTGCCGGTCGCCGACGACATCCCGGCCGGGCGCACCGACGTCCGCCCGCTGGCGCCGGGCACCGTGCAGCGGATCATGACCGGCGCCCCCCTGCCGGACGGCGCCGACGTCGTCGTCCCGGTCGAGCTCACCGACCGCGGCACCGACGTCGTCGAGATCCGCGACGCCCCCGCCCGGGGCACCCACCTGCGCACCGCCGGGGAGGACATCCCGGCCGGCGCGGTGGCCCTGGCCGCCGGGACCCCGCTGGGCGCGGCCCAGCTCGGGCTGGCCGCGGCGGTCGGCCTGACGACGCTGCCGGTGCGGCGCCGGCCGCGGGTGCTGGTGCTCTCGACCGGTAGCGAGCTGGTCGAGCCCGGGCAGCCGCTGCTGCCGGGCCAGATCTACGAGTCGAACTCGCGGCTGCTGGTGGCGGCCGTCGAGGACGCCGGCGGGGAGGCCCGGCGGCTGCACTTCGTGCCCGACGACGTCGACCAGTTCCTGGCCACCCTCCGCGCCGAGCTGGACTCGGCCGACCTGCTGCTCACCAGCGGCGGGGTGAGCGCCGGCGCCTACGAGGTGGTCAAGGACGCGCTGGCGGAGCTGGGCACGGTCGAGTTCGTCAAGGTGGCGATGCAGCCCGGCGGGCCGCAGGGGGCGGGCACGGTGGACGGCGTCCCGGTCGTCACGCTGCCGGGCAACCCGGTGAGCTCGTTCGTGTCGTTCGAGGTGTTCGTGCGGCCGGCGCTGCGGCGGGCGCTCGGGCACGCGCTGCCCGACCGCTTGCGCGCGCCCGCCCGGCTCACCGCGCCGCTGTCCTCGCCCGCCGGCAAGCGGCAGTTCCTGCGCGGCCGCTACGACGCCGGCCGGGTCTCCCAGGTCGGCGGCCCCGGCTCCCACCTGGTGGCGCACCTGGCCCGGGCGAACTGCCTGGTCGTGGTCCCCGAGGACGTCACCGCTCTGCCCGACGGCGCCGAGGTGGACGTCGTCCTGATCGAAGGAGCCCTGCAGTGAGCGACGCCCGCTTGACCCACGTCGACGAGACCGGCGCCGCCCGGATGGTGGACGTGTCGGAGAAGGCGGTCACCACCCGGGTGGCGACGGCGGCGGGACGGGTGCTGGTCAGCCCCGAGGTGGTCGCGCTGCTGCGCGGCGAGGGCGTGCCCAAGGGCGACGCGGTGGCGGTCGCCCGGATCGCCGGCATCGCAGGGGCCAAGCGCACGCCGGACCTCGTGCCGCTGTGCCACCCCATCGCGCTGCACGGCGTCACGGTCGACCTCGAGGTCACCGACGACGGCGTGGAGATCACCGCCACCGCCCGCACCGCCGACCGCACCGGCGTGGAGATGGAGGCCCTCACCTCGGTGGCCGTGGCCGGGCTGACGATGATCGACATGGTCAAGGCGGTGGACCCCCGCGCGGCGATCACCGACGTCCGGCTGCTGGCCAAGAGCGGCGGCAGGAGCGGGGAGTGGCGGCGGTGAGCGAGCTGCCGGCGGACGCCCGGGCGCTGGTGCTGACCGCCTCCAACCGGGCCTTCGCCGGGGTGTACGAGGACCGCAGCGGGCAGGCGCTGGCCGCGGGGCTGCGGGAGCTCGGGTTCGACGTGGAGGGTCCGCACGTGCGCCCGGACGACGTCGGCGAGCTCGAGGCGGTGCTGCGCGCGGCGGTCGACGCCGGCTTCGACGTCGTCCTCACCACCGGGGGCACCGGGCTCTCCCCCACCGACGTCACGCCCGAGGCGACCCGCCGGGTGCTCGAGCGCGAGGCGCCGGGGCTGGCCGAGGCGGTGCGGCGGTACGGAGCCGGGAAGGTGCCCACCTCGGTGCTGTCGCGGGGCGTCGCCGGCACCGCCGCGCGCACCCTGATCGTCAACCTGCCGGGCTCGACCGGCGGGGTGAAGGACGGCCTCGCCGTGCTGGGCCCGCTGCTCCCCCACGTCGTGAGCCAGCTCCGTGGAGGTGACCATTGATCGGCCGTCTCGAGAAGACGGTGCTCGACTGCCCGGACCCGCGCGCGCTCGCCGGGTTCTACGCCGAGCTGCTCGGCATGCGGGTGAACGAGGACGGCGACGACTGGGTCGTGATCGGCCGGGAGCCCGGGATGCGGGAGCTGGCGTTCCAGCGCGCGGACCCCTACGAGCCCCCGCGCTGGCCCGACCCGGCGCGCCCGCAGCACGAGCACCTCGACATCCGGGTGGACGACGTCGACAGCGCGGAGCGGGCCGTGCTGGCCCTCGGCGCCCGCAAGCTGCCGGCGGAGCGCGAGGACGGCTTCCGGGTGTTCGCCGACCCCGCCGGCCACCCCTTCTGCCTGGTCTTCGGCTAGGCAGCCCGTCGCTCCCGGGTGGCTAGCTCTCGGGCAGCACGATCCGCTCGGGCCGCGCGTACACGTTGCAGCCGTCGCCGCGCAGGAAGCCGACCAGCGTGATGCCGACGTCGGCGGCGAGCTCCACGGCGAGCGACGACGGCGCGGACACCGCGGCCAGCACCGGGACGCCGGCCATGGCCGCCTTCTGGGTCAGCTCGAAGCTCGACCGGCCGCTGACCATGAGCACGTGCCCGGCGAGCGGCAGCCGGCCGGTGCGCACGGCGTCCCCCACCACCTTGTCGACGGCGTTGTGCCGGCCGACGTCCTCGCGCAGGGCGACGAGCTCGCCCTCTGCGGTGAACAGCCCGGCCGCGTGCAGCCCGCCGGTCTTGTCGAACACCTGCTGGGCTGCGCGCAGCCGGTCGGGCAGCGCCAGCAGCACCTCCAGCGGCAGGCGGAGACCGTCGCCGGCCACGTCGAAGCGGGTCCGCGTGCGGATCGCGTCGATGCTGGCCTTGCCGCACACGCCGCACGAGCTCGACGTGTAGAAGTTGCGGTCCAGCGCCGTGTCCGGCGCGGCCACGCCGGGGGCCAGGTCGACGTCGACGACGTTGTAGGTGTTGCGGCCCTCGGCGTCGACCGAGTTGCAGTAGCGGAGGCCGGCGAGGTCGTCGGCGGAGGCGATCACGCCCTCGGTGAGCAGGAACCCGTGGACCAGGTCGAAGTCGTCGCCGGGGGTGCGCATGGTGACCGCCAGCGGCGTGCCGCCGAGCCGGATCTCCAGCGGCTCCTCGGCCGCGACGGTGTCCGGCCTCGTCGAGGAGACCGGCCCGCGGATGCGCAGCACCGGTGTGCGGCTGGTGACTCGTCCCACGCGGGGAACGGTACCCACGCGCGAGGCCCTACCGTGCAGGTCATGGACGGGTCCGTTCCGCTGCCGCCGTACGCGGCGGTGGTGCTCGCCGGCGGCCGCGCGGCCCGGCTGGGCGGGCAGGCCAAGCCGCAGCTCGAGGTCGGCGGGCGCAGCATCCTGGCCGCCGTCCTCGCCGCGGTCGCCGACGCCGATCCGCGGGTCGTCGTCGGCCCTCCGCAGCCGGTGCCGGCGGGCGTGGTCGTCGTCCGGGAGGAGCCGCCGCGCGGCGGTCCGGTGGCGGCACTGCGGGCCGGCCTGGCCGCGGTGCCCACCGACGTCGTCGCCGTCCTCGCCGGCGACCTGCCGTTCCTCACCGCCGGGCTGGTCCGCTCGCTGCGCGAGCGGCTCACCGGCGACGGCGTCCTCGTCGTGGACGACACCGGCCGCGACCAGCTGCTGCTCGGGGTCTGGCGGACGGCGGTGCTGCGCGCCGCGGTCGCCGACGTCGCGGGGCCCACCTCGATGCGCAAGGTGCTCAGCCCGCTCGCGGTGCGGCGGTTCCGGCCCCCGACCGTGCCCGGCGTGCCCCCGCCGTGGACCGACTGCGACACCCCGGCCGACCTCGCCCGGGCTCGTGAGGCGGCCGCCCGGCTGCGCCGGACCCGCCGACCGGAGTAGGAAGGGCGGCATGCGCGTCGTCGTCGCCGGGGCCCACGGGCAGGTCGCCCGCCGCCTCGGCCGCCTGTTGTCCGCCCGCGGCGACACCGTGGTGGGGATCGTCCGCAACCCCGACCACGCCGCCGACCTGGAGGCCGACGGCGTGCAGCCCGCGGTGCTCGACCTCGAGCATGCCTCGCCGGACGACGTCGCCGAGGTGCTGCGCGGCGCCGACGCGGTGGTCTTCGCCGCCGGGGCCGGGCCGGGCAGCGGCGCCGCCCGCAAGCACACGGTCGACCACGGCGCCGCCGTCCTGCTGGCCGACGCCGCCGAGCGGGCCGGGGTGCGGCCGTACCTGCTGGTCTCCTCGATGGGCGTCGAGCAGGCGCGCGGGGGGACGCCGGCCGGGATGGACCCGGTGTTCGCCGTCTACCTGCAGGCCAAGCTGCGGGCGGAGGACCAGATCCTGCCGCGCCCCGGTCTGGACACCACGATCGTCCGGCCCGGGCGGCTGACCGACGAGCCCGGCACCGGCCGGGTCACCCTCGCCCACGGGGTCGAGTTCGGCGACGTGCCGCGGGACGACGTCGCGGCGGTGCTGGCCGAGATCCTGCGCACGGGCAAGGTCAACGACGTCGTGGAGCTGGTGGGCGGCGACACCCCGGTGGCCGAGGCGGTCGCCGCGCTGCCCTAGCCGCGGCGGGCGCGGGTGACCGTCGCCCGGGCGGCGAGCATGTCGTCCGGCGGGTAGTCGACGCGCAGCAGCGTGAGCCCCCCGGCCGGGGCGACGGGCACCTCGTCGGCCCGCGCCGTGCGCGTCAGCAGGCCGGCCGGCCAGTCGGCGGGGCGCCGCCCCTCCCCCACGACGAGCAGGGCGCCGACGAGGCTGCGCACCATCGAGTGGCAGAAGGCGTCGGCGGAGGCGTGCACCAGCACCAGGTCGCCGTCCCGCTCGACCGACAGGGCCAGCAGGGTGCGCACGGTCGTGGCACCGTCCCGGCGGCGGCAGAAGGCGGCGAAGTCGTGCTGGCCGAGCAGCAGGGCGGCGGCCTGCGCCATCGCCCGGTCGTCCAGCGCGCGTGGCCAGCCGACGGTGTCCGCCCGGCGCAGCGGTGACGGGCCGCCCGGGGCGTCGGTGAGCCGGTAGGCGTAGTGCCGGGCGAGCGCGGCGAAGCGGGCGTCGAAGTCGGGGTGCGCCGCGGCGACGGCGGAGACGGCGATGTCGGGCGGCAGGAGGCCGCGCAACCGCCGCAGGAGCTTCCCGTGCTGCTCCTCCCAGGCCGCCTGCGGGACGTCGCCCGAGGCGACCTGGCCGGTGGCGTGCACGCCGGCGTCCGTGCGGCCGGCGACGGTCAGCGCGACCGGCGTCCGCAGCACGGTGGCGAGGGCCTGCTCCAGCTCGCCCTGCACCGTCCGCTGACCGGGCTGGCGCGCCCAGCCGTGCAGCGCCGTGCCGTCGTAGGCGATGTCGAGCCGGACGCGGACGAGCCCGCCACCGTGACCGGTGGCGGGCTCGTCGGGGTGGTGCGAGGTGATCAGCGGATCACTTGGGGTCGGGCGCGGACTCGCCACCCGGGGCGTGCGTACCGGCGGTGGCGGCGTCGCCGAGCTCGGCGGCCTCCACCTCGGCGGCGGCCGCGGCGGCCACCTCGGGCGAGACGTTGTCGCTGTCGACGACGGCGAGGTTCTGCGCCGACGGCTCGGCCTCGACGTCGCCGTCGTCCTGCCGCTCGCCGTCGGGGTTGAAGACGTCGGCGACGACCTGCTGCGCCTCCTCGTCCACCTCCCCGTCGGTGACGGCCGGCGAGGTGTCGCCGCCGGGGCCGGTGTCCTCGCCGGTGCCCTCGGTGTCGGTGACCTCGGTGTCGGTGACCTCGTCGGCGTCGGCGGTCTCGACCGCGTCGGCGGTGACCTCACCGGACGCGGCGGCCGCGCCGGCGCCGGAGGCGAAGCGGGTGCCGCGGGCGCGCTCGGCCTCGCCGACCGCCTGCTGGCCCACGGTCAGGGCCTCGACCAGCTCGATGACCGCCATGGGGGCGTTGTCGCCCTTGCGGTTGCCCACCTTGGTGATCCGCGTGTAGCCACCGGCGCGGTTCTCGTAGCGCGGCCCGATCTCGGCGAACAGGTGGTGGACGACGTCCTTGTCGCGGATGACGGTCATCACCTGGCGCCGGGCGTGCAGGTCACCGCGCTTGGCGAAGGTCACCAGCTTCTCGGCGAACGGACGCAGCCGCTTCGCCTTCGCCTCGGTGGTGGTGATCCGCCCGTGCTCGAACAGCGACGTGGCCAGGTTGGCCAGCATCAGCCGCTCGTGCGAGGGGGACCCGCCGAGGCGGGGGCCCTTGGTGGGGGTGGGCATGGTCGGTCTCTCCTCGAGCGGCCGGGCGGGCAGTGCCCGGCTGCGGTCCGTTGCTGCGGTGCGTCGCTGTTCAGTGTGGCGGGCCGGGAGACCCGGCCGGGCAGCGGGGGTGGTCCGCCGCTGCCCGGCCGTGCAGCGTCAGAGCTGCTCGGTCTCCTGGTACGCGGTGTCGTCGTACTGCGCGTCCCCGTAGGGGCTGCCGTACTCGGCGGTGCCGTGGTACGCGTCGGTCTCGTAGCCCTCGTCGTAGCTCTCGACCGAGGTGGGGATGAACCCGGGCGGGCTGTCCTTCAGCGCGAGACCCATCGCCGCGAGCTTCATCTTGACCTCGTCGATGGACTTGGCCCCGAAGTTGCGGATGTCGAGCAGGTCCGCCTCCGAGCGGGTGACGAGCTCACCGACGGTGTGCACGCCCTCGCGCTTGAGGCAGTTGTAGGACCGGACGGTGAGGTCCATGTCCTCGATCGGCATCGAGAAGTTGGCGATGTCGGCGGCCTCGGCCGGGCTGGGGCCGACCTCGATGCCCTCGGCGTCGATGTTCAGCTCGCGCAGCAGGCCGAACAGCTCGACCAGCGTGGAGCCGGCGCTGGCGATCGCGTCCCGGGGGGCGATCGACGGCTTGGTCTCGACGTCGACGACGAGGCGGTCGAAGTCGGTCCGCTGCTCGACACGGGTCGCCTCGACGGCGTAGGTGACCTTGAGGACCGGCGAGTAGATCGAGTCGACGGGGATGCGGCCGATCTCCTGGCCGGGCTGCTTGTTCTGCGGCGCCGGCACGTAGCCGCGACCGCGCTCGACGACCAGCTCGATCTCCAGGCGGCCCTTGCCGTTGAGGGTCGCGATGTGCAGGTCGGGGTTGTGCACCTCGACACCGGCCGGCGGCGCGATGTCCGCGGCGGTGACCTCACCCGGGCCCTGCTTGCGCAGGTACATGGTCACCGGCTCGTCGGAGTCGGAGCTGACGACCAGGCCCTTGAGGTTGAGGATGATCTCGGTGACGTCCTCCTTGACGCCCGGCACGGTGGTGAACTCGTGCAGGGTGCCCTCGATCCGGATGCTGGTGACGGCCGCACCGGGGATCGAGGACAGGAGCGTCCGCCGCAGGGAGTTGCCGAGGGTGTAGCCGAAGCCCGGCTCGAGCGGCTCGATCACGAACCGCGAGCGCTGCTCGGAGATGGTCTCCTCGGTCAGCGTGGGGCGCTGTGCGATGAGCATGGGACTGCTTCTCCTTCAGGTCCTCCGGCGCCCGCCATATGACGCCGTGAGGGGGGTGGTGCGGGCGCCGGCGGGCATCTGTCCGCCCGCCGGGGCCGGACCTGCGGCAGGAGCCGGAGCCCCTGCCGCAGGCCGACGAGCTGCTACTTGGAGTAGAGCTCGACGATCAGCTGCTCCTGGACCGGGGTGTCGATGACCTGCCGGGCCGGGACGCTGTGCACGAGGACGCGCAGCTGGCTGCTGATGACCTCGAGCCACGGCGGCACCGGGCGCTCGCCGGCGCGGGCCTGGGCGATCTCGAAGGGCACCATGCGGCGCGACTTCTCGGCGACCTCGATGATGTCGTTCTCGCTCACGCGGTACGACGGGATGTCGACCTTGCGGCCGTTGACCCGGATGTGCCCGTGGCGGACCAGCTGGCGGGCCATGTCGCGGGACTCGGCGAAGCCGGCCCGGTAGACCACGTTGTCCAGCCGCGACTCGAGGATCTGCAGCAGGACCTCACCGGTCTTGCCCGTCTTGCGGTTGGCCTCTTCGTAGTAGCCGCGGAACTGCTTCTCGAGCACGCCGTAGATGCGGCGGGCCTTCTGCTTCTCGCGCAGCTGCAGCAGGTACTCGCTGTCCTTGCTGCGGCCCCGGCCGTGCTCGCCCGGCGGGTACGGCCGGATCTCGATCGGGCACTTCGGGGACTCGCACTTGCTGCCCTTGAGGAACAGCTTCATCTTCTCGCGCCGGCACATGCGGCAGTCGGCACCGGTGTAGCGGGCCACGTCGGGTTCTCCTCGTTCGTCTCGTCAGTGGCCGGTCAGACCCGGCGACGCTTCTTCGGGCGGCAGCCGTTGTGCGGCTGCGGGGTGACGTCCTGGATCTGGCCCACCTCGAGGCCGGTGGCCTGCAGCGAGCGGATCGCGGTCTCCCGGCCCGAGCCCGGGCCCTTGACGAAGACGTCGACCTTGCGCATGCCGTGCTCCTGCGCCTTGCGGGCGGCGTTCTCCGCGGCCATCTGCGCCGCGAACGGCGTGGACTTGCGCGAGCCCTTGAAGCCGACGTGGCCGGCGGAGGCCCAGCTGATCACGTTCCCGTTGGGGTCGGTGATCGACACGATCGTGTTGTTGAACGTGCTCTTGATGTGCGCGGCGCCGTGGGCGACGTTCTTCTTCTCCTTGCGGCGGACCTTCTTGGCGCCGGCCGCAGCGCGAGCCCTGGGAGGCATGAGTCTTTTCCGTGTCCTTCTGACGAATGGCCAAGAACAGCGCGCCGCGCGCGGTCGCTCCCGCCCTCTCGGGGTAGCTGCGACCGCGCGCGTGGCGGCTTACTTCTTGCCGGCCTTCTTCTTGCCGGCGATGGTCTTGCGCGGGCCCTTGCTCGAGCGCGCGTTGGTGCGGGTGCGCTGGCCGTGGACCGGCAGCCCGCGGCGGTGGCGGAGCCCCTGGTAGCAGCCGATCTCCACCTTGCGGCGGATGTCGGCGGCCACCTCGCGGCGGAGGTCACCCTCGACGCGGAAGTGCTCGTCGATGTAGTCGCGGAGCTTCAGCAGGTCCTCGTCGCCGAGGTCCTTGACGCGCAGGTCGGGGCTGACGCCCGTCGCGGCCAGGGTCTCCTTGGCGTGGGCCTTGCCGATGCCGTAGATGTACGTGAGCGCGATCTCCGTCCGCTTCTCGCGGGGCAGGTCGACGCCGGCCAGTCGTGCCATGTTCTAGGTACTCCCAGTCCTGTTCCGACTCAGCCCTGGCGCTGCTTGTGCCGGGCGTTGTCGCAGATGACCATGACCCGGCCGTGCCGGCGGATCACCTTGCACTTGTCGCAGATCTTCTTCACCGACGGCTGGACCTTCACCGGTGCCGCCCCTCATTCCTTCTGATCGGGCCACCCTCGCGCGCCGCGGTGCGCGGCGCGCCGGTGGTCACTTGTAGCGGTAGACGATGCGACCGCGGGTCAGGTCGTAGGGCGAGAGCTCCACGACCACGCGGTCCTCGGGCAGGATGCGGATGTAGTGCTGACGCATCTTGCCGCTGATGTGGGCGAGCACCCGGTGCCCGTTCTGCAGCTCGACCCGGAACATCGCGTTGGGCAGCGGCTCGACGACGCGACCCTCGACCTCGATGGCCCCGTCCTTCTTCGCCATGCCCGACACGGCCTCCTGATTCGATCTGCGCCCACGCCGGAACCCGGCGGTGGACGCGCGGTGGTTTGCAGAACTGGTGGTGCCTGACGTCCTCGCGAGGGCGCCCTGCGTCACGCGGCCACAGCACGACGACAGAGCGGCGCGAACGCCACAGGCCACTGTACCCCGCTGTCCCAGCCGTCACCAACCCGGGTCGGGGGTGACGAGCAGCGCAGCGACTTCCGTCAGCGACGGACCGTGACGCCGTGGGGCGCCAGCCCCGCGGCCCCGCCGTCCTCGGCGGTGAGGACCCACGGGCCCTCGGGGGTGATCGCCACCGTGTGCTCGAAGTGCGCGGCGCGCGAGCCGTCCTTGGTGACGACCGTCCAGCCGTCCTCGAGCTCGGCGGTCGCCGGGTCGCCCACGGTGACCATCGGCTCGATGGCGAGCACCAGACCGGGCACCAGCTTGGGGCCGCGGCCGGGGCGGCCGTAGTTGAGGACGTGCGGGTCCTGGTGCATCTCGGTGCCGATGCCGTGGCCGCCGTAGTGGTCGACGATCCCGTACGGGTGCGCCTCGGCGGTGATGACCTCCTCCACGGCGTGGCTGATGTCGGTCAGCCGGCCGCCGGCGACGGCCCGCGCCAGGCCGGCCCACATCGACCGCTCGGTGACGTCGAGCAGCGCCGCGTCCTCCGGGGACGGCTCCCCCACCGTCACCGTGACGGCCGAGTCGCTGTGCCAGCCGTCGAGGATCGCGCCGCAGTCGATGGAGATGTTGTCCCCCTCGGCCAGCCGGCGGTCGGGGTTCGGGATCCCGTGCACGATCTCGTCGTTGATCGACGCGCAGATGGTGCCGGTGAACCCGTGGTAGCCGAGGAAGTTCGGCACCGCGCCGTGGGAGCGGATGTAGTCCTCGGCGACGGCGTCCAGCTCCTTGGTGCTCACCCCGGGGCGGACGGCGGCCTTGACCGCCTGCAGCGCCCCGAAGGTGATCAGCCCGGAGGCGCGCATGAGCTCGATCTCGTGCGGTGTCTTGATCTGGATCATGCGTCCACTCCACTTCGCCAGCAGCGGGATGCGGGCCAGGAGCTGGTTACCCATTCCCGCGCTGCCCTCAGTCTGCGTGCGGCTGCGCGCCGTCCGACCGGCCCAGCGCGGCCATCGCGCGGGCGGTGACCTCCTCGATCTCGCCGATGGCGTCGATCCGCGAGAGGAGGCCTTCGGACTCGTAGAACCCCGACAGCGGGGCCGTCTGTTCCCGGTACACCTCGAGCCGGTGGCGGACGGTCTCCGGCTTGTCGTCGTCGCGCTGCACCCACTGGCCGTCGACGAGCATGCGCCGCCCGGACAGCCGGCGGACCAGCTCGTCCTCGTCGACGACGAGCTCGAGCACGCGGTCGAGGGCGCCACCGAGCTCGACGAGCGAGGCGCGCAGCTGCTCGGCCTGCGGGATGGTGCGGGGGAAGCCGTCGAGCAGGAACCCGGCCTTGGCGTCCGGCTCGGCCAGCCGGTCGCTGACCATGGCCACGGTGATCTCGTCGGGGACGAGGTCGCCGGCGTCCATGTAGACCTTGGCCTGCCGACCCAGGTCGGTCTTGCCGCTGACGTTGGCGCGGAAGATGTCGCCGGTCGAGATGGCCGGGACGCCGAGCCGCCCCGCGATGATCTGCGCCTGCGTGCCCTTGCCGGCCCCCGGCGGCCCGAGCAGGACGACGCGCACTACTTCAGGAACCCTTCGTAGTTGCGCTGGTTCAGTTGCGTCTCGATCTGCTTCACCGTCTCCAACCCCACTCCGACCATGATGAGCACCGCGGTCCCGCCGAACGGGAAGTTCTGGTTCTGCCCCTGCTGCGTGATGGACAGGAAGAAGTTCGGCAAGACTGCCACGAGCCCGAGGTAGATCGAACCCGGGAGGGTGATCCGGGAGAGCACGTACTGCAGGTACTCGGCCGTCGGCCGGCCGGGACGGATGCCGGGGATGAAGCCGCCGTAGCGCTTCATGTCGTCGGCCCGCTCCTCCGGGTTGAAGGTGATCGACACGTAGAAGTACGTGAAGAACACGATCAGGCCGAAGTACAGGGCGATGTGGAACGGGCTGCTCTGGTCGATGACGTAGGTCTCGAAGAACTGCCGGACCGGTCCGGTCTCGTCGCCCTGCAGCTGGGTGATCAGCTGCGGCAGGTACAGCAGGGACGACGCGAAGATGACCGGGATGACGCCGGCCTGGTTGACCTTGAGCGGGAGGTAGGTCGAGGTGCCGCCGTACATGCGGCGGCCGACCATCCGCTTGGCGTACTGCACGGGGATGCGTCGTTGCGCCTGTTCGACGTAGACGACCGCCCCGATGATCAGCAGGGCCAGCAGGCAGATGAGCGTGAAGACCAGCACGCCGCGGGTCTGCAGGATCGAGCCGCCCTCGGCAGGGATCCGCGCCGCGATCGAGGTGAAGATCAGCACGGACATGCCGTTGCCGATGCCCTTCTCGGTCAGCAGCTCGCCGAGCCACATGATGACGGCGGTGCCGGCGGTCAGCGCGGTCACCAGGATGACCGTCGTCCACACCGAGTCGTCGGGGATGATCTCCTGCTGGCACTCGGGGAACAGCTGGCCGCTGCGGGCCAGGGCGATGATGCCGGTGCTCTGCAGGATCGCCAGGGCGATCGTCAGGTAGCGGGTGTACTGGGTCAGCTTCTGCTGGCCAGACTGCCCTTCCTTCTTCAGCTGCTCGAACCGCGGGATCACCACGACCAGCAGCTGGATGATGATGCTGGCCGTGATGTACGGCATGATCCCGAGCGCGAACACCGACAGGCGCAGCAGCGCCCCGCCGGAGAACAGGTTCACCAGCGAGTAGACGTCGCGCTGGGCGCCCTGGCTGGCGGCGTCGAGGCAGCTGTTGATCGCGGCGACCGACACACCGGGACCGGGCACGCTGGCGCCCAGGCGGTACACGGCGATGATCGCCAGGGAGAACAGCAGCTTGCGCCGGAGGTCTGGCGTCCGGAACGCCGCGGCGAACGCCTGCAGCACGTGCCCTCCCCTGGTCGGTCGTTCGAGATTAGCAACGTGCCCGGCCACTCCTGTGGAAGGCCGGGCAGCACGTGACCCCGGGGCGGGAGAGCCGCCCCGGGGTCACCGTGGTTCAGATGAGGGTGGTGCTGCCCCCGGCAGCGGCGATCTTCTCGGCGGCGGACGACGAGAAGCCGTGCGCGTGCACGTGCACCTCGATGCCGCCCAGGTCGCCGGTACCGAGCACCTTGACCGGCTGGCCGCGACGGACCGCGCCCGCCTCGGCCAGGCTGTCGGGGTTGATCGAGCCGCCGTTCGGGAACAGCGCCGCGATCCGGTCGAGGTTGACGACCTGGAAGACGACCTTGTTCGGGTTCTTGAACCCGGACAGCTTCGGCAGCCGCATGTGCAGCGGCGTCTGGCCACCTTCGAAGCGGGCGGAGACGTTGCCCCGCGCGCCGGTGCCCTTCGTGCCGCGGCCGGCGGTCTTGCCCTTGGAGCCCTCACCGCGACCCACGCGGGTCTTCGGCGTGTGGGCGCCCTTGGCCGGGCGCAGGTGGTGGACCTTGAGAGTCATCGTGATTCCCTGCTCAGCTGATCTCTTCGACGCGCACCAGGTGCGGCACCGTCGCGACCATCCCGCGGATCTCGGGACGGTCCTCCTGCACGACCGTGTCGTTGATCCGCTTCAGGCCCAGGGACCGCAGCGTCTGCCGCTGGTTGGGCTTGGTGCCGATCGCCGACCGGATCTGGGTGACCTTCAGCTGCGCCATCTCAGACCCCCTGGCCCGCACGCGCGCGGAGCATGGCGGCCGGAGCGACGTCCTCGAGCGGCAGACCACGGCGGGCCGCGATCTCCTCGGGACGCACGAGGTCCTTCAGCGCCTGCATCGTCGCGTGCACGATGTTGATCGGGTTCGACGAACCCAGGCTCTTGGAGAGCACGTCGTGGATGCCCGCGCACTCCAGGACGGCGCGCACCGGACCACCGGCGATGACACCGGTACCGGGGCTGGCCGGCTTGAGCAGCACGACGCCGGCCGCCGCCTCGCCCTGCACGGGGTGCGGGATCGTGCTGGCGATGCGGGGCACCTTGTAGAAGTGCTTCTTGGCCTCCTCGACGCCCTTGGCGATGGCCGCGGGCACCTCCTTGGCCTTGCCGTAGCCGACGCCCACGGTGCCGTCGCCGTCGCCGACGACGACCAGCGCGGTGAAGCTGAAGCGCCGACCGCCCTTGACGACCTTGGACACGCGGTTGATGGCCACCACGCGCTCGATGAAGTTGCTCTTCTCGGCGGGAGCGCCTCCCTGGCCCCGCCCGCCGTCACGACGGTCGCGGCGGTCGTTGCCGCCGCCGGCGCCGCCGCCGCGTCGCTGTGGTCCTGGCATCAGACGTCCCTCTCGATCAGTTCAGAAGCGTTCATCAGAAGTCCAGCCCGCCCTCGCGGGCGCCGTCGGCCAGGGCGGCGATCCGCCCGGCGTAGCGGTTGCCACCGCGGTCGAAGACGACCGCGGTGATGCCGGCCGCCTTGGCGCGCTCGGCGACCAGGGCGCCGACCTTGCGGGCGAGGGCGGACTTGTCGCCCTCGCTGCCGCGGATGTCGGCGTCCAGCGTCGAGGCGCTCACCACGGTGCGGCCGACGGTGTCGTCGACGACCTGCACGTGGATGTGCCGCGAGCTGCGGTTGACCACCAGACGGGGGCGCTCCGGCGTGCCGGAGACCCGCTTGCGCAGCCGGGTGTGGCGACGCAGCCGCGAGACGCGGCGCGCGGTGCTGACGTCGGTGCCGACGGGCTTGTGCACCCGCGCGGTCTTCTCTGCCTGAGCCATCACTTACCCGTCTTCCCGACCTTGCGCTTCACGACCTCGCCCTGGTACCGCACGCCCTTGCCCTTGTAGGGGTCGGGCTTGCGGAGCTTGCGGATCTTGGCCGCTACCTCGCCGACCTGCTGCTTGTCGATGCCCTCGACCCGGAACCGGGTGGGCGCCTCGACCGTGAAGGTGATGCCCTCGGGGGCCTTCACCGGCACCGGGTGGCTGTACCCCAGCGCGAACTCCAGGTCCGACCCGCGGGCCTGGACGCGGTAACCCACGCCGACGATCTCCAGGGTCTTGCTGTAGCCCTGGGTGACGCCGGTGATCATGTTGGCGATGAGCGTCCGGGACAGGCCGTGCAGGGCACGGCTGTCGCGCTCGTCGTCCGGCCGCTTGACCAGGAGGGTGCCGTCCTCACCGCGCTCGACGGTGATCGGGGCCGCGACGGTGTGCGAGAGGGAACCCTTGGGGCCCTTCACGTTCACCGTGCGGCCGTCGATGGCGACGTCCACACCACCGGGCACCGGAATCGGCAGTCGTCCGATCCGTGACATCTTCGCTCGCTCCTCTTACCAGACGTAGGCGAGGACTTCCCCGCCCACGCCCTTCTTGGTCGCCTGCTTGTCGGTCAGCAGCCCGCTGGAGGTGGAGATGATCGCCACCCCGAGGCCGCCCAGGACCTTGGGCAGGGAGTTCGACTTGGCGTACACCCGCAGACCGGGCTTGGAGACCCGCCGGACGCCGGCGATGCTCCGCTCGCGGTTGGGGCCGTACTTCAGGTCGACGACGAGCTCCTTGCGGACGGTGCCGTCCACCTCGACCTCGTTGACCTTCCAGCCGGCGATGTAGCCCTCCTGCTGGAGGATCTCGGCGATGTGCGTCTTCAACTTCGACGACGGCATGGTCGCGGAGTCGTGGTACGCGGAGTTCGCGTTGCGGAGCCGCGTCAGCATGTCCGCGATCGGGTCGGTCATCGTCATGACGGTGTGGTGCCTCTCTCGCCGCGGTTCCGCGTGCGCCGGGTCTCTCGGGACTTGGCGCGGGGCCTGTCGGCGATCAGTACTGCTCGAACAGTGAGGTGGTGCTTACCAGCTGGACTTGCTCACGCCGGGGAGCTCCCCGGCGTGGGCCATCTCCCGCAGGCAGATCCGGCACAGGCCGAACTTGCGGAAGACCGCGTGCGGACGCCCGCAGCGCTGGCAGCGGGTGTAGCCGCGGACCGCGAACTTCGGCTTGCGGGCCGCCTTGTTGATGAGAGCCTTCTTGGCCATCGGTATCTCCTGCCCCGGCTCAGCGGGTGGTCGTGACGACGGGCTGGCCGGCGAAGGGGAAGCCGAGCTGGCGGAGCAGCTCGCGACCCTCCTCGTCGGTCGTGGCGGTGGTGACCAGCGTGATGTCCATGCCGCGCGGCCGGTCGATCTTGTCCACGTCGATCTCGCGGAACATCGACTGCTCGGTCAGGCCGAACGTGTAGTTGCCGTTGCCGTCGAACTGCTTGGCGTTCAGGCCGCGAAAGTCACGGATGCGGGGCAGGGCGAGCGACAGCAGGCGGTCGAGGAACTCCCACATGCGGTCGCCGCGCAGGGTCACCTTGGCGCCGATCGGCATGCCCTCGCGCAGCTTGAACTGCGCGATGGACTTGCGGGCCCGCACGACGGCCGGCTTCTGGCCGGTGATGGCGGTGAGGTCGCGGACCGCGCCGTCCATCAGCTTCGCGTCGCGGGTCGCCTCGCCGACGCCCATGTTGACCACGATCTTGGTCAGCCGCGGGATCTGCATGACGTTCTGGTAGCCGAACTCCGACTGCAGCGCCGGCACGATCTCCGCGCGGTAGCGCTCGAGCAGCCGGGGCAGCTCACGGGTGGGTGCGCTCATGGTCCTCAGAGATCCTTACCGGTGCGCCGCGAGACCCGGACCTTGCGGCCTTCTTCGTCGATGCGGTAGCCGACCCGGGTCGGCTTGTCCTCGGAGTCGATCACCATCACGTTGCTCACGTGGATGGGCGCCTCCTGCGTGACGATCCCGCCCTGCTGGGCACCGCGCTGGCTGGTGCTGATGCGCGTGTGCTTCTTAATCCGGCCGACGCCCTCGACGAGCACCTTCTGGATCTGGGGGTAGGCGGCGATGACGCGGCCCTTGGCGCCCTTGTCCTTGCCGGACAGCACCAGGACGGTGTCGCCCTTCTTGACCTTCATGGACGGCGCCTTGGCGCGGCTGGTCGCGGCCTTCTGCTTCTTCGTGACGGCCATGGTCACAACACCTCCGGGGCGAGCGAGATGATCCGCATGAAGCGCTTGTCGCGCAGCTCGCGGCCGACCGGGCCGAAGATGCGGGTCCCGCGCGGGTCGCCGCTGTCGCGGATGATCACCGCGGCGTTCTCGTCGAATCGGATGTAGGAACCGTCCGGACGACGCCGCTCCTTCACCGTGCGGACGACGACCGCCTTGACGACGTCGCCCCGCTTCACACCGGCCCCGGGCAGCGCGTCCTTCACGGTGGCGACGATGACGTCGCCGATGCCCGCGTAGCGTCGCCCGGAACCGCCGAGCACCCGGATGCAGAGGATCTCCTTTGCCCCGGTGTTGTCGGCGACTCGCAGTCGCGACTCCTGCTGGATCACGTCCCTACTCCTATGTCTTCGTACTTCTGCTGTAGGCCCTGGGGCCGCGGCTGCGCGTCTGGGGCCGACGTTCCGCCGCTCTCGTCACGCGCAGACGGCCGGAGGCGAACCGCCCCGGCCGTCGGGTCCGCGGAAGGCCGGCCCGAGGTGGGCCGACCGTCCACGGTACCTGGTCCTTACTTGGCCTTCTCGAGGACCTCGACCAGCCGCCACCGCTTGGTGGCCGACAGCGGCCGGGTCTCCATGATCTGCACGCGGTCGCCGACGCCCGCGACGTTCTGCTCGTCGTGGGCCTTCAGCTTGCTCGTGCGGCGGAGGACCTTGCCGTAGAGGCCGTGCTTCACGCGGTCCTCGACCTCGACGACGATGGTCTTCTCCATCTTGTCGCTGACCACGAGGCCCTCGCGGACCTTGCGGTAGCCACGGCCGGCCAGGCCGGGGCCGGTCGCGACGGAATCGTTCACAGGCGTCTCGGGGCTGCTCATGCCACACCCTCGTTCGGGGCGACGGACAGACCGAGCTCGCGCTCGCGCATGATCGTGTAGATCCGGGCGATGTCGCGGCGCACCGTCTGCAGTCGCCGGTTGTTGTCCAGCTGGCCGGTGGCCACCTGGAAGCGGAGGTTGAACAGCTCTTCCTTCGACTCGCGCAGCTTGGAGGCCAGCTCGTCGGCGGAGAGCTCACGCAGCTCCGGAGCGGTCAGACCGGCAGCCATCACACCTCTCCTTCACGCGTGATGAAGCGGCACTTCATCGGCAGCTTGTGGATCGCGCGGCGCATGGCCTCGCGGGCCACCGGCTCGGCGACGCCGGACAGCTCGAAGAGCACGCGACCGGGCTTCACGTTGGCCACCCACCACTCCGGAGAGCCCTTGCCGGAACCCATGCGGGTCTCGGCCGGCTTCTTGGTCAGCGGGCGGTCCGGGTAGATCGAGATCCAGACCTTGCCGCCACGACGGATGTGCCGCGTCATGGCGATACGGGCCGACTCGATCTGCCGGTTGGTCACGTAGGCCGGCTCCAGCGCCTGGATGGCGTAGTCACCGAAGTTGATCTCGGTGCCGCCCTTGGCGCGCCCGGAGCGGCTCGGGTGGTGCTGCTTGCGGTGCTTGACCCGCCGAGGGATCAGCATGGGGATCAGGCCTCCGTGTTCTCGGCACCGGCCGACTCGGCGGCGGCGGTGCCCTCGGCGCCGGCGGCCTCGCCGACGCTCTGCGCGGGGGCGACGTCGCCGGAGGTGGCGGCGACGGCGCTGGTGGTGTCGACCTCGGGCGCGGCCGGGGCGTCGGTGGACTCCGCCGCGGCGCGACCGGCCTCGGTGCCGCCGGCGGTGGTGCCGGACGAACCCGAGCGGCGCGGGCGCTGCGAGCGCTCGCGGCGCTGCTGCCGGGCGGCCAGGGCCTCGAGGGCCTCGCGCTCGGCGCGGGAGCCGCTCACGTCGCCCTTGTAGATCCAGACCTTGACGCCGATGCGGCCGAAGGTGGTCCGGGCCTCGTACAGGCCGTAGTCGATGTTCGCGCGCAGCGTGTGCAGCGGCACACGACCCTCGCGGTAGAACTCCGACCGGCTCATCTCCGTGCCGCCGAGGCGGCCGGAGCACTGCACCCGGATGCCCTTGACCTGCGGGCTGCGCTGGGCGGACTGCATGGCCTTGCGCATGGCGCGGCGGAAGCTCACGCGGCTGGAGAGCTGCTCGGCGACGGCCTGGGCGACCAGCTGCGCGTCGGCCTCGGGGTTCTTCACCTCGAGGATGTTCAGCTGGACCTGCTTGCCCGTCAGCTTCTCGAGCTCACCGCGGATGCGGTCGGCCTCCGCGCCGCGGCGGCCGATGACGATGCCCGGCCGGGCGGTGTGGATGTCGACGCGGACGCGGTCGCGGGTGCGCTCGATCTCCACCTTGGAGATGCCGGCCCGCTCCATGCCCTTGCTCATGAGCTTGCGGATGGCCACGTCTTCCTTGACGTAGTCCTTGTACAGCTTGTCGGCGTACCACCGGGACTTGTAGTCGGTGGTGATGCCGAGCCGGAACCCGTGCGGGTTGACCTTCTGACCCACTAGCGGGTCCCTCCCCTCGTGTTGCTCTTACGGCCGGTCTGCTGGGCGGCCGGCCCCGACTGGCCGGTGTCCCGCCGCGCCTTGCGCGACTTGGACGCCAGCTCCGGGCTGACGGTCACCTCGCTCACCTCGACGGTGATGTGGCTGGTCCGCTTGTTGATGCGGTACGCGCGCCCCTGGGCACGCGGGCGGATCCGCTTCATCGTCGGGCCCTCGTCCACGAACGCGGCGCTGACCACCAGGGCCTGCGGGTCGAGCCGCAGGTTGTGCTCGGCGTTGGCCACCGCGCTGGCGACGACCTTGGCCACCGGCTCGCTGGCGGCCTGCGGCGCGAAGCGCAGCAGGGCGAGCGCCTCGTCGGCGGGCAGGTAGCGGATCAGGTCCACCACCCGGCGGGCCTTCATCGGGGTCACGCGGACGAACCGGGCCGTAGCCCGGGCGACCGGCGCCTCCTGTCCCAACTGGGAAGTCATGGTGATCTCTCTCTACCTCAGCCGCGCCGCGACCGGCGGTCGTCCTTGACGTGCCCACGGAACGTGCGCGTGGGCGCGAACTCGCCGAGCTTGTGCCCGACCATCGCCTCGGTCACGAACACCGGGACGTGCTTGCGGCCGTCGTGCACGGCGATCGTGTGCCCGAGCATGTCGGGGATGATCGTCGAGCGCCGCGACCAGGTGCGGATGACGGTCTTGGTGCCCTTCTCGTTCTGCGCGTCCACCTTCTTGAGCAGGTGGTCGTCGACGAACGGGCCCTTCTTCAGGCTGCGTGGCATCTCTGTCGGACTCCTCTACCCGCTCAGCGCTTCTTGTTGGCGCGCCGGCGGCGCACGATCATGGCGTCGGAGGCCTTGCGCTTGCGCGTGCGGCCCTCGGGCTTGCCCTTCGGGTTGACCGGGTGGCGACCACCGGAGGTCTTCCCCTCACCACCGCCGTGCGGGTGGTCGACCGGGTTCATGGCGACACCGCGGACGGTCGGGCGCTTGCCCTTCCACCGCATGCGGCCCGCCTTGCCCCAGTTGATGTTCGACTGCTCGGCGTTGCCCACCTCGCCGACGGTCGCGCGGCAGCGCACGTCGACATTGCGGATCTCCCCCGACGGCATGCGAAGCTGCGCCAGCCGGCCCTCGCGGGCGACGAGCTGGACGCTGGTACCGGCCGAGCGGGCGATCTTCGCCCCGCCGCCCGGACGCAGCTCGATGGCATGAACAACGGTGCCGACAGGGATGTTCCGCAGCGGCAGGTTGTTGCCCGGCTTGATGTCGGCCGAGGGGCCGCACTCGACGGTGTCGCCCTGCTTGAGCCGGGCCGGCGCAAGGATGTAGCGCTTCTCGCCGTCGGCGTAGTGCAGCAGCGCGATCCGCGAGGTGCGGTTCGGGTCGTACTCGATGTGCGCGACCTTGGCCGGCACGCCGTCCTTGTCGGCCCGGCGGAAGTCGATCACCCGGTAGGCCCGCTTGTGCCCGCCGCCCTGGTGCCGAGCCGTCACCTTGCCGTGGACGTTGCGCCCACCGCGGCCGTGCAGCGGCCGGACCAGCGACTTCTCGGGGTGGTCGCGGGTGACCTCGGCGAAGTCGGCGACGCTCGAGCCACGCCGGCCCGGCGTCGTCGGCTTGTACTTGCGGATAGCCATTACTGGTTCCCTCGTGTCCTTCGTCCCTGGTCGCTCAGGCGCCTCAGGCGCCCGGGCCGCCGAAGATCTCGATGCGGTCGCCCGGCGCGAGCGACACGATGGCGCGCTTGGTGTCCTTGCGCTTGCCCATCCGGTTGCCGCGGCTGCGCTTGCGCTTGCCCTGACGGTTGACCGTGTTCACGCCGAGCACCTTCACGTCGAAGACCTGCTCGACAGCGATCTTGATCTGCGTCTTGTTCGCCTCGGGGAGGACCAGGAACGTGTACTGGTTCTCGTCCAGGAGGCCGTAGCTCTTCTCGGAGATGACCGGGGCGAGCAGGACGTCCCGGGGGTCGCGGACGCTCATGCCTTCTCCTCGGTGCTCGCGTCGGTGGTGCCGTCCTCGGTGGGCGCGGTGGCGCCGGCACCGGCGTTGGCGGCCTCGGCCTGCTCGGCCGGGGCCGCGGCTGCCTCCTCGGCGGTGGCCGGGGCGGCGTCCTCGGGGGTCGCGGCCACCGGCTGCGCCTCGACGGCGGCGGCCTTCCTCGCCGGGGCCGGCTCGGCCGGCGCCTCGCCGAGGTCGAGGTCGGTGGTGCCCTCGCCCTCGATCGACGGGATCGCGCCCGGGATGTGCGGCGTGGTCAGGTCGGGCTTGTCGACGCCGGCGCCCCGACCCTGGGCCGGGCCGGCGACGAACTCGGCGAGCGCGGCCTCGGTGAAGACCACGTCGTCGGCGTTGAGGACGTCGTAGGTGTTCAGCTGGCCGGCCTCGAGCAGGTGCACCCGCGGCTCGTTGCGCAGGCTGACCCAGTTGAGGACGTCGTCCCGGTCGAGGACGACGAGCACCTTCTTGGCGTCGGTGACGGCGCTGAGCGTGGCGATGGCGGCCTTGGTCTTCGGGGCGTCCCCGTCGACGAAGGTGCTCACCACGTGCACGCGGCCCTCGCGGGCCCGGTCGGAGAGGGCGCCGCGCAGGGCGGCGGCCTTCATCTTCTTGGGCGTCCGCTGGCTGTAGTCGCGCGGCTGCGGGCCGTGGACGGTGCCACCGCCCTCGAACTGCGGCGCGCGGGTCGAGCCCTGACGGGCGCGGCCGGTGCCCTTCTGCCGGTACGGCTTGGCGCCACCGCCGCTGACCTGGCCACGCGTCTTGGTCGCGTGGGTGCCCTGGCGGGCCGCGGCCAGCTGGGCCACGACCACCTGGTGCATCAGGGCGACGCTGGCGGTCGTGTCGAACAGCTCACCGGGCAGCGTCGCGGTGCCGGAGGTCTCCCCCGCCGGCGTGCGGACGTCGACCGTGCGGTCGGTCCGGCTCTGCGTTGCGCTGGTCACTTCTCACTCCCCACGGGGCCGCCCTTGACGGCCGAACGGACGAGCACCAGGCCGCCCTTCGGGCCGGGGATGGCGCCCTTGATCAGCAGCAGACCGCGCTCGGTGTCCACCTTGTGGACGTTGAGCGACAGGGTCGTGGTCTTCACCGCACCCATGCGGCCGGCCATGCGCAGGCCCTTGAACACGCGGCCCGGGGTGGACGCGCCACCGATGGAGCCGGGCGAACGGTGCTTGCGCTGCGTGCCGTGCGCGGCGCCGAGGCCGCGGAAGCCGTGGCGCTTCATGACACCGGCGGTGCCCTTGCCCTTGCTGGTGCCGATGACGTCGACCTTGGCCACGCCGTCGAACACCTCGGCGGTCAGCTCCTGGCCGACCTCGTAGGTGGAGGCGTCCTCGGTGCGCAGCTCGACCAGGTGCCGGCGCGGGGTCACGCCCGCCTTGGCGAAGTGCCCGCCCTCGGGCTTGTTCACCTTGCGCGGGTCGATCTCGCCGAACCCGAGCTGGACGGCCGAGTAGCCGTCGCGCTCCGGGGTGCGCACCTGGGTGACCACGCACGGCCCGGCCTTGACGACGGTCACCGGCACGATGCGGTTGTTCTCGTCGAAGACCTGGGTCATGCCCAGCTTCTCTCCGAGGAGGCCGCGGAATGTGCTCGCCATGTCTGCTGAAAGCCCTTACTGGATGTTGACGTCGACCGAGGCCGGCAGGTCGATGCGCATGAGCGCGTCGACCGTCTTCGGGGTCGGGTCGAGGATGTCGATGAGGCGCTTGTGCGTGCGCATCTCGAAGTGCTCGCGCGAGTCCTTGTACTTGTGCGGCGAGCGGATGACGCAGTACACGTTCTTCTCCGTCGGCAGCGGCACCGGGCCGACGACGCGCGCACCGGTCTTGGTCACCGTGTCGACGATGCGCCGCGCCGAGGCGTCGATCGCCTCGTGGTCGTAGGCCTTCAGCCGGATGCGGATCTTCTGTCCCGCCATCGCTGTTCTTCGCTCCTGCCGATCGGTATGTCTGTAGCTGGGGTGGGTCCGGGTGGACCGGGCCGGGTCCTGTGGACCCGGGAGACGGGCGGCGGCCGGGAGGGCCCCCGCCCCTCAGCGGGGTGTTAATTGATGATATTACTGACCCGACCGGCGCCGAAGGTGCGGCC
>NZ_JBJGZV010000008.1:0-153257 GCF_054050715.1 Blastococcus sp. SYSU D00669
GGCGGCGGCGGGGGGGGGGGGGGCGGCGGCCCGCGGGGGGGGGGCCCCGCCCCCCCCCCCCCCCCCCCCCCCCCCCCCCCCCCCCCCCCCCCCCCCCCCCCCCCCCCCCCCCCCCCTCGACCGCAGTAGCGGGGACAGGATTCGAACCTGCGACCTCTGGGTTATGAGCCCAGCGAGCTACCGAGCTGCTCCACCCCGCGTCGGTGAACACCACGGTACACGCCCTGTCGGGGAGGCGGCGGGCGGGCACCCGTGTGACTGCCGTGGCGCGGCGGTCCGCGGCGGCGCGCGCCTGCCGGGACGGCGTCCCGGGGCGACCTAGAGTCCCCGCCGTGACGGGGGACTCGGCGGCGCACTGGTTCGCCGGGGAACCCCAGCCGGTGGAGGTCTTCCACCGCGGCACCTGGTACTCCGGCGAGCTGCTGGGCTGGCGGTTCGCCGAGTCGGGGCTCGCCGTCGCGCGGGTCCGCTGCGTGGTCGACGGGCTGCGCCACAAGGCGTGGAAGCCGCTGACCGACCTCCGGCTGCCGCTGTCGGAGCCGCCGGTGGTCCTGTGGGCGCCGCTCCCCCGGCACGAGTCCGCCGCACCGGCCCGCACACTGCCGGCTGAGGACGACGAGACCCGCCCGCACGCGCTGCTGATCGGCTCCGAGCGGCCCCGCCGCCCGGCGGTCCCCCGCCCGCGCACCGCCGAGCAGCCGCGGTGGATGCCCGCTCACCGGTGGGCGCCCACGACCTCCCGCACCTGACGGCGGATCTCGAGGTCCTCGCGCGCGGTGACGACGACGGTGCGCACCGCGGCCCCGGCCGCGCTGACATCGCCGTCCCCGCTCGTCGCCGCGTTGCGGTCCGGGTCGACGGCGACGCCGAGGTACCCCAGCGCGGCGGCCGCGGCGGCGCGGACGGGGGCGGCGTGCTCCCCCACTCCCCCGGTCAGCACGAGCAGGTCCAGCCCGCCGGTGGCGGCGGTCATCGCGGCGATCTCGCGGCACAGGCGGTGCACGTAGACGTCGAAGGCCAGGACGCAGTCCGGATCGCCGTCCGCCCGGCCGGCGAGCACCTCCCGCAGGTCGCCCGACGTGCCGGACAGCCCCTTGAGCCCGGCCGAGTGCTCCAGCACGTCGGCCAGCTCGGGCTCCGGCACGCCGCCGTGCTCGAGCAGCCAGAGCAGCAGTCCGGGGTCGAGGGTGCCCGGGCGGGTGTTCATCACCAACCCGGCCAGCGGGGTGAAGCCCATCGTCGTGTCGACCGACCGGCCGTCCCGCACGGCGGCGAGGGAGGCACCGGCCCCGAGGTGGCAGGAGACGATGCGCAGCTCCCCGGCCGGCCGGCCGACGAGCTCCGCGCCGCGGCGGACCGCCCACGCGTGCGAGAGCCCGTGGAACCCGTAGCGGCGCAGCCCCCACCGCGCGTTCCAGTCGCGGGGCAGCGCGTAGGTCCGCGCGGCCGGCGGCAGCGACGCGTGGAACGTCGTGTCGAAGCAGGCCACCTGGACGACGCCGGGCAGCAGCTCCCGCGTCGCCCGGATCCCGGCCAGCGCCCGCGGGTTGTGCAGCGGGGCGAGGTGGGCGATCGACCGCAGGTAGCCGGTGAGCGCGTCGTCCACCACCGCCGGGCCGCCGTGCTCCGGCCCGCCGTGCACCACCCGGTGCCCGACGGCGTCGACCTCCCCGCAGCCGGCCAGGAACGCCCGCAGCGGGGCCAGGTCGCCCTCGCCCGTCCACCGCTGCACGGTGTCCGCCGCGGTCACCGCGCCGTCGCCGTCCAGGACCGACAGCTTCAGGCTGCTGGACCCGGCGTTGACGACCAGCAGCCTCACGCCGACTCCGGCTCCACCAGCGGACCGGGCGGGTGCGTGACCGGCCCGGCGCCGGCGCCCCACTGCCAGTGCCGGACCTCCGGCAGGTCCTCGCCGTGCGTGCGGACGTACCGCCGGTGCTCGATGAGCTGGTTGCGCAGCCGGTCGCGCAGGTGGGCGCCGCGCGCGCCCAGCCCGGGCACCCGGTCGATCACGTCGATGACGAGGTCGAAGCGGTCCAGCCGGTTCATCACGCACATGTCGAA
The DNA here is from genome assembly GCF_054050715.1 of Blastococcus sp. SYSU D00669. Lineage (NCBI taxonomy): Bacteria > Bacillati > Actinomycetota > Actinomycetes > Geodermatophilales > Geodermatophilaceae > Blastococcus > Blastococcus sp. SYSU D00669. Next base: position 2,065 of record NZ_JBJGZV010000008.1, read on the forward strand.
GGGCGTGGTCGTCGTCCCCTCCTCGACGTAGCCGCGCACGTGGAAGTTCTCGTGGTTGGTGCGCCGGTAGGTCAGCCGGTGGATGAGCCACGGGTAGCCGTGGTAGGCGAAGATCACCGGCCGGTCGCGGGTGAAGTAGGAGTCGAACTCGGCGTCGGAGAGACCGTGCGGGTGCTCCCGGTCGTCCTGCAGCCGCATGAGGTCGACCACGTTGACCACCCGGACCTTCAGGTCGGGGAAGGCCTCGCGGAGGATCTCGGCGGCCGCCAGGACCTCCATCGTCGGGACGTCGCCGGCACAGCCCAGGACGACGTCGGGCTCGGCGCCGGCGTCGGTGCTGGCCCACTCCCAGATGCCGATGCCCTTGGTGCAGTGCTCGATCGCGGAGTCCATGTCGAGGTACTGGAGGGCCGGCTGCTTGCCGGCGACGACGACGTTGACGTACTGCCGGGTGCCCAAGCAGTGGTCGGCGACCGAGAGCAGGGTGTTGGCGTCCGGCGGCAGGTAGACCCGGATGACGTCGGCCTTCTTGTTGACCACGTGGTCGATGAACCCGGGGTCCTGGTGGCTGAAGCCGTTGTGGTCCTGGCGCCACACGTGCGAGGTCAGCAGGTAGTTCAGCGAGGCGATCGGCTGCCGCCAGGGGATGCCGTTCGTCGTCTTCAGCCACTTGGCGTGCTGGTTGAACATCGAGTCGACGATGTGGATGAACGCCTCGTAGCAGGAGAAGAACCCGTGCCGGCCGGTGAGCAGGTAGCCCTCCAGCCAGCCCTGGCACAGGTGCTCGGAGAGCACCTCCATGACCCGGCCGTCGGGGGCGAGGTGGTCGTCGTCGGGCTCCCGGCGGGCCAGCCACGTGCGGTCGGTCACCTCCAGCACCGCGCCCAGCCGGTTGGAGTTGTTCTCGTCCGGGGCGAACACCCGGAAGGTCGACGCGTTCTGCCGCATCACGTCGCGCAGGAACGTGCCCAGCACCCGGGTCGCCTCGACGGCGCCGGTGCCGGGCTCGGTCACGGGGACGGCGTAGTCGCGGAAGTCGGGCATCCGCAGCGGCTGCAGCAGGGTCCCGCCGTTGGCGTGCGGGTTGGCGCTCATCCGGCGCTGCCCGCGGGGGTGCAGGTCGCGGACGGCGGCCACCGGGGCGCCGTCGGCGTCGAAGAGCTCCTCCGGCCGGTAGCTGCGCAGCCACTCCTCGAGCACCTTGCGGTGGCCGTCGTCGCCGCGGGCGTTGGCGAAGGGCACCTGGTGCGAGCGCCAGGTGCCCTCGACCCGGAGGCCGTCGACCTCCTTCGGGCCGGTCCAGCCCTTGGGCGAGCGCAGCACGATCATCGGCCAGCGCGGCCGGGTGGTACCGCCGTCCTCCCGGGCCCGGCGCCGGATCGCGGCGATCTCGTCGAGGCAGGCGTCCAGCGCCGCGGCGAACTGCTGGTGCATGAGCGCCGGGTCGTCGCCGGCGACGACGTACGGGGTGTACCCGTAGCCGCGGAAGAGGTCGGTGAGCTCGTCGGGCTCGATCCGGGCCAGCACCGTGGGGTTGGCGATCTTGTAGCCGTTGAGGTGCAGGATCGGCAGGACGGCGCCGTCGCGGGCCGGGTCGAGGAACTTGTTGGCGTGCCAGCTGGTGGCCAGCGGTCCGGTCTCGGCCTCGCCGTCGCCGACGACGGCGGCGACCACCAGCTCGGGGTTGTCGAAGGCCGCGCCGTAGGCGTGCGCCAGCGCGTAGCCGAGCTCGCCGCCCTCGTGGATCGACCCCGGGGTCTCCGGCGCGACGTGGCTGGGGATCCCGCCGGGGAAGCTGAACTGGGTGAACAGCCGGCGCATCCCGGCCTCGTCGGCAGAGACCTCGGGGTAGACCTCGCTGTAGGTGCCCTCCAGCCAGGCCGCGGCGACCGGCCCGGGACCGCCGTGGCCCGGGCCCATCACGTAGATCATGTCGAGGTCGCGCGCCGCGATCGCGCGGTTGAGGTGCGCGTAGACGAAGTTCAGGCCCGGGGTGGTGCCCCAGTGGCCGAGCAGCCGCGGCTTCACGTGCTCGGCCTGCAGCGGTTCGCGCAGCAGCGGGTTGTCCATCAGGTAGATCTGGCCGACCGACAGGTAGTTCGCCGCGCGCCACCAGGCGTCGATCGCGGCGAGCTCCTCGTCGGCCAGCGGCCCGGCCGGGTCGGTCACCGGCCCCTCCCTCCGTCGTCGTTCCCGCGGACTCCCGCCCGCGCGGCCAGCTCCACCAGGACGGCGGCCGGCGCACCGATGGCGCCCGCGAGCAGCAGCGCCGTCGGCGACAGCTGCAGCAGGACGACGTCCTCGGCCAGCGACGGGATCGCCAGCACGAGGACGACGATGCCCACCATGGCCGACAGCAGCGCGACCTTCCAGACCCGCAGCGGCCGCGCGAGGATGAACAACGTCCACAGGGCCACGACCAGGACGACCAGCGTCGCCGTCGTGCGCGCGCCGGCCACCCCCGCGCCGGGGTCCATCGCGCGGGTGACGGCGTAGGCGGTGTACGCGGCTGCGCCGGTGATCACGCCGGTGGGGATCGAGAAGCGCAGCACCCGGGAGAGGAAGCCCGGCAGGTAGCGCCGCCGGTTGGGCCCGAGCGCGAGGAAGAAGCCGGGGATGCCGATCGTGACGGCCGAGATGAGCGTCAGCTGGACCGGCTCCAGGGGGTACGCCGCGGCGGTGACCACGGTGATCAGCGCGAGCACCAGCGAGTAGATGTTCTTGGTCAGGAAGAGGTTCGCGGCGCGCTCGATGTTGGCGATCACCCGGCGGCCCTCGGCCACGGCGTCCGGCAGGTGCGCGAAGCGGCCGTCGAGCAGCACCAGCTGCGCCACCGCCCGCGTGGCCGGCGAGCCGTTGCCCATGGCGACGCCGATGTCGGCGTCCTTGAGCGCCAGCGCGTCGTTGACGCCGTCCCCGGTCATCGCGACGACGTGGCCGCGTCGCCGGAGGGCGCGGACCATCGCCCGCTTCTGGTACGGCGTCACCCGCCCGAAGACGCTGGCGTCGTCCACCGCCGCGGCGAGCGCGTCCTCGTCCTCGGGCAGCGTGCGGGCGTCCACCGCCTCGGCTGCCCCGTGCACGCCGGGGACCCCCACGGCGGCGGCGACCGCGGCGACGGTGCGCGGGTTGTCGCCGGAGATGACCTTGAGCGCGACCCCCTGCTCGGTGAAGTACCGCAGCACCTCGGCGGCGTCGGCGCGGATCCGCTCGGCGAGCACCGCCAGCGCGACCGGCTCGAGCCCGGCCGGCAGCGCGGCGTCGTCGCCGTCGACGACCGGCGCGGCGGGTGAGCGGGCGAGCAGGAGCACCCGGCGGCCCTCGGCGGCGAGGGCGTCGGCGCGGCCCCGCGCGGCGGCCGCGCGGCCCGGCGCGGGGTCGGGCAGCACCATCTCCGGCGCCCCCAGCACCCAGGTCACCCCGTCGGCGGTGCGGGCCGCCGACCACTTGCGCGCGGAGGAGAACGGCACGACCTGGACCGGCGGGCGGCCGGGCGGGGGCGGGAACGCGGCCGCCAGCGCCGCCGCGGTCGCGTTGGCCTCGTCGGCGGCGGCCAGCAGGCCCAGCGCCTCCCCGGCGCCGTCCACCCCCGGGCCGAGCGGCTCCAGCCGGTCGAAGCGCACGTCACCGTGGGTCAGCGTCCCCGTCTTGTCCAGGCAGACGACGTCGACGCGGGCCAGCCCCTCGACCGCCGGCAGCTCCTGCACCAGCGTCTGCCGGCGGGCCAGCGTCAGCGTGGCGACCATGAACGCCAGCGTGGTGAGCAGGACCAGGCCCTCGGGGATCATCCCGACCAGAGCGGCCACGGTGCCGGTGACGGCGTCGCGCCAGTCGACGTTGTCGGAACTGCGGAACTGGCTCCACAGCACCAGCGGCCCGACGACGACCAGCACGACGGCGATCCACCGCAGCAGCCGGTTGGTCGCCGCGATCAGCTCGGAGAACGTCGTGGTGAACCGGCGGGCCTCGGTGGCCAGCCGGGCGGCGTAGGCGTCGTCCCCCACGGCGGTCGCCTGCACCCGGCCGGTGCCCGCCACCACGATCGAGCCCGACCAGACCGGGTCGCCCACGGCCTTCGCCACCGGCTCGGCCTCACCGGTGAGCAGCGACTCGTCGACCGCCAGGCCGCCGTCGGCCCGGACGACGCCGTCGGCCGGCACCTGGTCGCCGGCGGCGATGACCAGCAGGTCGTCGAGCACGACGTCGCCGACGGCGACCTCCCCCTCGGCACCGTCCCGCGCGACGCGGGCCCGTGGCGCGTTGAGCACGGCCAGCCGGTCGAGGGTCCGCTTGGCCCGGACCTCCTGGACGATGCCGATCGCGGCGTTCGCCACGACCACACCGCCGAACAGCGCGTTCTGCCAGCGGCCGGTCATCGCCGCGACCACCCACAGCGCGGCCAGCAGCCCGTTGAAGAAGGTGAAGACGTTGGCCCGGACGATCTCGCCGACCGTGCGGCTGGTGCGGACCGTCGAGGTGTTGGTCCGCCCGGCCGCGACCCGCTCGGCGACGGCGTCGGCCGTCAGCCCCGACGGCGGTGTCACCGGTCGGTCGTCGACCGGCACGAGGTGGGCCGGCACCGGCCGGGTCGCGACCTCCGCGGCAGCCCTGGACACGCCGTCCAGCACACTGCCCGGCCCCCGGCACCGGACAGGGACCTACGTCCTCTCCGAACACTCCCGGTGACCGACGCGCTGACGCGCGACCTCCGTTACGGGAACGTGACGTTCCGGAGGTGCTTCCCTTGCCACGATGCGGCCACGCGTAACGGGGTGACGCGCCGAGCAGGTCCGATGCCCAGGTGTCTGGGCTCTCCAGCACGGGAGTCCGGATGCCGACCCGACGCGCACGACTGTGGATCGCCCCTGGTGTCACCTCCGCCCTCCTGCTGGCGGGGTGCGCCCCCGGGAACAGCGGGTGGATGGCGACGGTCGCCTCGTCGACGGCGCCCCCCTCCCCGGCGGGCTGGATGGAGGAGGTGGCGTCGGCGCCGGCGACGGGATCCTCGGCCGGCTGGATCGAGGCGATGTCCGCACCGGCTCCCCCGCCGGCGCCGGTGGAGCCGTCCTCCGCGGCTCCACCGGCGGAGGGCGCGTCGCCCGCGCCCCCGCCTGCGGCCGTCGCCGGGGAGGAGGCCGAGGTCGTCGGGATCCCGCCACTGCTCGAACCCCCGTCGCTCGCAGGCCTCGTCCCGCACCACGAGAGCACCTCCGAGCCCCACGACCGGCGCGGGATCGCGACGGTGACCGTCCCGGGCGTGGACTCGTTCGACGAGGCGCTGGCCGGACTCGTGGACGCCGAGGTCGACCGCTACGAGGCCGGCCGCCGCGAGGGCGTCCCCAACGTGCTGGGCATCGGGTGGGGGCTGGTGCTGGCGACCGGCGACGTGCTGGGTGTGCAGGTGACGTCGCGGAGCTACACCGGCTCCCCCCTGGGGACGACCACGACGACGAGCACCCTGTACACCGACGTGGCCGACGCGACGACGTGGACGTCGGCGGACCTCGTCGCCGAGCCCCGGCAGCTCGCCCGATGGGTGTCCTCGGCGCTCGAGCGGGCCGACGTGACCCACGTCCTGCCCGCCGCCGACGTGGTCGGCACCGACGTGCGGTTCGGTGAGGACGGGTCGATCACCGTCGTCCTCGACCGGCACGAGGCGGGCCTGACGTCGCTCGACGCCGTCGCCGTCCGCATCCCGGCCGGTGATGCCGCCGACGTCCTCACCGAGCCGGGCCGGCGCATCCGGGACGCGGCCGTGGCGGCCGCCGCCTTCACCGGTGTCCCGGGACGGCCCGCCGGGTCCTCGGCCGCCCCCGCCGGGCCCTCGGCCGCTCCCGTCGGCCACCCGACCGGCCCGGAGGGCACGGCGGTCGACTGCGCGCGGGTGGCCTGCATCGCGCTCACCTTCGACGACGGGCCGGGCCCCTACACCGCCCAGCTGCTCCGCGAGCTGGCCGACGCCGACGTGGACGCCACGTTCTTCGTGGTCGGCGGCAACGCCGCGGCGATGCCCGACCTGGTCGGCCGCATGGCGGCGGAGGGCCACGCGGTGGGCAACCACACCTGGGACCACCCGCGCCTGCCGGCGCTCGCCCCGGAGCAGATCGCCGACGAGATCGACCGGACGACGTCGGCGCTCGCGGATGCCGGCGTCACCACCGACCTGCTGCGCCCGCCCTACGGCGAGACCGACGGCACCGTCGCCGCCGTGGCCGGCGCCCGTGGCTACGCGCAGGTGCTCTGGGACGTCGACACGCAGGACTGGCTCAACCGCGACGTCGCCACCACCACCCAGCGGGCGCTCGACGGCGCCTTCCCCGGGGCGATCGTGCTGCTGCACGACATCCACCCGACCACCGTGCAGGCCGTGCCCGGCATCATCGCCGGGCTGCGAGCCCGGGGCTACGTCTTCGTGACCGTTCCCGAGCTGGTGGGCACCGTCGAGCCGGGTGCCCGGTACGGCGGCCTCTGACCGGACGGCCCGGAGCGACTCAGTCCGGCCGGACGTTCTGGTTCAGCCGGAACACGTTGGCGGGGTCGTACGCGCGCTTCAGCGCACGCAGCCGTTCGTACTTCGCGTCCCCGTACGCCTCCCGGACGCGCTGCGCCCCCTCCTCCATGAGGAAGTTGACGTAGACGCTGGTGTGGAAGGGCTCGAGCGCCGTCCAGTAGTCGCGCGCCCACCGCCGCTGCTCGTCGAAGCCGTCGGCGGTGGCGGTGTTGCCGTTGATGTTGAAGGTGAAGCCGGCCCCGCGCCCGTTGAACGCCGTCTCGTCCTCGCCGACCCGCGCGACGGCGCCGCCCATCTGCCAGAGCGCGATGCTGCTCAGCGGCGAGCTGATCCGGCGCCCGTGCTCGACGACGACGTCGACGACCGCGTCGCTCAGCTCGGCGACGTCGCAGGAGCGGACGTAGTACGAGCAGCCGTGCCGGAACGACGGGTCGAACATCTGCTGGTGGGCCACGAACGGCTTGGGCGCGAAGAGGTCCAGCACCGGGGAGCCGAAGCCGCGCATCGGCCGCAGGACCCGCTCACCCTCCTCCACGTCGCCGGCGTAGCAGGCGGCCACCGCGATCACCGGCCGCCCGACCAGCTCGGCCGGCACGGCGGGGAGCGGCGGGGCCAGCCGCTGCACGACCAGGGTCATCAACTGGTCCGGGCATCCCCCGATCCAGTCCCGGTAGCGGCGCAGCACGGACGCCGCCTGGTCGATGGGCCAGAACACCGCCCCGGCCATGACCTGCGGCCCGAGCGGGACGACGCGGAACCGGAAGTCGGTGACGATCCCGAAGTTGCCTCCCCCGCCGCGGAGACCCCAGAACAGGTCGGCGTTCTCGTCCTCGGAGGCGCGCACGAAGCTGCCGTCGGCGGTCACCACGTCGGCCGACACCAGCGAGTCCACGGTGAGCCCGTGGGCACGCTGGATCCACCCGAGCCCCCCGCCGAGCGTGAGGCCGGCCAGTCCCGTGTGCGAGACGATGCCCGCCGGGACGGCCAGTCCGTGCGCCTGGGTGGCTGCGTCCAGTTCCCCCAGGAGGACCCCGGCCTGGACACCGGCCGTCCGGGCGTCGGGGTCGACACGGATCCCGTCCATCTGACGCAGGTCGATGACCAAGCCGTCGTCGCACGTGGACAGGCCGGGGAAGCTGTGACCGCCGCTCCGGACGGCGATCGGCAGCTGCTGGTCGCGTCCGAAGCGGAGGGCGGCACGGACGTCGTCGACCCCCCGGCACCGGGCGACGAGGGCCGGACGGCGGTCGATCGAGCCGTTCCAGACGCGGCGGTGCACGTCGTAGCCGTCGTCGGCCGGACCGATCACCTCCCCGGCGAGCGCGCGGCGCAGGCCGGCGACCGCGGTCGCGTCGAGCCGCCGCGTGGAGGTGGACCCCGCATTCCTCGTGATCGTCATGTCCGGCAGCGTGCGCTCACCGCCCGGACCTGGCAGGAACCGAGGTTCCACCCTGCTCCCGGCTGAGCCGGATGGGGTCGACGACGTCGATGTGGTCGGCGTACGTGCGGACCACGCCCTCCTCCCGCAGGTCGCGGAGCACCCGCACGACCACCTCGCGCACCGTGCCGACGGCCTCGGCGAGCTGCCTCTGGGTGACCGGCACCGTCAGCACGGGCAGCGCCTCCCCCGCCACCCGGGCCTCGTCGGCCGCCAGGTCCAGGAGGTGGCGCGCCACCCGTTGGCGGACGCTCGTGAACGCGCTCCCGGCGATCTCGTGGATGTAGCTGAGCGCCCGGTCGGCGAGCTCCCGCAGGAGGACGTCGGCGACGAGGGCGTCCTCGGCGACCATCCGGCGCACCACGTCGGGCGACAGCCGCAGCAGCTCGGCGTCCACGACGGCCGCGATGCCGGCGGGCATCCGGTACCCGGTCGCGTACATCGAGACCGCGCCGATGAGCGCTCCCCGCCGGCAGTAGCGCATGGTCAGGGTGCGGCCGTCGGGAGCGGTCACGAAGGCCCGCACGAGGCCGTCGACGACGAGCTCCAGGTGCTCGGCGGTCTCCCCTTCCCGATGGGTCACCGAGCCGGCCGGGATGCGGACCAGGCGGGCGCGCGTGAGCAACCGCTGGGTTGCCGGAACGGGCAGGCCGGCCAGGCTCGATGCGGCCAGCGCGGCCCGAAGGCCGTCGTCCACCGGGCAACCGTAGGGCCGTCCGCGCCCCGGCAGAGGGGTCGACGGCGCGGCCGGCGGCACGACCCGGGGGCGGGAACGACGACGGCCCCTCCGCCAGTGGCGGAGGGGCCGTCGTCGTGTCGTAGCGGGGGCAGGATTCGAACCTGCGACCTCTGGGTTATGAGCCCAGCGAGCTACCGAGCTGCTCCACCCCGCGTCGGTGGCACCACCCTACCAGGGTTCGCCGGGCGGGCGGCGGGGCGTCTCGCCGCCCGCCCGTGGATCAGCCGGTCGGCGAGGCCGCGGCCTGCGCCGCCTGGTAGGCCTCGACGGCGGCCTCCAGCTGCTCGAGCGCCTGCCCGGTGGCGGCGAAGTCGCCGCTCTGCAGGGCCTGCTGGTAGGCCTCCAGCGCCTCGTTCATCTCCTGGACCGCCGCGTCGAGGTCCGGGTTGCTGCCGGTGCCGCCGCTCCCGTCGTCCGGCGGTGTCGTGGTCGGGCTCGGCGACGTCGTCGGTGAGGACGGCGACGTCGGGCTCGACGTCCCCTCGTCGGCCGGCGGGGTCTCCTCGCCGTCCACCGCGGACTCGCCGGCCCCCTCGCCGAACACCTGGTCCAGCGCCTCGGCGAGGGTGTTGGCGTAGCCCACCTCGCCGCCGTAGTTGACGAGCACCTTCTGCAGCGTCGGGAAGGTGTTCTCGCCGCGGCCCTGCACGTACAGCGGTTCGACGTAGAGCAGGCCGTTCTCGCCGATCGGCAGGGTCAGCAGGTTGCCGAACACGGCCCTGGACTCCTGGCTGTTGAACAGCGTCAGGTCGGGTCTGACCTGGTTGTTCGTGATGAACGACTGCTGCACCTGCCGGGGCCCGCGGAACGGCGTGGTGCCCGGCAACCGCAGCACCTGGATCTCGCCGTAGCTGTCCGGGTCGCTGGACGCCGAGATGAACGCCGACAGGTTGTCCCGCCGGAAGGCGTTCAGCGCGCTGGTGAGCTGGAAGCTCGCCTGCTGGTCGCCGGGCCGCTGGGCCAGGATGTAGTACGGCGGCTGCGCGTCCTGGGTGTCCTGGGTCGGGTCGTCGGGCACCTGCCAGCGGTCGTTCTGGTTGTAGAAGTCCTGCGGGTCGGTCACGTGGTACCGGGTCAGGATGTCCCGCTGCAGCTTGAACAGGTCCTCGGGGTACCGGACGTGGCTGCGCAGCTCGTCGCTCATCTCGTCCTGCGACCGGATGGTGCCCGGGAAGGACTTCCGGTAGGTCTCCAGGACCGGGTCGTCCTCGTCCCAGGCGTAGAGGGTCACGGTGCCGTCGTAGGCGTCGACGGTCGCCTTGACCGAGTTGCGGATGTAGTTGAACTGCTCGTCCGGCAGCGCCGTGGTGCCGGCGCCGGTCAGGGAGTCCTGGGCGGCCTGGCCCAGCTCCATCAGCTCGGCGTACGGGTACGAGTCCGACGTCGTGTAGCCGTCGAGGATCCACACGATGCGACCGTCGATGACCGCCGGGTAGGGGTCGCCGTCCACCTCGAGGTAGGGCGCCACCTTCTCGACCCGCTGCCGCGGGTCGCGGACGTAGAGCACCCGCGACTCGTCGTTGACCGCGTCGGAGAGCAGGAAGTTCCGCTCGCGGTAGTAGATCGCGAAGGTCAGCTGGCGGAAGAAGCTGCCGATCGCGACCCCGCCCTCGCCGTCGTAGGTGTTGTTGATCTGCCCCTCGTCCGTGCCCTCCTGGGGCCGGTCGAACTCCCGCGGGTCGGTGCCCGCGGGTGCGCCCACGACCGAGTAGTCGTTGATCAGCTCGCCGTAGTAGATCCGGCTCTGGTCGACCTCGATGTTGCCCGTGGTCGGCAGGTCGCGGGTGGTGAAGTTCGGCTCGCCGCCCTCGGCCCCGGTGACCACCTCGTTGGCCGGGGCGGCCACGAACCCGTTGCCGTGGGTGTAGACGGTGTGCCGGTTGATCCAGCTGTCCTGGTTCTCCGACAGGCTGGCGCTGTCCAGTTCGCGGACGGCGACCACGTAGTCCCGCGTCTCGCCGTCGATCGTGTACCGGTCGATGTCGAGCTTCTCCGGGAAGCCGTAGACGTTGCGGATCTGCTGGCGCGCGGTGAACGTGTCGGAGAGGACGTTGGGGTCCAGCAGCCGCGCGTTCGGGATGGTCTCGGTGTCGTTGCGCAGCTCGGCCAGGGCGGCCTCGGTGTCGACCGAGTCGCCGGTGGTGTCGGTGGCGTAGTCGACGTAGTCGACGTCGGACAGGCCGTAGGCCTCCAGGGTCGACGCGATCGCCCGTTCGATGTAGGGCGCCTCGCGCTGGTCGGCGCTCGGCTTGACCACGAACTGCTGCACGATCGCCGGGTAGGCCACACCGATCACCAGGCTGGAGATCAGCAGCAGGACCAGCGCCGCCGCGGGCAGCAGGAAGTTGCGGACGACGATGTTGGCGAAGAACGCGATCGCGCAGACGACCGCGACGAACACCAGGATCGTCTTGGGCACCAGCAGCGCGTTGACGTCGGTGTAGCTGGCGCCGGTGAAGACCTCGCCGCGGTCGGAGTAGACCAGGCCGTAGCGGTCGAGCCAGTAGGCCACCGCCTTGAGCGCGACGAACAGGCCCAGCAGCACCGAGATCTGCACCCGCGCGGCGGCGGTGAGCTTCTGCCCCGGGGTCTGCAGCCGCAGCCCGCCGAAGACGTAGTGGGTGAGCAGCGAGCCGATCAGCGCCAGCAGCACGATCGCGAAGCCGAAGCCCAGGACCAGCCGCCAGAACGGGTAGTCGAAGACGAAGAAGGACAGGTCGATGCCGAACTCGGGGTCGACCTGCCCGAAGTCGGTGGAGTTGCGGAAGGTCAGCCAGGTCTCCCAGCTGCCCTGCGCGGTGAAGCCGGCGAACAGGCCGAGGACCACCGCGATCACGGACAGCACCAGGGTCCGGCGGGGCTCCAGCGACTGCCGGTAGCGCTCGAGGTTCTGCTGCTCGAGCGACATCGGCCGGAACGTGGGCCGGAACCGGTAGGCGAGGTACACGGCGAGCGCGACGAGGCCACCGGTGGCCACGCCCGCGACCGCGAACAGCAGCGCGCGGGTCTGCAGCTCGGTCCAGAAGACCTCGGTGTAGCCGGTCTCGTCGAACCACAGGTAGTCGACGTAGACGTTGGTCAACGTCCCGATGGCCGTGAACAGCACCAGCAGCACGGCGATGGCCCCGATGACCAGCTTCGCGCGCCGCGAGAGCGTGGGCACCGACACGGGGGGCCGCATGGCCACGAGCGGTCTCCTTCAGTTGCAGGGTGGCCGGGGCCACGGGTGGGGCTGGGAAGCCCCTGTGGTTCAGGTCAGAGTCATCTCAGGACAACGCACCGGGCGGTCCCGGGTTCCCGCGCCCGCCGGGGTTGGCCGACAGCTTCCTCCACGCGGGGCGGGACCGGTCGCACGGGGCTCAGCACGTCGGCGGGGTGCGGCCGGCACGGTGGTCGGCGAGCGCGTCGAGGGCGTCGTCGAGGGTCGCCACCTCGGCCAGCACCAGCCCCGGTTGAGGGGCCTGCAGCGCCTCGTCGCAGTTGCCCTCGGGGACGAGGAACAAGGTGGCGCCGATCTCGCGCGCGGACACCATCTTCAGCTGCACGCCGCCGATGGGCCCGACGGTGCCGTCGAGGTCGATCGTGCCCGTCCCGGCGATCACGTCGCCGGCGGTGAGGTCGTCCTCGCCGACCAGCGCCAGGATGCCCAGGGTCAGCATCAGGCCGGCCGAGGGGCCGCCGACCTCGCGGCCCCGGGCGTCCTTGACCGAGATGTCGACGTCGAACGGGGCCGACGGCTGCTCGCGGACGAGCACGCCCAGCAGCGAGCCCTCCCGGTCCTCGGCCGCCCGTGTCGTGACCGTCGTCGTCCCTGCCTCGCCCAGCCGCGTGTAGGCGACCTCGACCGCCGTCCCGCCGGGGATCGAGGTGAGGACCTCGTCCAGGGCGTCGGTGTCGGGGACCGGGCGGCCGTCGACCGACTCGATGGCGTCGCCCTCCTCCAGCCGGCCGTCGGACGGCGAGTCGTCCGACAGCCCCTGGACGACGACCTTGTCCGGGTACCCGAGGCGGTCCAGGGCGACGGTCTCGGCGGTCTCCTCGGAGGTCAGGAACGCCTCGCGGTTCTGCTGCCGGGTCTCCTCGGGGGACTGGTCCGGCGGGTACACCGACTCCTCCGGGACGACGGTGACCTCGTCGTCGAACCAGCCGCGGACCGCCTCGACCAGGCTCAGGCCCGCGCCGCTGACGCCCACCGTCGTGAGGTTGAGGTTGCCCTCGACGTCGTTGGCCTCGCGGCCCTCGACCGTGATGATCGGCGTGCCGTCGATGTCGCCGATGGTGTTGTAGGTCGGCCCGGGCACCTCCGCCACGTACGGCACCGGCACCGCAGCCCCCAGCAGCCCGAAGACCACCAGGAGGACGGCACCGACCAGGACGACGGCGCTCCGACGAGTCACGTCGCGCGAGGATAGGCGAAGGGCCCCCTGCCCCCCGCCACTCGCAGGCTCGCGGCGGGCCCCTGCCGGGGGCCGGCCTGTCCGCTGAGGGCGGACAGGGAGCTCCGCCGGCGGAAGATCACGCGTCTACCGTGGGGGCATGAGCGACCTGCCGTTCGGCTTCGGGCTCCCCGACCGCGACCCCGAGGGCAACGACCCGGCGAAGCGCAACCAGCCGCCGTCCGGGGCGGACCCCTTCGGCTTCGCCGCGCTCTTCGGCGGTGCCGGTGGCGCCGGTGGCGCCGGCTCGCCCGAGGACCTGCTCGGCAAGATGCCGCTGTTCGCCGAGCTGCAGAAGCTGATGAACTGGTCCGGCGGCCCGGTCAACTGGGACCTCGCCCGGCAGGGTGCGATCAGCCAGCTCGCCGCCGGGCACCAGCCGACGTCGGAGGCGGAGCGGGCGGCGGTGGCCGAGTCCCTGCGGCTGGCCGACCTCTGGCTGGACCAGGTGACCGACCTGCCCTCGGGCGTCGACCGGGCGCTGGCCTGGTCGCGGGTCGAGTGGGTGGAGCAGACGCTGCCGGCGTGGAGCGCCCTCATCGACCCGCTGGCCGAGCGCGTGGTGGCCGCGATGACCAGCGCGCTGCCCCAGGAGGCGGCCAGCATGCTCGGCCCGATCGCCGGGATCATGGGCCGGATGGGCGGCATGATGTTCGGCGCCCAGGTCGGCCAGGCCCTCGGCCGGCTCGCCGACGAGGTCGTCACCAGCACCGACGTCGGGCTGCCGCTGGCCCCGGCCGGCGCCGGGGTCCTCGTCCCGCAGAACGTCGCCGAGTTCGCCGCCGGCCTCGACCGGCCGGCCGACGAGGTGCGGCTGTTCCTCGCGCTGCGCGAGGCCGCGTCGCAGCGGCTGTTCGCGCACGTGCCGTGGCTGCGCCAGCAGCTCACCGACGCCGTCCACGCCTACGCGCGCGGCATCAAGGTCGACCGCGAGGCGATCGAGCGGGGCATCGCCGAGGCGATGGGCGGCATGGAGGGCGGCCTGGACCCCAGCGACCCCGAGGCGATCCAGCGGCTGCTGGGCAGCGGCGTGCTCGAGCCCGAGGAGACCCCCGAGCAGCAGATGGCCCTGCGCCGGCTGGAGACCCTGCTCGCCCTGGTCGAGGGGTGGGTCGACACCGTGGTCGCCGCCGCCGCGGGCGACCGGCTGCCCGGCCACCAGGCGCTGGCCGAGACGATGCGCCGGCGGCGGGCCTCCGGCGGTCCGGCCGAGCAGACGTTCGCCACCCTCGTGGGGCTGCAGCTGCGCCCGCGCCGGCTCCGCGACGCCGCCACCGTCTGGGCGGCGATGGGCGCGCAGCACGGCACCGACGCGCGCGACCGGCTGTGGTCGCACCCCGACCTGCTGCCGACGTCGGACGACCTGGACGAGCCGCTGGACTTCGTCGCCCGCCAGGGGCTGGACGACGAGCTCGCCGCGCTGACCGCCGACGACGCGCAGGAGCCGGCCGGCGAGGAGCCCGACGGCGGGCCGGCCGAGCGGGACGACCACGAGGACGGCCCGGCGACCGGCTGAGCCCTGGGGTCCCGACCGGCGGGACGGGTCACACCGTCTGGGCGGCCGATCGCACGGCGTCCCGCATGACGTCGAGGACCTGGTCCTGCTCGGCCGTGGCCGGCCGGCCGGCGGCCCGGGAGATGCCGTCGGTGTGCGCGATCAGCGGGATGTCGGGTTCGTCGGCCTCGTCCGAGACGCGCGCCATGGCCCAGCGGCCGAAGACCCGGCGCTCGACCGGCTCGGTCTGCAGGAGGCTGACCCGCTCGTGCCGGACGTCGCGCTCGATCCGGGCGTAGAGGGCCCGCACCGCGGCCTCGTCCCCTTCGAGGACCTGCACGAACCAGTCGCCGTGCACGGGCAGGGCGCCGGTGACCTGCCGCTCCTTGTTGTTCCGGCGCGCCTGGGTGAACAGGCCGCCCAGCTCCTGCTTGGGCACCGGCGCGGGGATGCGGTTGCGGCTGCGGTACATCAGCCGGAACACCGGTCCGGCGCCCTGCCCCTGAGCGATCTCTGGCATGACCGTCTCCCTCGGGCGTCGGCCGAGGACACGAGGACCGTGGTGCGGCCGCGCCGCAGGGAAGCCTGCCCACGGGTTCGCCGGTCGTGCTGTCTCGCTTCGCGACGGCGCGGACCTCAGTCGACGAGCTCGCCGTCGGCCATGTGGCCCGCGGCGTTGGCCAGCTCCACGCCCTCGAGGAAGCCGCGCGCCCGCTCGGCCTTGGGGTAGCGGGCGACCAGGGCCCAGAAGCGCTCGTCGTGACCGGGCTCGAGCAGGTGCACGAGCTCGTGCACCAGCACGTAGTCGACGACGTACTCGGGCATCGTGCGCAGCCGCGTCGACAGCCGGATGCTGCCGTCGGCAGGGGTGCACGACCCCCACCGGCGGTGCTGGTTGTCCACCCACCGGACGCTGGCCGGCTGGGGGATGCCGTCGAGGTGGGCGGCCGAGAGCGCCCGTGCCCGGGCCATGAGCTCCGTGTCGCCGCCCAGGGACCGGCGCCGCCGCTCCTCCCGCGTCTGCAGCTTGGCGACCATCTGGGCCACCCAGCGCCGCTCCTCCGCCGGGCTGAAGGCCGCCGGGATGAGCACGACGGTGCGGCCCAGCTCCCGGTAGGCGGTGACGGTCCGCCGACGGCGGGCGCTGCGCCGGACCTCGACGTCGGCCGGCAGCTCCTCGGTCGCGCCCCGGCTGCTCCGGGCAGCAGGCAGCGATCGGCCGCCCGAGCGGGCGGCCGAGGGACGAGAGCTGTCGGGAGCGTCGGGGATCGAGCCGGGCACGGCTGCACCGTATCCAGTGGCGACCCGTTCCGCGCGCACGACGTCCACCGGTCGGGGACGGTTCGTCCGACCGGTGGACACCGCCCGCGGCGGCACTCCCCCGATGGGCTGGCACCGATGTCGTTCCACAACCCCCCGAGGCCCCGTCCCCGCTGGTGAAGCCCCTGTTCGGGGCGGTCGACCGGGGTCGTGGTCGGCGCGTCGTGCGCAGGTTCCGCACAGGGACACGCCGGTGCGTCAACACCCCGTCCACATCGTTGTCCACAGGGTGGGGACGGCGCCGGCCGTCCGGCGGCCCCGGCCGCCCACCCCACCAGCGAGAACGTCGGGCCCGCTCCGAGTACCGTCCCCCGCAGCGGCGCCCCGACCGGCCAGTGGGACGCCTTGGACACCGAGGAGAGACCGTGGCGGAGAGCTACAACGGCTACTGCGTGAAGTGCAAGGAGAAGCGGGACTTCGACGGCGAGGTCAAGGTCAGCGAGTCCGGTCGCCGGATGGCCCAGGGCACCTGCCCCGTCTGCGGCACCAAGATGAACCGGATCCTCGGCAAGGCCTGAGACAGGACCGCACTGCCCCCGACGGCGGCGTCCCGCAGCAGCGGGACGCCGCCGTCGGCGTCTGCGGGGCCTGTGGACGGCGGCAGCACCGGCGCCCGCCCGCTGCGACGCTCGACCGCGTGACGCACCCGCTGCTCCCCTCCGCCGTCCCCGTGCTCCGCGACGGGCCCGACGCGGTGCGGGTCGGTGGCGTGGACTCCGCCGACGGGCTGCTGGTGGCGGCCGGCGGCGGCTGGGTGCGCGAGCTGCTGCGCTCGCTGGACGGGCGGCGGGCCCAGCGGGCGGTGCTGGCCGACGCCGCCCGCGACGGGCTCGACCCGGTCGCGGTCGGCGCACTGCTCGGCGGGCTGCGCTCGGCCGGCCTGCTGGTCGACCTCGACCCGGCCGACCTGC
Organism: Blastococcus sp. SYSU D00669; assembly: GCF_054050715.1. Classification (NCBI taxonomy): domain Bacteria; kingdom Bacillati; phylum Actinomycetota; class Actinomycetes; order Geodermatophilales; family Geodermatophilaceae; genus Blastococcus; species Blastococcus sp. SYSU D00669. The sequence continues at coordinate 18,915 of NZ_JBJGZV010000008.1, forward strand.
TCGCCGCCGACGCCGGTCCGGCCGCCGAGGCGCGCACCGCCACCGAGCTGCCGGCCGCGCTGGCCGGCGGCCCGCTGGGCTGGCGGTCGCGCCGGGCGGCGGCGGTGGTCGTCGACGGCGCCACACGCGTGGGCGTGCCGCTCGCCGCCGTGCTCGCGGCCAGCGGGGTCGGCCGGGTGAGCGTCCGCGACGACGCCCCCACCACGGCGGCCGACGCCGTGGTCGGCGGGCTCACCGCCGCCGACGAGGGGCGGCCGCGCTCCCTGGCCGCCGCCGACGCGGTGCGCCGCGCCAGCCCCCTGACCGACCTGCGGCCGATCGCGGGCGGCGCGGCCGACCTCGTCGTCCTGGCCCGGCCCTGGGCCGCCTCCGACCCGCTGGCCGCGGGCGTGCACCGGGCCGGCGTCCCGCACCTGGTGGCCACCGTCCGCGGTCAGACCGGCGTGGTCGGCCCCTTCGTGGTCCCCGGCGTGACGAGCTGCCTGCGCTGCGCCGACCTGCACCGCCGCGACGCCGACCCCCGCTGGCCCGGGCTGGCCGCGCAGCTGACCGCCGGCGAGGCCCCGGCCGCAGGCGCCACGGTCACCTGCCTGCTGACCGCGGTGGTGGCGGCGGTGCAGGTGCTCGCCTTCCTCGACGGCGCCGCGGCCCCGGTGGCGCTGGAGGCGACGGTGGAGCTCACCCCGCCCGATCTGCTCCCCCGCGTGCGGCGGTGGCCGGCCCACCCGGCGTGCGGCTGCCGCGCGGCACCGGCGGAGGCGGCCCGGCCCCTTTCGGATGAGCCTCCCGGGGCGCCCGTCGGCGCTCGCGCGGGACGGCAGGGACAATAGGACGGTGAGCGAGCTTGCGAGCTCACCCGAGGGCACAGCAGCGCCGCGAACGCGGCCGACGAGCGCCAGCGAGGAGCGCCACGTGAGCGAAGACGCACGGGGGATCCCGGGAGGTTCGATCTCGCGGACCGCCCGGCTGGCCTCGCTCCCGCTGGGCGCGGCGGGGCGGGCGACTCTCGGGATCGGCAAGCGGCTCTCGGGGCGCCCGGCCGAGGCGGTGCAGGCCGAGCTGCAGCAGCGCACGGCCGAGCAGCTCTTCGCCGTCCTCGGGCAGCTCAAGGGCGGGGCGATGAAGCTCGGCCAGACGCTGTCGGTGTTCGAGGCCGCGGTGCCCGAGGAGATCGCCGCCCCCTACCGCGAGGCGCTGGTCAAGCTGCAGGCCGAGGCGCCGCCGATGCCGGCCCGCACGGTGCACGCCGTGCTGGCCCAGCAGCTGGGCGGGCGCTGGCGCGAGCGCTTCAAGGACTTCGACGACGCCCCCGCCGCGGCGGCCAGCATCGGCCAGGTCCACCGGGCCACCTGGCGCGACGGCCGCGACGTCGCCGTCAAGATCCAGTACCCGGGCGCGGCCACGGCGCTGATCGCCGACCTCAACCAGCTCGCCCGCTTCGGCCGGCTGTTCGCCGCCCTGTTCCCCGGCATGGACGTCAAGCCGCTGATCGCCGAGCTCAAGGCGCGGGCGGTCGAGGAGCTCGACTACGGCCTGGAGGCCGACGCGCAGCGCGCGTTCGCCGCCGCCTACGCGGGCGACCCGCAGATCGCCGTCCCCCGGGTCGTGGCGAGCGCGCCCAAGGTGATCGTGTCCGAGTGGCTCGAGGGCACCCCGCTGTCGCGGATCATCAGCGGCGGCACCAGGGAGGAGCGCGACCACGCCGGCCACCTGCTGGCCGTGCTGCACTTCTCCGGCCCCGAGCGGGCCGGCCTGCTGCACGCCGACCCGCACCCCGGCAACTTCCGGCTGCTCGCCGACGGCCGCATGGGCGTCATCGACTTCGGCGCGACCGCCCGGCTGCCCGACGGCCACCCCGAGCCCATCGGACGGATGCTGCGCTGGGCGCTGGAGGACCGGGCCGAGGAGGTGCTCTCCGACCTGCGGGTCGAGGGGTTCGTCCGGCCGAACGTGGAGGTCGACGCCCACGCGGTGCTGGACTACCTGCGGCCGCTGCTGGCGCCCATCGAGGGCAACCACTTCCACTTCACCCGCGCCTGGATGCAGGAGCAGGCGGCACGGATCGCCGACCCGCGCAACGAGGCCAGCCGGCTGGGCCGCCAGCTGAACCTGCCGCCGGCCTACCTGCTCATCCACCGCGTGACGATGGGGTCGATCGGGGTGCTGTGCCAGCTCGACGCGGCCGGCGACTTCCGCGGCGTCCTCGAGGACTGGCTGCCCGGCTTCGTCGACGGCAACTAGCGCCCTCCCGGCGACCGTCACGGGTCGAGGCGGGCCTCCAGGGCGCGCACGTGGTGGCGGGCGCAGTCGGGGCACAGCGCCGTCGTCCGCGACTCCGCGTCCGTGCGCGGCCCGGTGCGACCGGTGGCGCGAGGCGGGCGGCTCAGCGACCAGCCGGTCGCGAGGGCGGCGGCGCCGGCGGTGTGCCCGCAACCGGCGCAGGTCAGCTCGTCGGGGACCACGGCCCCACTCTGCCCCGCCCCGGGGCCGGCGGGAAGGACGAGGACGAGGAGGGGCCGGGTCCGGACGCACCGGGAGCGTCCGGACCCGGCCCGGCGGGGTGCGGGGGAACTCGTCGTCACCCGCGGGGTGGTCGCCGTCAGCGGACGGCGGCGCTGGCCCGGGCGGCGCGCCGCGACGCGGACTCCGCGCGGCGGGCCCACCGACGGGCGGCACGCATCCGGCGCACGCGGGCCGCGGCGTCGGCGGAGGCCTGCAGGTCACGGATGTGGCTGCGGACCAGGTCCTGCTCGAGGAAGCTCATGATCGTTCCTTCGGTCTCGAAACTCCGGCCCCCGCCCGCCGGGCGGGGAATGTCCTGCGGATCGGTTCGGTGGGTCGCTGTCGCCTCACGCGGCCACCTCCTTGCGGGGACGACCCCGCGGGCGCTTGCGCGCGATGACGACGCCGCGCTCGAAGATCTCGCCGCCCCAGACGCCCCAGGGCTCGCCGCGGTCCAGGGCGCCGGCCAGGCAGGCCGCGCGCACGGGGCACTCGGCGCAGAAGACCTTGGCCTGCTCCAGCTGGGCCGGGCTCTCGGCGAACCACAGCTCCGGGTCCTCGACCCGGCACGGCAGGGGGCGCCGCACCGGTGCCGGGGACAGCGGCGACCGCGGTCGTCTCGGGGTGGGGCCACCTGACCGGGGGAGCCCGGTACGGCGGTGGGCGATCGTCTGCATCACTGCCGCTCTGCTCCTCGTGCTCGATGTGCGCCGGCCGGCGGGGGCCCGCCGACCGGTGGTCGGGGCCGGGAACCGCGGACATCGAAAAGGCCGCGGATCCCGGGTCTCGGGTTCCGCGGCCTCGGAGGAGGACCGGCGAGCGGCTAGCTCTTCGGTCTCCCCGGGGAGTGGATCCCGAGGGGGGTGGTGCCGTCGTTCGGGGTGGTGCCGTCGTTCGGGGTGGTGCCGTCGTGCTTCTGGATGGGCCGCAGGGCCTGCTCGAAGCCCATGACCGGGCCGCGGCGCCGCGTCGGGGCGACGGAGGGCACACCGGTCCCCTGCGCAGCGGCGAGGGCGCCGAGCAGGGACGGGCGGACGGCGGCGCAGGCGTACGGACGCGCGACGACGCTCCCCGTGCCGGGAACCCAGGCGGGAGCGAACGAGATGGTGGTGCTGATCATCGGTGCCCCCTCCTTCCCGGGGTCGGAGCGCGGCCCGCCGGCCGTCTCAGGTCTGGACGCCCCAGGGGTTCCCTCGAGCGCAGACAGGACAGTAGGGGGGTGCCGCTGTGACGGTCAACGCAATTAACGAAGAGTTCCCCGATGGGGTCGGGGAACCGGCTCCGGCCCGTCTCGCCGTCGCTCTGCGAGGTCAGCCGCTCACCGTGGCGAGCACGTCCTCGCCGTAGAGCTCCAGCTTCTTCGCACCGATGCCGGGCAGGTCGGAGAGCTCGCGCATGCTGGCCGGCCGGCTCTCGGCGATCGCCTGCAGCGTGGCGTCGCTGAACACCACGTAGGCGGGGACCGAGGCCGACTGCGCGGCCTGGCTGCGCCAGGCGCGCAGCTTCTCGAACAGCTCCCCCGCCTCGCCCTCGAGCACGACCTTCGGCTTCCTCGCGGTGCGCCGGGCCGGGGGTGCGGTCGGCGCGGACTCCGGCGCCAGCCCGGTGAGGAAGCGGCTGCGCGGCCGGGACCGCCGTCCCCCCGGGTTGCGCGACAGCGACCACGACAGCGTCAGCTGCTCCCGCGCCCGGGTGACCGCGACGTAGAGCAGCCGTCGCTCCTCCTCGACCGCGTCCGGGCGGGACAGGGACTGGGCGATCGGGAGGACGCCGTCGACCAGCCCGACGACGAAGACGACGTCCCACTCCAGGCCCTTGGCGGCGTGCATCGAGGCGAGCGTGACGCCCTGCACGGTCGGCGCGTGCTGGGCGTCGGCCCGCTCCGCCAGGTGCGCGACGAAGCCGGCGAGGTCGAGCGAGCGGTTCTCGGCGACCAGGTCGACGGCGAGGTCGACCAGCGCGGCCAGCGACTGCCAGCGGTCGCGGGCGGCCCCGCCGGGCGGCGGCCGGTGCTCGGCCCAGCCCATCGAGGCCAGCACGTCGCGCACCGCGGGCACGAGCATCCCCGGCTCGTTGCCCCCCGCGGCGGCCCCGCGGAGCAGCACGATCGCCTCGCGGACCTCCGGCCGCTCGAAGAAGCGCTCGCCGCCCTTGAGCACGTACGGGACGCCGGCGTCGGTGAGCGCGTTCTCGTAGACCTCCGACTGCGCGTTGATCCGGAACAGCACGGCGATCTCCGACGCCGGGGTGCCCGCGTCGATGAGCGCCCGGCAGCGGGCGGCCACGGCCGCCGCCTCGGCCGGCTCGTCGGGGTGCTCGCGGAACACCGGCTCGGGGCCCTCGGCGCGCTGACCGAGCAGCCGCAGCCCGGGCAGGCCGCGGCGCCGCGGCGCCTGGCCGATCAGCTTGTTGGCCAGTCCGACCACCTGGGGGGTGGAGCGGTAGTCGCGCTCGAGCTTGACCACCTCGGCGTCGGGATAGCGGTCGGCGAAGCCCAGCAGGTAGTCGGGGTCGGCGCCGGTGAAGGAGTAGATGGTCTGGTTCGGGTCGCCGACGACGCAGACCTCGGCCCGCCCGCCCAACCAGGCGTCGAGCAGCCGCTGCTGCAGCGGGTTGACGTCCTGGTACTCGTCGACGACGAAGTGCCGGTACTGCCCGCGCACCTGGCGGGCGACGTCGTCGTGCTCCTCCAGTGCGTAGGCGGTGACCAGCAGCAGGTCCTCGAAGTCGAGCACGCCCTCGCGCTGCTTGGCCGACTCGTAGCTCTCGTACACCCGGGCGACGGCGGCGGCCTCGAACGGCGGCTCCCGGCCGGCGGCCTGGGCGCGGGCCGGGTAGTCCTCGGCGGTGGCGAGCGTCGTCTTGGCCCACTCGATCTCGCTGGCCAGGTCGCGCAGGCTCGTGCGGTCGGTCGACAGCCGCGCCCGCGACGCGGCCGAGGCGACCAGCCGCAGCTTGTTCTCGACGAGGGAGGGCATCGGGCCGCCCAGCACGCGCGGCGCGAAGTACCGCAGCTGGCGCATGGCCGCCGCGTGGAAGGTGCGCGCCTGGACGCCGCCCACACCCAGGCCGGCCAGCCGGCCGCGCAGCTCCCCCGCGGCTCGCGCGGTGAAGGTGACGGCGAGCACCTGCTCGGGCACGAAGGCGCCGGTGTGCACGCCGTAGGCGATGCGGTGGGTGATGGTGCGGGTCTTGCCGGTGCCCGCACCGGCCAGGATGCAGACCGGCCCGGTGACCGCCTGCGCCGCGGTGCGCTGCTCGTCGTCCAGACCGGCCAGCACCGCCTCCGCGCCGGAGACCGTCCCCGTCGCCCCGCCGCTCCCCGGCATCCCGGCTCCCCTCTGCTCGCACCTGCCGGACCGATCCTCCCAGCCGCCGGGGACGTTCTCCGGGAAGCATCCCCAGGAGCCCCGCGTTCCCCTCGCGGACACACAGGGACACCCCCGGGGTGGACCTGCGCCGACGCATCGAGGAGGATCCCGACCGATGACTGCCGCTGCCGCTGCCGTGACCATGTACACCACCACGTGGTGCGGCTACTGCGTCCGGCTCAAGAAGCTGATGCAGCGCGAGGGCATCGAGTACGCGGAGGTCGACATCGAGCGCGACGAGCAGGCGGCGGACGTGGTGATGGCGGCGAACGGCGGCAACCGCACCGTGCCCACGCTCGTCTTCCCCGATGGCACCGCGCTCACCAACCCGAGCATCGACCAGGTCAAGAACGCTCTCGCTCAGTCATCGAGGTTGAACGGCGCGTGATCCCCGGACCACGGCCCCCCAGGGGGCATGATCGCCCCGTGGCGGGCCGTGACCGCGGCCGCGCCCCGGTCCGGCCGCTGCGGCCGGGTTCTCCCGCGGAGGTTCCCGGAGTGGGAGTGCGCAGCGAACGCACGGGCGCCCTTCCGCCACGCCCTGAAACGGTCCACCTCCCCGAGCTCGCGGGCGACGGCGAGGCGGTCGTGGCGGTCGTGCGCACCCCGCGCGGCTGGTCGGTGATCTGCCCCGGCGGCGCGGCCCCGGTGACCTCGCTCGTGGAGGGCCTCTCCCTCGCCGACCTGCTCGGCGAGGAGTTCGGCGTGCCCTGCGAGCCCGACCGCACCACGCGCCGGTCCGCCCGCGGCGCCGCCGACGGCGAGGCCGAGGACCCGCGCGACGCCCGCATCGCCGCGCTGGAGCGCACCGTGGCGCAGCTGGAGCACGCCCTCGCGGCCCGGGTCTCCACCGAGCGCGCGATCGGTGTGCTGGCCGAGCGCCAGGGGATCGACCCGCGGACGGCGTTCGAAGACCTGCGCCGCGCGGCCCGCTCCTCCGGCCGGCCCGTGCACGAGCTCGCCCGCGAGGTCCTCGACAGCCTGGAGGTCCGCGCCGCCGAGCCGGCCGACCGCCGTCCCGACGAGCAGCCGGCCGCCGTGGTGCGGACCGGTGCCCCGTCCGCTCCCCCGCGGCCGCGGCCGCCGTTCGGCCGCCGCGCGGAGCCCGCGCGCACCCGGTCCGGTGCCGCTCCCGGCGCCACCGGGGACGGCCGGTCCTGACCCGGCCGCACCCGCTCACCCCGGCCGCGCTGGCCGACCGCCTCGCCTCCGCCCTCGCCGGGCTCCCGCCCGAGCCCGGGGCGACCGCGCTGCGGGTCGCCGTCGACGGCCCTCCGGCCGCCGGCCCCACCGACCTCGCGCGGGCCGTCGCCGACCGGCTGCCGGCACTGGGCCGGGCGGCCGTGGTCGTCCCGGCCGACGGCTTCTACCGGCCGGCGTCGCTGCGCTTCGAGCACGGCCGCACCGATCCCGACGCCCGCTACACCGACTGGCTCGACACCGGGGCGCTGGCCCGGGAGGTGCTCGACCCGCTCGGCCCCGGGGGCAGCGGCGAGTACCTGCCGGTGCTGTGGGACCTCGCGCGCGACCGCGCGGCGCGGGCGGCCCGGGAGCCGATGCCGGCCGGCGGGGTCGTGCTCGTGCCGGGCGCGCTGCTGCAGGGCCTCGGCCTGGCCCTCGACGTCGTCGTCCACCTGCGGATGAGCCCGGCCGCGCGGCGCCGGCGCACCCCGGACGACCAGGCATGGGAGCTGCCGGCCTTCGACCGGTACGACGCCGAGGTCGACCCCGAGGCGCTCGCCGACGCCGTCGTGCTGGCCGACCACCCGGAGAAGCCCGCCCTCGTGCTGGCGGGCCGGCTGCTCGGCTGACGCGGTGCAGGCATCCGCCCGGTGACGTACCACGACCGTCCGCAGACGCCCTCTGCCGGCACCGGGCGGATGCAGGTCCTTCTCTACCGGAGCAGATCCGGGCGCAGAAGGGCGCGGCCTCACGCGTTCCCGCGGGAACGTCGTGGCGCGCCGCTCAGACCTGCCCCTCGACCCAGCGGTCGATGATGTGCCGGGCGATCGACACCGGCGGCGGCAGTGCCCGCGGGCCGCCGCCGGAGCGCAGCTCGTCCCGGGTGAACCAGCGGGCCTCCTCGATCTCGTCCTCGTCGAGGCGGATCGTGTCGTCGCCGTCCACCCGGGCGGTGAACCCGAGCATGAGCGACTGCGGGAACGGCCACGGCTGGCTGCTCACGTAGCGGATGTCGGTGACCTGCAGGCCGACCTCCTCGGCGACCTCCCGGGCCACCGCACCCTCGGCCGACTCCCCCGGCTCCACGAAGCCGGCCAGGATCGAGAAGCGCCCCGGCGGCCAGACCGCCTGCCGGCCGAGCAGGCACCGGTCGCCGCCGTCGTGCACGAGCATGATCACCGCGGGGTCGGTGCGGGGGAACAGCTCGGCGCCGGTCTCGGGGTCGCGCTGCACCCAGCCGGCCCGCTCGATGGTGGTGGCCGCGCCCGACAGGGGGCTGAACCGGTTGCGCTCGTGCCACTCGAGGATGCCGATGGCCTCGGCGAGCAGGCCGGCGTCGAGGTCGCCGAGGTCGGCGCCGATCTCGCGCAGCCCGGTCCAGGCGTCGACCGGGCGGCCGTTGACGGTCAGCGCCCGCTCGCCGCGGATCGCCGCGAACGGCACGCCGTCGGCCTCGCCCAGGTAGACCGCGCCCACCGGCAGCTCGGGCTGCTCGTCCCAGATCAGCTCCGGTCCGCCCGGGCCCTCGTGCACGGGGACGCTGCGCCGCTGGTCGACGGTGAGCACCCGCACCGGCCGGCCGCCGGTCGGGTTGTCGAGGTCGCGCTGCCGGTGCCCGCGGTCGTGCGCGGAGCGCGAGAGAACCGGGATGCTGCCCGTGGTGCCGCGCGTGCCGACCGGCCAGGCCCCCCGGTCGACCGGCGGGTTGTCGGCGGGGGTGCTCCCGGGAGCGGTCATGCCTCGACCGCCGCCACCTGCACCGCGCCCAGGGCGCGCAGCGGCTCGGCGACCACCCCGGCGTCGCCGACCACCACGGCCGTCAGCGCGGACGGCGCCAGGTAGCGGCGGGCCGCCTCCTGCACCTCGGCGACGGTGACCGCGGCCAGCGCCCGCTGGTGCTCGGCCAGCCAGTCGGCCGACAGCCCGGCGCCGACCAGCGCCGACAGGGTGCTCGCCAGCCCGGCGTGGGTCGCCGTCGCCAGCGCCATGCTGCCCAGCACGTAGCGGCGGGCCCCGTCGAGCTCGGCCTCGGTCACCGGCGTGAGCGCCATCCGGCCGAGCTCGTACCAGGTCTCCAGCAGCGCCGGCGCGGTCACCTCGGTGGCGACGTCGGCCTCGACGAGGAAGGACGACGCGGCCGCGAGGTGGTCGACCGAGCTGCGCGGGCTGTAGGTGTAGCCGCGCCGCTCACGGATGTTCTCGACCAGCCGCGAGGAGAAGTAGCCGCCGAAGACCATGTTGGCCAGCCGGACGGCGGCCAGGTCGGGGTCGGTGCGGCCGGGGGCGGGCCCGCCGAGCCGCAGGTTGGACTGCACGGCGCCGGGCCGGTCGACGATCTCCAGCACCCCGGGGTCGACGACCGGCGCGGGCGGCGCGCTGATCGCCTCACCGTCCCTCGACCACCTGGCCAGCGCGGTGCCGGCCGCGTCGGCCGCCGCCCGCGGGTCGAGGTCGCCGACCAGCACCAGCGTGCTGCCGGCGGGGACGACGCGGTCGCGGTGCAGCGTGCGCAGCGCGGTGCTGCGGACGGCCGAGACCAGCTCGGGCGTCGGCAGCTGCAGCGCGTACGGGTGGTTGCCGTAGCGGCGGGCCGCCAGCGCGGTGCGGGCGATGACCCCGGGCTGCGACCGGGCGATGCCGATGCGCTCGGCGACGCGGGCGCGCTCGCCCTCCACCCGGTCGTTCGGGTAGGTCGCCGCCGTCAGCACCTCGGCCAGCACGCCGAGGACGGCGGGCAGCCCCTCGGGCAGCAGCGTGGTGGAGAACAGCAGCCGGTCGGGATCGGCGCTCACCGACAGCTCGGCGCCGTGGCCCTGCAGCAGCTGGGCGATCTCGGTCTGGTCGTGCTGCGTCGTCCCCTGGAGGACGGCGCCGGACAGGACGGCGGCGCGGGCGGTGTGCGTGGCGGCGCTGCGCGCGCTGGAGGCCGCGAACGGCACCCGCAGCCGCAGCTCCACCAGCGGGACGCCGGGCCGCGGGACGACGACCACGCGCAGGCCGGTGGGCAGCACGGTCTCGGTGACCGGCGGCGCCGGCTGCGGACGCGGCTCGCCCAGCGGCGGGATCAGCGACAGGTCCAGGGTGGGGGCGCTCACGAGGCCTCCTCGCCGGTGCTCGTCGGCCGCGTCCGCGGCGCTGCTGCGTACATCGGTGAGCTCGCGAGCTCGCTCACTTGGCGCCTCCCGTCGCCCGCAGCTCCAGGACCGCGGCGGTGCCCGGGTCGAGGCCGCGGGCGGCGACCTGCACCTGCTCCGGCGTCACGGCGGCCAGCCGGGCGGCGAGCTCGCCGGCCAGCTCGGCGCGGCCGTGCACGAGCTCGGACGCGGCGAAGGCGAGCGTGCGGCCCAGGACCGAGTCGGCCTGGCGGAGCAGCTGCGCCTCGGTGCGGGCCTGCACGCGGGCGAGCTCCTCGGGGGCGACGCCGTCCTCGGCCACCCGGGCGACCTCCTCGTGGATGGCGCCGAGCACCTGCTCGACGTCGACCGCGGCCGGGTGGTGCACCTGGGTGGTGAGCAGCGTGGCGTCGCGGACGTCGAAGGGGTCGCCGAACAGGCCGACGTAGCTGCTCTGCGCGATGGCGATCCGGTCGTCGTGGATCAGCCGGCGCTCCAGCCGGGAGGCGTCGCCCTCGCTGAGCAGCTCGGCGAGCAGCACCGTGCCCAGGTAGGTGTCGAGGTCGCCGACCGGGTCGGGGACGCGCCAGCCGACCGCCACCGCCGGCGCCGGGGCGAGCGCGTCCTCGACGGTGCCGCGCCGCGGCGCCGTGGGCGACGGCTCGCCGGTCACCACCCGCGGCGGCACCTCGCGGCCCGGCACGGGGCCGAACCAGCGGCGCACCAGCTTCTCGGTCTCGGCGACGTCGAGGTCCCCGCCGATGCACAGGACGGCGTTGCCGGGCGCGTAGTACTTGTCGAAGAAGTCCGCCGCGTCGTCCACGGTCGAGGACTCGAGGTCGACGAACGAGCCGTAGCCGTCGTGGGTGTTGGCGAAGCTCTCGAAGGCGATCTGCGGCAGCTGCAGCCAGGGGAAGGCGCCGTAGGGCCGGTTGAGCACGTTGACCCGGATCTCCTCCTTGACCACGTCGATCTGGTTGCGGAGGTTCTCCTCGGTGATGGCCGGGGCCGCCATGCGGTCCGCCTCGAGGAACAGCGCGCGCTCGAGCGCCTCGGCCGGCAGCGCCTCGAAGTAGTTCGTGTAGTCCTGGTGCGTCGAGCCGTTGAACGTCCCGCCCGCGGCCTGGACCAGGCGCGCGTGCTCCATCTTGGGCACGTGCGCCGAGCCCTGGAACATCAGGTGCTCGAAGAGGTGGGCGAATCCGGTGCGGCCCTCGGGCTCGTTGCGCATGCCGACGTCGTAGAACACGCTCACCGCCACGACCGGCACGCTGCGGTCGGGGGCGAGGACGACGCGCAGCCCGTTCTCGAGCGAGAAGCGCTCCACCGGGTGCCGCAAGGTCAGTTCGGCCCCAGCTGCTGTCACGCGGACGACAGTAATCGCGGGTTCAGGTCCTCCGCCGTCCGGTCGCCGCCGCGGCGCCGAGCGGCGACCTGGGCAACGGCCTCACAGGACCTGCACGTCGTCGAGCACCTGGTCGATGACGCCGTAGAGCTCGGCGTGGGTGTTGGGGATGGAGATGTAGAGCAGCGCCGGCACGGCCCGGCCGACGTCCACGAGCAGCAGCGCGGCCCGCTCCCCCGTGGAGTCGTAGCCGGCGACGTCCCAGGACAGCTGGAACTCGTACAGGTGCGCCGCGTGCCCGTCGACCGTGCGCGCCTCGTCGCGCAGCACGGTCCGCTCGTTCGGTCCGGGGTAGTAGTTGCCCCGCACGCTGTCGGCCAGCTGCACCACGGTGCTCTGCAGCGTCGACGGCCCGGCCCACCCGTAGCCCTCCGAGAGCGGACCCGACGTGCACTGCGCGATGAAGATCCCGCCGTCGGGGACCTCCTCCTGGGTGGTGAAGTACTGCCCGGCGATGGCCGTCGTCTCGAACTGGTTGCCGAGGTCCCACTCGACCCAGTTCTCGCCCAGCCACGGGTAGGACAGCCCCGAGGCCTCGTCGATGATCCGCACGGTGCCCGGCGGGAACGGGGTCCCCGACGGCGCCGTCGTCGCCGGCGGCGGGGGGTCGGCCACGGTCGGGCCGTCACCGCCGGAGGTGCCGACCAGCACCCCGATCACCAGGACGGCGACCAGCGCGAGCACCGACAGCCCCACCACCCAGCCGGTGGGGAACGGGCGCGGCGACGACGGCGGCGGCACCGGCGAGGGCGTGCTCGGCCGCTCGGGTGCCGGCGGGGCCAGCACCGGTGAGCGCTGCACCGCCACGCCCGGGCCGGCCGGCGTCGTGACGTCCGACCAGCTGATGCCGTTCCACCAGCGCACGTAGCCCGGCGTGCCGTCCGGGTCCGGGTACCAGCCCGGAGCCGGCGCGGAGTCCCCAGGTCCGGTCACGGGAGCACTGTAGGTCGTGGACCCGCGCGAGCAGGAGAGGTCAACCGTCGAGGTCGGCGTGCGAGTCCCACCACGAGGCGAGCTGACCGAGGCCGTCCTCCCCGCCCCCGCGCACCTGCACCACGGCGAGCAGGCCGTCGTCCGACGCCGTCCAGCTGACGACGCTGTCGCCGTCCCCGTCGACGTAGCAGGCGAAGCGGCCGCCCGGCCGCGGCTCGTCGCCGAAGCCGTCGGTCTCCCAGGTGCCGGCCGCCGGTCCGTCCGAGGAGCAGTCGAAGTAGTCCTCGAACGACCCCAGCTGCCGGTCCCCCAGCTCCTGCTCGAAGGCCTGCTCGGCGGCGGTCCCGTCGGGGTGGAGGACGTACCGGGCCTCGGTCGGTCCGTCGTCGCTGCTGCTCGGCCCGCAGTCCAGGACGGTGAGCGCCGCGGCGGGCGGCTCTCCCGCGCTGCAGTCGGCGGCGGCGACGTCGTCGGGGAGGAACTCCGCGAGCAGGCGCTGCTCCGCCCGCTCCGCCGCGGCGCTGCCGTCGCCCACCCCGAGTCCCCACAGCGACCAGCCGACCAGGGCCGCGACCCCGAGCACGGCGGCGACGACCGGCCAGCCCCGCCAGGAGCCCCGCCGCTGCGGGACGGGTGCGAGCGGGGCCGGAGCGGGCGGCGCGTCCATGACCGGCTGCTGCAGCGTCGCCGACCGCTGCGGCTGCAGCGTGGTCTCCGGGGCGCGTCCGCGCGGCGGCGCCGGCACCGGGGCGGCGAGCGCGGCGCGCGCGGCCGCGGCGAGCTCGCCCGCGCCGGCCCACCTCTCCGCGGGGTCCTTGCGCAGCCCGCGCAGCACGACGTCGTCCAGCGCCGCCGGGCAGCCCGGGTGCAGGGTGCTGGGCCGCGGCGGCTCGAGCTGCAGGTGGGCGAACATCAGCGCGGCGCCGTCCGAGCCGGGGAACGGCGGGCGGCCGGTGAGCAGCTCGGCGAGCACGCAGGCCAGCGAGTAGACGTCGCTGCGGCGGTCGTAGGCGCCGGTGTAGCGCTCGGGGGCCATGTAGCCGGCGCTGCCGATGGCCAGCCCGGTCCCGGTCAGCTGGGCCGCCTGCTCGCCGGCGGTCGTGGCGGCGATGCCGAAGTCGACGAGGTAGGCGAAGACGGGGCTGCCCGCCCCGGCCTCGGCGCTGGTCAGCAGCACGTTCGACGGCTTCACGTCGCGGTGCACGAGGCCGTCGGCGTGCGCGGCGTCCAGGGCCGCCGCCACCTGCCCCACGACGTCGACCGCCGGCGCCGGGTCCAGCGCGCCGTCCCGTGCCAGCCGCGCCGAGAGGCTCTCCCCCTGCACCAGCCGCATGTCGAGGAAGAGCCGCCCGGCGATCTCGCCGTAGCGGTGGATCGGGACGACGTGCGGCTCGCGCAGCCGGGCGACCACGCGGGACTCGCGGCGGAACCGCTCGCGGAAGACCTCGTCGGCGGTCCAGGCGTCGGCCAGCACCTTGAGCGCGACCTCGCGGTCGTGCTCGTCGTCGTGGGCGTGCCACACCTGCCCCATGCCGCCCTGGCCGATGAGGCTCAGCAGGCGGTACGGCCCGAACGACCCGCCCGCCGCCAGCGGCCCCGCCGCGGCGGGCGGCTCAACCGCGCCGGACACCGGCCAGCTCGCGCCACAGGTGGGCCGCCGCCTCGGCCCCGCGGTGCAGCATCGGCAGCAGCACCCGCTCGTTCGGCGAGTGGATGCGGTCGGTGGGCAGGCCCGCGCCGAGGAAGACCAGCGGCGCGCCGAGCTGCTCGACCAGGTCGGCCTCCGGTCCGCTGCCGCCCTCCTTCATGAACAGCACCTGGTCGGGCTCGCTGTCCCAGGCCTGGGCGATCGCGCGCAGCAGGGCGTCCATCCACGGGGAGTCGAGGTCGCTCGCGCACGGGGCGACGCCCCCCGGCGGGGTGTGCACCTCGGCCTCGATGCCCTCGGGCAGGTTGGCCTCGACCCAGGCCCGCACCATCGCCCCGACGTCCTCCGGGCGCTGGTCGGCGACCAGCCGGAAGGTGATCTTGGCGTGCGCCTCGGCCGGGATGATCGTCTTGTGCCCGGGGCCGGTGTAGCCGCCCCACATGCCGTTCACCTCCGCGGTCGGCCGGGCGCCGATCCGCTCCTGCGTGGTGAACCCCGCCTCCCCGGTGGCCACCCGCGAGGCGGCCGGCCCGGCCAGCCACCCCGCCTCGTCGAAGGGCACCCGGCCCATGAGCTCGCGCTCGCGGTCGGACAGCGGCCGCACCTTGTCGTAGAACCCCGGCAGGGTGACCCGGCCCTGGTCGTCGTGCAGCCGGCTGACCAGCGTCGCCAGCGCGTGCAGCGGGTTGGGGACGCCGCCGCCGAACGAGCCGGAGTGCAGGTCGACGGCCGGGCCGCGGAGGGTGATCTCGGCGTCGGCCAGCCCGCGCATCGACGTCACCGCGCTGGGCAGGTGCGGCGCGGCCATGCCGGTGTCGCTGACCACGACGACGTCGCAGTCGAGCCGGTCGCGCCGCTCGCGCAGCAGGTCGGCGAAGTGCGGCGACCCGGACTCCTCCTCGCCCTCGATCAGCAGCTTGACCGTCACGGCGGGGGTGTCGCGGCCGGTGGCGGCCAGGTGGGCGCGCATGCCGAGCAGGTGGAAGGCGACGTTGCCCTTGTCGTCGATGGCACCGCGGGCGTGCAGCTCGGGCCCGTCCGGCCCCTCCACGCGGGTGGGCTCGAACGGCGGGTGCACCCACAGCTCCAGCGGGTCGACCGGCTGGACGTCGTGGTGCCCGTAGACCAGCGCGACCGGGGCGCCGGGGTCGGCCGAGGGCCACTCCGCGAAGACCGCCGGGGCGCCGGGGGTCGGCCAGACCTCGACGACCGGGAAGCCCGTGCGGCGCAGCGCCTCCGCCAGCCAGGCGGCGCTGCGGGCCACCTCGGGCGCGTGCGCGGGGTCGGCCGAGATCGACGGGATGCGCAGCCAGGCGTCGAGGTCGGCGTGCAGGTCGTCGAGGTGGGCGGTCACGAACTCGCGCTCGGGGCTGGTCACGGCCACCGACGGTAGCCGGGGGCTCCAGCGGCTACCGTCCGGGCATGCCCGGTGAGCTGATCAAGGCCGACGTCGGTGACCTCACGTTCGACGTCCGGGTCGACGGTCCCGACGACGGACGGCCGGTGCTGCTCCTGCACGGCTTCCCCGAGACGTCCGCGTGCTGGGCGCGGGTGACGCCGCTGCTCACCGCGGCCGGCCTGCGCACCTACGCGCCCGACCAGCTGGGCTACTCCCCCGGCGCCCGCCCGGCCGAGGTGGACGCCTACGCGACGACCAACCTGGCGCAGGTCACCGCCGACCTGATGACCGAGCTGGAGATCCCGGTCGCCGACGTCGTCGGGCACGACTGGGGCGCCAACGTGGCGTGGGCGCTGGCGGCCTGGCACCCCGACCGGGTGCGCTCGCTGACCGCCGTCTCGGTGCCGCACCCCGCGGCGTACACCGCCGCGTACCGCGGCGACCCGGAGCAGAAGGAGCGCTCGGGCTACATCCGGCTGTTCTGGCAGGCGGGCAAGGCCGAGGAGGTGCTGCTCGAGGACGACATGCGGCGGCTGCGCCGGATGCTCGGCACCGAGGCGGAGACCGGCATCCCGGCGGAGGCGGTCGAGGAGTACGTCGCCGTCCTGTCGGCGCCGGGGGCGCTGACCGCCGCGCTGAACTGGTACCGGGCGATGAGCTCGGCCACGCCGGTGGACGACGTCGCGGTGCCCACCACCTACGTGTGGAGCGACGGCGACGCCGCGATCGGCCGGACCGCCGCCGAGGGCTGCGCGAAGCACGTCACCGGCGACTACCGCTTCGTCGAGCTGCCCGGGGTGACGCACTGGATCCCCGAGCAGGCGCCACGGGAGCTGGCCACCGCGATCCTCGACCGCATCGCCTCCGTCTGAGGCGTCGGAGGCGTCACCCGCGCTTCGAGGCCGGGTCCAGAGGCTCGCCCCGAGCGTGCGAGGGGTGAGGAGGACGGGGCCTTCCTCAGTCCTCGGGCTCCGGCTCGTGCTCCTCGTCGTGGGCGGTGCCGGAGACGAGCGCGAGCAGGCCGGCCTCGTCGAGCAGGTCGACCGGGCGCAGGGTCCGGTTCGCCGCGACGTGGTGGAAGCCGGCGCTGACCCGCTCGACCGGCACGCCGGTCAGCCGCGACCAGCCCAGCCGGTAGGCGGCCAGCTGGACGCCCACGGCGGCGAGCTCGGCGCCCGACGGCGGCGGGCCGGTCTTCCAGTCGATGACCTCGTAGCCGCCGTCGGGGGTGGTGAACACCGCGTCGATGCGGCCGCGCAGGGTCAGCGGCCCCAGCGGCGTCTCGAACGGCACCTCCACCTCGATCGGCTGCCGGTCGGCCCAGACGCTGGCGAGGAACGCCTCCTGCAGCTCGGCCAGCGCACCGTCGGGCGCGGCCAGCTCGTCGCCGGAGCCGGGCAGCTCGTCGAGGTCGAGCAGCCGGGCCGAGCCGAACCGCTCCTCCAGCCAGGCGTGGAACGCGGTGCCGCGGCGGGCCTGCGGCGCCGGCGCGGCCGGCATCGGCCGGCGCAGCCGCCGGGCCAGCTCGGCGGGGTCGCGGCGCAGGGTCACCAGCGCCGACACCGACAGGTGCGCCGGCAGCGGGACGTCGACGGTCGGGCTGGCGTGCCGGGTCCGCTCGCGCAGCAGCAGGTCGGCGTCGCGCACCCACTGCTCCACCTCGTCGTCCGGCTCTCCGAGGCGGTCGGCGTCGAGCGGGTGCGGCACCGCCGCCCGGACCAGCTCCGCCGCCGCGGTCAGCGCCCGCCGGCGACCGGCCGAGAGCGGGTCGGCCGGCCAGATGCCGACCGGCCACTCCTCCAGCGCCGGGTTGGTGGCGTCGTCGGCCGGCGGCGGCGCCCAGTGCACGACCGCGCCGGCCCCGGCCTCGCAGGCGTCCTTCACGGTGAGCAGCAGGGACGACGGCCCGCACACGTTCTTGCCGTCGCGCCACCAGCTGCCCGAGCAGATCAGCAGCTCCCGCGCGCGGGTGACCGCGACGTACCCGAGCCGGACCTCCTCCTGGGTGCCGAAGTCCTTCCACGCCTGCACGTAGTCCTCGACCGCGGTCTTCACGTCGGCCTGGTCGCCCGAGCCGGGCGGCGGGAGCACGAGCGCGGGCAGCTCCGCGCGGTCGGTCAGCCGCAGGTCGGCCGGCAGCGCGCCCGGGTCCTTGATCCACGAGTCGCTCGTGTCGGTCTTCGCCGGGAACTGGTCGACGGTCAGGCCGGGGACGGCGACGACGTCCCACTCCAGGCCCTTCGCGGAGTGCCCGGTGAGCAGCTGCACGGCCTCGGGGTTGACCGCGACCTCGCCGGGCTCCAGGCCGCGCTCGCGCTCCTCGGCGTCACGCAGGTAGCCGAGGAAGGCCGGCAGCGACGGCAGCTCGGCGAGCTCGACGAACTCGGCGGCGACGGTGTGCAGGGCGTCGAGGTGGGTGCGGGCGCCGGCCGGGCTGACGTCGGGCGCGCTGGCCAGCTCGGTCTCCAGGCCGAGGGTGCGGGCCACCTCGTCGACCAGGTCGGGCAGCGACTCCCCGATCCGGCCGCGCAGGTGGGCCAGCTCGCCGGCCAGCCGGCGCATCCGCCGGTACCCGGGCATCGAGTACGCGTCGGCCGGACCGAGGTCGTCGAGCGCCTCGACGATGCTGCCGCGCTCCCGCGGGCCGTCGTCGTCGGCCGCCGCGTGGCGCTGGCGCACCAGGGCCCGCGCCCGGTCGTCGAGCGCGGCGAGGTCGCGCGGGCCGATCCGCCAGCGCGCGCCGGTGAGCAGCCGGCCGAGCGCGTCGCCGGCGGTCGGGTCGACCAGCACGGTCAGCGTCGCGATGACGTCGGACACCTCCGGGACGGCGAGCAGCCCGCCCAGGCCGACGACCTCGACCGGCACGCCGCGCTCGCGCAGCGCGGTGGCGATGCCGTGGAACTGCTTGCGCGCCCGGGCCAGCACCGCGATCGTCGGCCGCTCCGCGGCGTCGGTGTGCCAGCACCCGGCCAGCCGGTCGGCCAGCGCCTGCGTCTCCTCGGCCACGGTGTCGTAGAGGCCGACCTCGACCGTCCCGGCGCCCGCGGTGGGTGCGGCGGTGAGGTCGGGCAGCGGCTCGGCCGGCTCGGGCAGCATCCCGGCGACGGCGTTGGCCACCGCCAGCACCGCCCGGTCGTTGCGCCAGCTGGTGGCCAGCGTGAGCCGCTCGGCCCGGGCGCCGTCCCGGCCGGGGAAGGTGCGCGGGAACCGCTCGATGGTGCCGGCCGAGGCGCCGCGCCAGCCGTAGATCGACTGCCGCGGGTCGCCGACGGCGAGCACCGGGTGGCCCGTCGCCCCGCCGAACAGCGCCTCGAGCATGCGCAGCTGCCCGACGCTGGTGTCCTGGTACTCGTCGAGCAGCACCACCTGCCAGCGGGCCCGCTCCCGGCGGCCGACCTCGGGCGCGGCGACGGCGATCCGGGCCGCGTACGCGACCTGGTCGGCGTAGTCGATGGCGCCGGCGGCCCGCTTGCGCGCCTGGAAGCCCTCGACCAGCGGCAGCAGCGCGGCGCGTGCCCGCTGCCGCTCGATCACCTTCTGCACGTCGGCGTAGACGCCGCGCTTGCGCGGGGCGTCGGCGTACCCGCGCACCCGCCGCTCGAAGTGCTCGGTCCACGCCCGCAGCTGGGCCGGGGTGACGTCGTGCTCGCCCAGCTCGGCGGCCAGCGCCAGCACGTCCTCGACGGTGGCGAGCAGGCTGAGCGGGACGTCGGACATGTCGCCGGTGTAGGCGCCGGCGACCGCCGCGGCCTGCCCCCAGCACATGGCCGGTCCGAGCACCCCGGCGCCGGGCTCGATGCCGATGCGCAGGCCGTGCTCGGCGACCAGCGAGGCGGCGTAGCCGTGGTAGGTGGACACCGTCGGCAGCGCCAGCGCCAGCCGCTCGCGCAGGTCGGGCTCGGTGTCGGGGTGCCGGGCCAGCGCGCCCAGCCGCAGCCGCACCCGCTCGTTGAGCTCGCTGGCCGCCTTGCGGGTGAACGTGAGGCCGAGGATCGCCTCGGGCTCCACCACCCGGTTGGCCACCAGCCACGCGACCCGCGCGGCCATCGTCTCGGTCTTGCCCGACCCGGCGCCGGCGACCACGACCAGCGGCCGGTCGGCCGGCGCGGCGACCACGCGGGCCTGCTCGCCGGACGGCGCGTAGGACAGCCCGCACCGGGCGGCCACCTCGGCCGGGGTGAGCACCCGGCGCTCGGGCTCCGGCGGCTCCTCGGCGAAGAGGTCGTCGAACGACAGCTGATCGAGGCTCACCTGGTCACCTGGCCGCCGCGCTCGTGCAGCGGGCAGCTGCGCCGCGACGGGCAGCGGTCGCAGCCGCTGCCGGTGCGCACCTCGAAGGTGCCGGCCCCCATGCCCTCGCCGACGGTGGCCAGCAGCTCACCGGCCCACGTCTCGAGCACCGGGACGTCGGCCGGCAGCGGGTCCTGCGCCTGCTCCTTGGCGGCCCGGCCCGAGCCGATCTGCAGCAGCGCCGCGCCGCCGGCCTCGGTGCCGTGCTCGGCGAACGCGCCGGAGGCGATCGCCGCCTGGTAGGCGGCCAGCTGCCCGTGCTCGGCCAGCTCGTCGGCCGACGGCGTCGACCTGCCGGTCTTGAGGTCGACGACGAACAGCCGCCCTTCGGCGTCGCGCTCGAGCCGGTCGACCTGACCGCTGATCCGCGCCCGGCCGACCTGCACGGAGAAGTCGGCCTCGGCGGCCACCAGCTCGCGGGAGTTGCGGCCGTGCCAGGCGACGAACCGGTCGAGCATGTCGTGCGCGGTGGTCCGCTGCCGCTGGTCGGCCCACCCGGGCCCCAGGTCGAGCTCGTCGAGCTCGGCGTCGAGGGCGGCGCCGGCGTCCTCGGCCGGCAGGCCCTCGGCGACGCGCTGGGCCACCTCGTGCACCGCCGTGCCGACGGTGCGGTTGGTGTCGGGCGCGGGCTCGGCCCCGACCGCACCGAGCACCCAGCGCAGCGGGCACTTGCGGAACCCCTCGATCGCCGACGGGCGCACCCGCACCGGCTGGTCGGGGTCGACGAGCGGTGCGTCGTCGGACAGCGCGGCCAGGCCCCACCACGTCGACGGGTCGGCGCCCGGCACGCCCTCGTCGGCCAGCCGGCGCAGCACCGAGGCCGCGGTCGACCGGCGGGCGGCCGGCGTCCGCGGGTCGGCGAGCGCGCGGCGCAGGGTCGCGACCAGTGCGGGCAGGGTGAGCGAGCGCGGCAGCTCGGTGGGCGTGCGGCCCTCCTCCGGCGGCGGCTCGACCAGGTCGAGGAACCGCGAGGGGGCGGCGCCGGCGTCGGGGCCGTCGACGGCGCCCTGCACCGCGCTGACCACCAGCCGCCGGCGGGCGCGGGTGCAGGCGACGTAGAACAGCCGCCGCTCCTCGGCGAGGGCGAGCGTGCGCCGGTCGACCCGGGCGCCGTCGACGCCGGACGCGCGCTCGACGAGGTCCTCGGCGGCCAGCAGCGTCGTCCGGTCGCGCAGGTCGGGCCAGACGCCCTCCTGCACGCCGGCGACGCACACGAGGTCCCACTCCAGGCCCTTGGAGGCGTGCGCGGTGAGCAGCCGGACCGTCTCGGTCTGCACCGCTCGGGTCGCCCCGGTGTCGCCGGGCAGCTCCTGGGCGGAGAGGTGGTCGAGGAAGGCGCGGGGGTCGGCCGACGGCAGCCGGTCGACGAACCCGGCGGCCGCGTCGAACAGCGCCACGACGGCGTCGAGGTCGCGGTCGGCGACCGCGCCCGAGGTGCCGCCGGCGGCCGACGACCGCGCCCACCGGCCGGCCAGCCCGCTGCGCTGCCACATCGCCCACAGCACGTCCTCGACGGTGCCGCCGCCGGCCAGGGCGATGCGCCCCGCGGTGAGGACGGCGGAGACGCGCAGCGCCGGCCGGGCGACGTGCTCGGGCAGCTCGTCGAGCAGCGTGTCGTCGGCCAGCGCGGTGGGCAGCGGGGCGGCCCGCTCGGCCGGGGCGCCGCCCCGGGAGTTCCTCACAAAAAGCACCCCGCCCCGCGCCGCCCCCCCCCCCCCGCCCCCCGCCCCCCGCCCCCCCGCCCCCCCCCCCCCCGCCCCCCCCCCCCCCCCCCCCCCCCCCCCCCCCCTCGGCCGGGTCGACGCCGCGCGTGTTCAGCACGATCCGGACGGCGCGCCGCAGCCGGCGCAGGTCGAGCACGGTGGCCGCGCCCAGCGGCGAGGTGAGCAGCGCCTCGGCGGCCGTCTCGTCGAGGCCGACCGGCTCGGTGCCGCGGGGGGTGGCCGGCAGCAGCGCCGACACCGCGGAGAGGAAGGGCGCCACGGCCGGCTGCGCGGCCAGCGGCAGGTCGTCGGAGGACACCGCCACCGGCACGCCCGCCTGCGCCAGCGCCCGGCGCAGCGGGCCGAACGCGACGGCGCTGCGCACCACGACCGCCATCTCCGACCACGGCACGCCCTCGAGCAGGTGCGCCCGGCGCAGCCGGTCGGCCAGGTAGGCGGCCTCGACCGCGGCCGAGCCGAACACGTGCACCTCGGCCGACCCCGGCGGCGTGCCCTCCCCGGGGGCCAGCCGCCGGTGCTCCCACGGGCCGGGCAGGCCCTCGGCGACCCGGCGGCTGATCCGCAGCAGCTCCTCGCCCGAACGGCGGCAGACGCCGAGGGAGTGCCGCTCGGCGGGGCGGCCGTCGAGGTGGCGGAAGCGCTCCGGGAACTCGACGATGCCGCGCGGCTCGGCGCCGCGGAAGGCGTAGATCGCCTGGTCCGGGTCGCCCACGGCGACGAGGTTGCCGCCACCCCCGGCCAGCAGCTCGAGCAGCTCGACCTGCGCGGGGTCGGTGTCCTGGTACTCGTCGACGAACAGCCACCGGGCGCGCTCGCGCTCCTGCCGGAGCAGCTCGGGATCGCCGGCCAGCTCGTCGATGGCCGCCCGCACCAGCTCGGCCTGGTCGTAGCCCGAGGCGTCACCGCGGGCGACGGTGGCGAAGGAGGTGACCTGCTCGTACTGCTGCTGGAACGCCGCGGCGTGCGCCCAGTGCTCGTGACCGAGCTCCCGCCCCCACGCGACCAGCTGCGCGGCGTCGACCCCGCGCTCGGTGGCCCGGAGGAGGAACTCCCGCAGCTCGCTGCGGAACCCGTTGGTGGCCAGCGCCGGCGCCAGCTCGGCCGGCCAGCGGACGGCGCCCTCCTCCTCGACGTCGCCGCGCAGCAGCTCGGCGACGACCGCGTCCTGCTCGGCGGCGGTGAGCAGCCGCGGTGCCGGCTCGCCGCGCAGCACGGCGGCGCGGCGGAGCACCCCGTAGGCGTAGGAGTGGAAGGTGCGGGCCAGCGGCTCGCGGATCGTGCGCGCCACCCGGGCGGTCACCCGCGTGCGCAGCTCGGCGGCGGCCTTGCGGCTGAACGTCAGGACGAGGATCTGCTCGGGGTCGACGCCGTCCTCGATGCGGGTGGCGACCGCCTCGACGATCGTCGTGGTCTTGCCCGTGCCCGGGCCGGCGAGCACCAGCAGCGGGCCGCCCGGGTGGTCGACCACGGCCCGCTGCGTGGGGTCGAGCACCGGCGCCCCCGCGCGGACCGGCTCCCCCGTCACCAGCCGGTAGACCGGTGCGGCACCCCCGTGCGGCGCGGGGTCCGGGAGGTGTCCGCGCACTGCCACGCCTGCGATGGAAGCACGGCGCCCCGACACGACCGCGCAGCCTGTGACCGGTGTGGCGCAGGAGGCGGGCCCCGACGAAGGTCACGTTTCGGTCTCGGTGTCACCCGTCGGACCCCGCGGCGGGCGTGTTCGCCAGTGTCGGCACCGACGGGAGGGGGCGGCGTGCGGGACGACGACGCGACCTTCGAGGCGTTCGTCGCCGAGCGCTCGCCGGCGCTGCTGCGCACCGCGGTCCTGCTCACCCACGACCGCGGGCACGCCGAGGACCTGCTGCAGGCGGCCCTGGTCAAGACCTACCGGCACTGGCGGCGGGTGAGCGAGCGCGGCGACCCCTACGCCTACGTCCGGCGGGTGCTGGTCACCACGGCCGCCGGCTGGCGGCGGCGCCGCGTCGTCCAGGAGATCGTCGACCTGCCGCCCGGGGACCGGGCCGACGACCGGCCGTCGTCCGACCTGGCCGACCGCGACGAGCTCACCCGGGCGCTGGCGATGCTGCCGCCACGGATGCGGGCGGTGCTGGTGCTGCGCTTCTGGGAGGACCTGTCCGAGGCCGGCACCGCGGCCGCCCTCGGTTGCTCGGTGAACACGGTGAAGACCCAGACGGCGCGCGGCCTGGCCCGGCTGCGGGCGCTGCTCGGGGACCCGACGTACGCGAACGGAGGCCGCTGAGGCATGGACGTCGAGCAGCTGCTGCGCAGCAACTTCGCCGACCGCGCCGGCCGCGTCGACGGACCGCCGCCCGACCTGCACGCGACCGTCGTCGCCGGCGCGCGCCGCCGGCACCGCCGGGTGGTGGCCGGGGGGGTCGCGCTCGCCGTCGCCGTCGCCGTGGCGGTGTCGGTGCCCCTGCTGCGGGGCCCGTCGGGGGGGACGGCGACCCCGGAGGCCGCCGCGCCGACGGCCGCCGGCTCCCTGGGCGCGACGCGCGGGTCGCTGGCCGGCGACCTGGCCCTGCTCGAGGAGATCCGCCGGCTGAGCTGGGACACGGGGATGCCGTCCGACCCCGGCGCGCCGGTCGACCCGCCGCTGCCCTCGCGACGGGTGCTGTTCGCCGGCGAGGTGCCGGACGGGCAGGTGTGGGCGCTCGTGCAGGGGACGTTCCGGGACCGCCCGTACGTGGCGTGGTTCGGCGACCCGGAGCCCTCGGACGGCCTGGAGTTCACGCTGCTGGACGGCCCGGACGTGCTGCGGCCCGACACCGCGGTGGCCCTGCTGGACCGCGCCGGGAACGCCGGACCGCTGGTGGCCGTCGCCCGGGACGGCGACGAGCTGCGGGTCGGCGTCGTCCCGCCCGGGACGCCGGACGACGAGCCGGTCACGTCCTGGGAGCTGCCGACCCAGGACGGCGTCGGCATGGCCCGGATCGACCGCCAGGGCGGCGACGGCCTGCTCCGCCTGGAGGTGCACCGGGACGGCGCGCTCGCCCACGCGGTCCCGGTGGACGAGTTCGACTCCTCGACGCTCGAGGAGCAGGACCTCGACGGCGACTGAGGGACGTCAGACGGGCAGGGACTCCAGCAGCGCCGCCTCGCGCATCAGGTCGGCGGCCGTGGTGAGCCAGCCGGCGACGAGGAGCAGCGGGAAGGCTCTCTCCACGTCCAGGGACGCCGTCCCGGCGGAGAGCCCCGCCTGGGCCACCGCCCTGCACGCCATGGTGTTCATGTCCCTAGCGTCGGCAAACCGGCCGCCGATCTGAAGGTCGTGGGACGAAGGTTTCCGCGGTGGTAACACGGTTCAGTCGGGCCAGCCCACCGCGCGCAGGTCCACGCGCCCGTCGGGGGCGGGCACGCCCTCGGCGGCCAGCAGCTCCAGCTGGCGGGCGCGCACCGGCTCGGCGGCGGTGCCGTCGGCGCGCAGCACCCGCCACCACGGCACCGCCCCGCCGCCGGCCGACAGCGCCCGCGCCACCCGGCGCGGACCGACGCCGACCAGCCGGCCGACTGCCCCGTAGGTGCTCACCCGGCCGGGCGGGATCCGCTCGACGACGTCGAACACCGCCTCGTCGACGTCTAGCCCGGCCGCGTCCACCGCCGCTACAGCGGCCGGCGGCCGAACCGGGCGAGCAGGCGCTGCTGCGGCGACGCGGTGGCGGAGACGTCCAGCGGCGGGTCGAACAGGCCGGGGACGCCGTCCTCGGGGATGGCCTCCCCGATCAGCAGCGCCGCGGTGACCAGCTGGCCGTCGAGGTCGGTGTCGCCGTCGGTCGCCCGCGCCAGGTCCCAGGCGTGCACGGTCAGGTCGGCGATCAGCTCGAGGATGTACTGCGTGGCCGGCGTGGGCCCGCGCTCGAGGTGGACGGTGCGCACCAGGGCGTCGTCCTCGGCGAACGCCGACAGGGCGTTGTCGGCCGCCGACTCCCAGCCGGTCATCGGGTCGTCGCCGAGCAGGTCGCTCGTCGCGTCGGGGAAGCGGCCCTCGGCGTACGGCTCGCCGGCCACCAGCGGCGGCACCCACAGCATCTCGGTGACCAGGTGCGCCACGAGGTCCGCGACGGTCCACTCGGGCAGCGCCTCGTCCTCCCACTGGTCGGGATCGACGGCGTCCACCCGGTCGGTGAAGGACGCCTGGGCGCGCTGGAAGAGTTCGAGCAGCTCGGTGGGTGCGATCTCGGCCATGGGCGCCAGTACACAACGCGAGGGCCCGGCCCGCCTCCGCTGGGGGAGGCGGGCCGGGCCCGGGGAGGTGCTGGAACGGCCTCGTCCCCGGGCCCCGCGGCGCGTGCCGGGGGGAGGGACGAGGTCCTCTCAGTAGGTGGGGAGCGTCTTGTCGATGCGCGTCGCCCAGGCGGTCACGCCGCCCTGCACGTGCACGGCGTCCTTGAAGCCGGCGTTCTTCACCGCGGCGAGCACCTCGGCGGAGCGGACACCGGTCTTGCAGTGCAGCACGATCGGCTTGTCGTTCGGCAGCTGCGCGAGCGCCCGGCCGGAGAGGATCTCGTCCTTGGGGATGAGCGTCGCGCCCGGGATGGAGACGATCTCGTACTCGTTCTTCTCCCGGACGTCGATCAGCTCGAAGTCCTTGCCGGCGTCCATCATGTCCTTGAGCTCGTCGACGGTGATCGTCGAGCCGGCGGCCGCCTCCTGGGCCTCCACCGACACGACGCCGCAGAACGCCTCGTAGTCGATGAGGCCGGTGATCGGCTCCGCCTCGGGGTCCTTGCGCACCTTGATCGTGCGGAAGGTCATCTCCAGGGCGTCGTAGACCATGAGCCGGCCGAGCAGGGTCTCGCCGATGCCGGTGATGAGCTTGACCGCCTCGGTGGCCTGGATCGCGCCGATCGTCGCGCAGAGCACGCCGAGCACGCCGCCCTCGGCGCAGCTGGGGACCATCCCGGGCGGCGGGGGCACCGGGTAGAGGTCGCGGTAGTTCGGCCCGTGGTCGTTCCAGAAGACCGAGACCTGCCCGTCGAAGCGGTAGATCGACCCCCAGACGTAGGGCTTGCCGAGCAGCACGCAGGCGTCGTTGACCAGGTAGCGCGTGGCGAAGTTGTCGGTGCCGTCGACGACGAGGTCGTACTGGCTGAAGATCTCCAGCACGTTGTCGCTGTCCAGCCGCGTCTCGTGCAGCCGGACGTCGACGAGCGGGTTGATCTCCTTGATGGAGTCCCGCGCGCTCTCCGCCTTGGACCGGCCGACGTCGGACTGGCCGTGGATGATCTGGCGCTGCAGGTTCGACTCGTCGACCACGTCGAACTCGACGATGCCGAGCGTGCCCACGCCCGCGGCGGCCAGGTACATGAGCACCGGGGAACCCAGCCCGCCCGCACCGACGGCCAGCACCTTGGCGTTCTTCAGGCGCTTCTGCCCGTCCATCCCGACGTCCGGGATGATCAGGTGGCGGCTGTACCGGCGGACCTCGTCGATCGACAGATCGGCGGCGGGCTCCACCAGGGGTGGCAGGGACACGATCGCTCCTCGGGTTCGCGGACAGCGGCTCGCGGCCGCGTGTTCGTGCGCATAACAGCGTGGCACGCGCGCCTGTTCCCCCCGCACGGACGTGGTGGAGCTCTCAGCCGCGCAGGTCCCGGCGGGCGTACCCGGCCAGGCCGACGGCGGCGAGCAGCACCGCGACGGCGCACGTGCCGACGGCGCCGGCGAGGTCCGCCGGGACCGCCGGGACCGGGGCCACGTGGGCGAAGGGCGACCACCAGCGCACGGCGTCAGGCCAGTCGAAGGTGTCGGCCAGGACCAGCAGCAGGTAGCCGCCGGCGGCGGGCAGCGTGCCGAGGGGCAGCACCGCCGCCGGCGCCCAGCCGAGCGCGGTCAGCGCGGCGCCCAGGCAGAGCAGGGCGATCGGGACGACGTTGAGGGCGCCGGCCAGCGCGCTGCCCAGCCCCAGCCCGGCGCCGACCGCCGTCGCGCCGAGGAAGGCGGCCAGGCCGGCGACCGAGGCGAGCAGGACGACGGCCACCGCGACCGCCACCGCCTCGGTCACCGCCCACCGCGTGCGCGGGACGGGCCGGCTGAACAGCAGCGCGAACCGCCCCGCGGTCTCGTCGTGGGCGGTCGCCGCCACCCGGGCCGCGGCGAACGCGCCCACCGGCACGGCGAGCAGGGTGAACAGCGCCGAGACGTAGCCCTCCACCGAACCGAGCTGGGGGAACCCGGCCTGCGCGGCGAGCCGGGCGAACAGCGGGTTGTCCCGCAGGAAGTCGACCATCGCCGTCGTCAGGACGCCGATGAGCACGAAGTAGGCCCCGACGCCGGCGCCCCAGCCGAGCAGTGCCCGGCGGGTGCGGTGCACGGCCAGGCCCGGCAGCGAGCGCAGCAGCCGGCTCGGCGCGACGCGGCGGTCCCGGCCGCGCGATCGGCCGCTGCCGACGTCCCGCCCGTGGGCCAGCACGCCGGCGGCCAGCACGGACAGCGCCACCAGGGCCGCGAGGGCGGCGAGCCCCAGTGGGTCGTCCTCGGCGAACGGGGCGACCTCCTCCAGCAGCCCGAAGGGGGTGAGCCACCGCAGCCACAGCAGCGCCGGGACGCCGTCGGCGACCATCCGCGCGAGCAGGCCGCCGAGCAGGACCGCCACGGCCAGGCCGGAGGCCGACCGGCGGTCGGCGAACAGCTGGGCGGCGAGGACGCCGAGGGCGGCGCCCGTCGCGCCGGTGCCCCCGACGACGGCGCCGAAGAGCACCGCGCCGAGGGTGCCGGCACCGGTGACCAGCAGCCCGAGGGCGGCGGTGGCCCCCGGCACCGCGGCGGCGACGACGAGGACGGCGAGCTGGCGGCTCCCGAACGTGCGCAGCGTGAGGCGGCCGGCGAGCAGCAGGTCCGCCCGTCCCGCCTCCTCCTCGCCGCGGGTGACCCGGGTCGCGGTGAGCGCGGCCCAGATCCCGACGAGGACGCAGAGCACGGTGCCGGTGCGCCAGACGGTGAACCAGCCGGGGTCGTCGAGCGCGACGGGCGACCCGAACAGGGTGCGGATCGCCGGGTTCGCGGCGAGGGCGGCCACCGAGTCGCCGGTCAGAGCGCCGGCGACCCCGCGGTACTGCACCACCACGATCGCGGGCAGGACACCCGTGAGGACGGCGACGACCGCCGTCCCCCGGCGGACCTGCCGGACGACCGCACGGGAGACCGGGCCGCCGGCCGGCCGCAGCGGCCGGTCGGTCGCCGGGCGGACGGTCGTCGCGGTCACGCCGGCACCTCGCCGTAGTAGTCGAGGAAGATCTCCTCGAGCGAGGGCTCGCGGATGTCGATGCGCTGCACGTCGGCCTCCCCCAGCGCGCGCAGCACCGGACCGGGCGGCCCGGTCAGCGACAGCGCCAGCCGGCGGTCGGAGAGGCGGCGGAGGTCGGTGACCCCGGGCAGCTCGGCCAGGCGTGCGAGCTCCCCCGCCGGCGAGGCGAGGTCGACGACCACCTCCGACCGGCGCAGCCGGCGCAGGTCCTCCAGGCCGGCCACCTCGGCGAGCCGGCCGCTGCGCACGATCCCCACGCGGGTGCAGACCGCCTCCACCTCGGCCAGGTGGTGCGAGCTGAGGAACACCGTCCGGCCCTGCTCGGCGGCCTCGGCGATGCAGCGCCGGAACTCGCGCTCCACCAGCGGGTCGAGCCCGCTGGTCGGCTCGTCGAGGACGAGCAGCGGGGCGCGGGTGGCGAAGGCGGCGACGAGCGCGACCTTCTGCCGGTTGCCGGTGGAGTAGGTGCGGGCCCGGCGTCCCGGGTCGAGGTCGAAGCGCTGCACCAGCTCGTCCCGATGCGTCAGGTCGGTGCCCGGGCCGACGCCGGCGAGCAGGTCGAGGCACTCCTGGCCGGTCATCGCCGGCCAGAGCGCGACGTCCGCCGGCACGTAGGCGAGGTGCCGGTGCGCGCGCTCCACGTCGGCCGCCGGCACGTCGAAGATCCGGGCGGTGCCGCGGGTGGGCCGCAGCAGGCCGAGCAGCAGGCGGATCGTCGTCGACTTCCCGGCCCCGTTGGGTCCGAGAAAGCCGAACACCTCACCCGCCGGGACGGTCAGGGACAGGTCCTCCAGCGCCACCGTGGCGCCGAAGTGCTTCGTCAGCCCCTCGGCGCGCAGCGCGGGGACGGCAGGCGGGACGGTGGCCATGGCGGCAGCCCTTCGATCGCAGTCCGGTTCCGACTGCCGACCAGGCTTCCCGGCGCACCTGGGGAGACCGTAGCGCCGGACGCCCCGTCCCGGGAGAGGTTTCAGGGGTACGGCCAGGCGTTGCGGACGCAGCCGTCGAGGCCGAGCGTCTGCTGCTGCATGACCGGCGCGACCGCGCCCGGGCCGGGGCACTCCTCGTGCCCGTGGCCGAGGGCGTGGCCGACCTCGTGGTTGACCACGTACTGCCGGTAGGTCGCGATGTCGCCCTCGTAGTGGGGGACGGCGGTGGCCCAGCGGGCGAGGTTGATGACGGCGCGCTCGCCGTAGCGGCAGGAGGTGTAGCCGCCGGTGCCGACGCCCGGGCAGTAGCGCTCCATGTTGCCGGGGCTGACGAGCGTCACCTTGAACTCGTACTGGCCGGCCGCGGCGTCGGCGGCGCCGACCCGCTGGAACGCCATCCGCCCGCCGCTGCCCCACGACCGGGGGTCACCGAGCGTGGCCTCGACCGCCTGGGCGAACTGGACGCCGTCGACGCCGATGCCGTCCTCGACCTCGACGACGAAGCGCTGCACCGGGCCGGTGCCGTAGACCTGCGACGACCCGTCGACGATCGTCACGGTGCCGGCGCCCTGCTCCACGTAGGTCGCCGCCGCCGGGGCCGGGACGGTCTCGGTCGGCCCGGCGTCACCGGCGGCCGGCGGCGTCTCCGCCACCGGCGCCGTCGGCTCCGCGGTCGCGGACGGCGCGGCGGAACCGGACGCGGACCCCGACGCGGACCCCGAGGCGGACGCCACCGGCGCGCCGGACGACGCGGTCGTCGACGTCCCCGTCAGCACGATGTCGACCAGCGTGGCCAGGGTCGCGATCGTGAGCAGCGGGATCGCGTAGGCGCGCCAGCCCCAGCGCGCGACGAAGCGGCGCACCCGCCCCGGCGGCGGCGCCGGCCGCTCGCGGACCGGCCCACGGCGGGTCCGCGGCGGCGGGGCCGGACGCTCCCGCCGGACCGCGGGGACGGCGGGGCTGGTCGTGGGGCCGGCCGGCCGGGCCGCCGACGGCGGGACCGGTGGGCGACCGCGGGGCGCGGCGCGCGGCACCGGCGGCGGGGGCGCACCGGGCCGGCGTCTGGGGGCCGACGGACGGCCCGGAGGGGCGTCCGCCGGAGTCACCCGGCCAGAATGTCACGCAGCGTGGTGCTCGTGCGACAGGTCGACACGTCGGCACGCCGCCGGTCACGCCCGATCGGCGACCTCCTCCACCAGCCCCAGCACCGCCCGCGCGGTCGGTTCCGGCGCCTCCAGCATCGCCACGTGGCCGACGCCCTCGAGCACCAGCAGCCGCGCGTCGGGCAGCGTCGTCGCCAGCCTCGGCGCGAGCCGCGGGTCGACCAGCCGGTCGCGGTCGCCCCACACGACCAGCGTCGGCGTGGTCAGCCGGGCGGCGACCCGCCAGGCGGCGTTGACCCGCAGGTAGGAGGTGATCAGCCCGCGCATGCTGCGCACCAGGGCCCGGTCAGCCCACGGCTGGCCGGCGCGGTCGCGCATCTCCCGGACCGCCTCGTCGATCCGCTCGCGCGGCACCCGCTTCGGGTCGCCGAAGCACATCTCGACCATCCCGCGCACCTGCTGCTCGGGCGCGATGCCGGCCATCCGCTTCTCGGCCAGCCCGGCGACGCCGGGCACCAGCAGGAGCAGCAGCTGCTTGCTGAAGGCCGGCGGGACCCGGTAGACGGGCATGGCCGGGGAGACCAGCGTCAGCGAGGCGACCAGGTCGGGACGGCGGGCGGCGACCAGCAGCGCCACCAGCCCACCCAGGGAGTTGCCGAGCAGGTGCACCGGCCGCCCCTGCCCTTCCCCCGGCCGGGCGACGATGTGCTCGAGCAGCTCGACGACGGCGCGCACGTGGCCCCGCACGGTGTAGCGGTGCCGCCGCGGCGGCTGCGAGCGCCCGAAGCCCGGCAGGTCGAGGGCCCAGCCGTCGAACCGGACCCGCAGCAGCGCGGCCAGGTCGGTCCAGTTGGTCGAGGCGCCGCCGAGGCCGTGCACGTACAGCGCCCGCTCGCGCGGCGCCCCCTCGGCCGGCCCCTCGACGGGCCCGCTCCACGGGGTGTGGCGGACGAACAGCCCACCGATCTCCTCCCCCGGCCACGGCGGCGGGACGGCGTCGATGGACGGCAGCGGCACCTTGGAGGGGGACACGGGCAGGGGCGCGGGCACCCGATCGACGGTAGAGCGACCGAACTGCCTTCCGCCCGTCCGGCCCGCCCCCTAGCCTTCGCGCAATTTCGACGCGAGGCAGGGCGCATGGCGTTCCAGCACGGGGGGCGGGCCGGGGGCGGTCCGCAGACCGACCTCGGGATCCCCGGGCTCGGCCCGGGGGTCGCCGATGGCGCCACCACGGCCGGGGCGGTGTTCCGCGCCACCACGGCGGAGGGGCGGCCGGTGCGCGTCACGGTCGGTGCGGCCGGCCTCGACGACGTCGCCGTGCTGCGGTTCCGGTCCGACGCGCGGACCCTGGAGCAGCTCGGCCACCCCGCCCTCGCCCGCCTGGTGAGCTCGGGGCTGACCGCAGACCGCCGTCCCTACCTGGTCGCGACGAGCACCGGGAGCGCCACCGTCGCCGAGACGGTGACCGCGGCCGGCCCCGCCCCGTGGGCCCAGGCGCTCGTCCTGGGCGTCCACCTGGCGGACGCGCTCGCCGCGCTGCACGACGCCGGCCTGGTCCACGGGGCGTTCGGCCCGCACTGCGTCGAGCTGCCGTCCGCGGAGCGGCCGCTCGTGTTCGGCGTGGCGCTGCCGCGGGCGGCGGACGGGAGCGCGGCACCCGCCCCGACGGCGCTGGAGGAGCCGCACGTGCCCCCGGAGCGCCTCGACGGCGCCGCTCCCGCGCCGGCCGCCGACGTCTGGGCGCTCGGCTCGACGCTGTTCCTGCTGCTCACCGGCCGGGCGCCGTTCGAGGGGCCGGGCGGCCGCGGCGGGCTCGTCCGCCGCCTGCTCACCGAGCCGGTCCCCGATCTGCGCCGAGCCGGGGTCCCCGACGAGATCGCGGTCGTGGTCGGCGCCGCGACCGCGCGACCGCCGGGCGACCGGCCGACCGCCGCCGACCTCGCCCGCCGCCTGCAGGAGGTGCAGCGCCGGCTGGGGGTGCCGGTCACGCCCCTCGGCACCGGAGGGCCACCCGGCGGCGGCGACGAACCGGAGCCCGTCCGGCCCCGCACCGGCCGGCGCCGGGTGGTGGTCGCCGCCGTCGCCGCGGTCGTGGTCGCCCTCGCCGCCGCGGCGCTGGTGGTCCTGCTCCCCGGCGGCGGGAGCAGCGACGCGACGACCGGCTCGAGCACCTCGACCAGCAGCGAGCCGCTCCCCTCGGCGGCCGACTACGCGGCGGCCGACCTGCAGGGCACGTGGCAGGACACCGACACCCCGCTGCTGAGCTGCCGCAACGTGGCCGACGGCTGCGCCTCCTCCGGGCAGCGCGTCCTCGAGTTCAGCGTGCTCTGCGACGACGCCGACTGCTACCTGGCCGTCTACCCCGACGCCGACTGGAGCCCGGCCCCGCTCGTCCGGGAGGGCCGCCGGAGCTCGGCGACCGGCACCGTCCCGGAGCAGTCGGCGCACACCTGCGCGGGAGCGCCGGTCGCGACCACCTGGCAGGTGGAGTTCTCGGTCGTCGGCGTCGAGCCGCAGGACGACGGCTGGGTGGCCACCTCGCTCCGGGGCTCCTACTCCGAGACGAGCCCCGCCGGGGCGTGCGCCGGGGTCTCCGTCGAGTACGAGGTGGTGGCCAGCCGTGGCTGAGGCGACGGGGCGGCCGGCGCACCGGGCCGAGCGGTTCGGCCCCTACCGGCTCCAGCAGCTGCTCGGCCGGGGCGGCATGGGCGAGGTCTACCGCGCCTACGACACCGAGCACGACCGGGTCGTCGCCCTCAAGCTGCTCTCGCCGCTGCTGGCCGGCGACGACGGCTACCGGGAGCGGTTCCGCCGCGAGGCGCACATGGCCGCGCGGCTGTCCGAGCCGCACGTCGTGCCGATCCACCGGTTCGGAGAGTTCGAGGGCCGGCTGTACCTGGACATGCGCCTGGTGGAGGGCGACGACCTCGGCGCGGTCCTGGCCCGCGACGGCGCCCTGCCACCCGAACGCGCCGTCGCCGTCGTCGAGCAGGTCGCCGGCGCGCTCGACGCCGCCCACGCCGCCGGCCTCGTGCACCGCGACGTCAAGCCCTCGAACATCCTGCTCACCGGCTCGGGCAGCATCCCGTTCGCCTACCTGGTCGACTTCGGCATCGCCCGCTCGACCACCGACCAGACGGGTCCGGCGCTCACCTCCGTGGGCGCGGCCGTGGGGTCGTTCGACTACATGGCCCCCGAGCGCTTCCGCGAGGAGCCGGCCGACGGCCGGGTGGACGTGTACGCGCTCGCCTGCGTGCTCTTCGAGTGCCTGACCGGGCAGCGCCCGTTCCGCGGCGACGGGCTGGCGCCGCTCATGTACGCCCACCTGCACCTGCCGCCGCCGGCGCCGAGCCGGCAGCGCCCGGACGTGCCACCGGCGATGGACGAGGTCGTCGCCCGCGGCCTGGCCAAGGACCGGGACCAGCGCTACCCCACGGCCGGGGCGCTCGCCGCGGCGGCGCGCACGACGCTCGAGGAGCCGCGGCCGGGGGTGCGCACCACCGATCCGGGCGGGGGTGCGGACCGGCCGCGCGCCGGCACGACCGTCGTCCGCCGGCCGGCCGCGGGCGGCGCGAGGCACGAGACCCCCGTCGGACCGCCCCCGGAGATCCCGCCTCGGGTCCCGCCGGCGGTCCCTCCCCCGCCCCGGACCCCGCGGACGGGCGGACGGCGGCGCCGCACGGCGGTGGTGCTGTCCCTCGCCGCCGCGGTCGTCCTCGGCGCACTGCTGACCGGCTTCCTGGTGCTCCGCGACGACGACCCGGGGACGACGCAGGCCACGGAGCCCACGCGGACCACCGACGCGGGGCCGCCGACGGGCCGCGTCGCGCCGATCACCCCGGCGGCGGGCCTGGCGCAGGGGCTCCCGGCGGACTTCGCCCGGTCGGTCGTGCTGTCCCGCAGCTGGTCGCAGGACGCGGCACCGATCACCGCCTGCGAGAACTTCACCGACGGCTGCGCGCAGGCGCAGACGGCGTCGGTCTGGTTCCAGGTCACCTGCGCGAGCGCCTGCTCGGTCGAGCCCTTCCCCGGCAACGGCTACGGCGTGGCCACGCTCGGCGGGGACGGGACCACCTTCACCGCCTCCGGCACGACGCCGCCGCAGTACGCCTTCCTCTGCGACGGCCAGCCGGTGCCGACGACGTGGCAGCTGTCCTTCAGCGTCACCGAGGCCGAGTGGGACCCGGGCACGCGCGACCACCTGCCCACGCACGTGGTGGGGACCTGGCGGGAGACGGCCCCGGAGGGCGCCTGCCTCCCCCTGACCACCGCCTACGCCTTCGACATCACCTCCTGACCGGAACGAGGCTCCCCATGGACGATCCGCGGCACACGGGCCCGATCTCCGGCGGCCCGCCGGCCGTCCCCGGTGTCTCCGGGGCGGTGCCGCTCCGGCGGACCGGCTGGGGCGTCGTGCACCGGGGCACCCTCACCGCCGACGGGCGCCCGGTCGACGCGACCGTCTCCGACGCGCCGTTGTCGGGAGGCACCGCGGACGCGTTCGGCGTCGCGATCGCCCTGCTGCGGGTGGCGGGGCCGCACCCGGCGCTGCCGCCCCTCCTCGCCGGCGGGCTCACCCCCGACCGGCACGGTTACCTCGTGGTGCCCGCCGCGACGGGCATCGACCTGCGGCAGTGGATCCGGGAGCGGGGCCCGCTGCCCGTGCGGGACGCCGTGACCACGGCCGTGGCGGTCGCCGGAGCGCTGGGAGCGGCGCACGCGCGCGGGCTGGTGCACGGCGCGGTCGGTCCCGACGCCGTCCGCATCGACGGCGGTCCCGCGGGCCCGGGGGCGGTGCGGCTGGAGGACTTCGCCGTCCTGCCGGCCACGGCCGACACCCCCGAGGCCGGTGCCCGGCTCGACGAGCGGCTGGACTTCCAGGCACCCGAGCTCTTCTACGACGACCGGCCGACGACCGCGGCCGACGTCTTCGCCCTCGGCAGCACGCTCTTCCTCGCCCTCACCGGCCGCGGCCCCTTCACCGCCGGCGACGGCATGTCGGCCGCCATGCGGCGGCTGCTCGCCGACCCCGTGCCGGACCTGCGGCGCGAGGGGGTGCCCGGACCGGTCGCCGAGGCCGTCGAGCAGCTCACCGCCAAGCGGCCCGAGGCGCGGCCGACCGCGGGACGGGCCGAGCAGCTGCTGCGCCAGCTGCTCGCGCCGCCCGCGGCACCGGCCGGCACGACCCGCGAGGTGCGGCTGCCCGCGCTGCCGCCACCGCCGACGACGGCGGCGTCCGCCCCCGTCCCGGCCGCCGCGGCGGCGCCCCCCGCCGCGCCCCCACCGGTGCCCCCACCGGTGCCGCCGCCGGTGCCTCCGCCGGTGCCCACGGGCCCGACGTGGGGCGCCGCTCCCCCGTCCTTCCCGATGCCGGTGCCCCCGATGCCCCCGGTGCCGGCCGCCCCGCCGAGACGGACGGGCCGGGTCGTCGCCGTCGTGGCGTCGGCGGTGCTCGCCGTCGTCCTGGCCGTCGCGCTGGTCGCCTACGTCGCGCTCCAGGACGACGGGCCGGCCGCGGGGACGGCGGCCGCCACGACCACGGCCACGAGCACGGCCGCCACTCCCACCGAGCGGACGACGACCCCCCGGACCACGACCTCCAGGAGCACGGCGACCTCGACCTCCACCTCGACGTCGGCCGCCCCGCCACCCGTCGACCCGGCGCTGCAGGGCCGGTGGGCGGGCACGGGCACGCTGACCGCCTGCGACGGCTTCTCGAACGCCTGCCCGCCGACGCTGCCCCTGGACATGTCGATCACCTGCCAGGCGACGCAGTGCACGATCGCCGCGGTCGCCGGCTACAACCCGGCGGCGCTGCTGGGCGACCCGGCGGGGTACCGGTCCCGCGGCACGGTGCCGATCGGGTTGTCGCCGACGTGCGACGGGCGGCCGCTGTTCGCCGACTGGACGGTGACGTTCACGAGGCAGGGGGAGACCCTCGTGGGGACGTACACGGAGCTGACCCGGCAGTCCTTCGACTGCGGGCCCACCACGCAGGCCTGGGCCTTCACCCTGGGCCGTGCCTAGACCCGGCCCCGGTCCGGACCGCGCGGTCCCGGTGACCCGCCGGTAACATCTGCCGCGCCATGCAGAACCCCCGACAGGCGCCCGCCCCCGCCCGCCGCACGTCCCGCCTCCCCCGCGGCGCGCGGCGCATGCAGCTGCTCCAGGCCGCGCAGGACGTCTTCGTCGCGCAGGGTTTCCACGCCGCGGCGATGGACGACATCGCCGACCGGGCCGGCGTCAGCAAGCCGGTGCTCTACCAGCACTTCCCCGGCAAGCGGGAGCTGTACCTGGCGCTGCTGGAGACGCACGTCGACGAGCTGACCGAGCGCGTGGCCCAGGCCATGGCCGACACCGAGGACAACCGGGCCCGGGTCGACGGCGCCGTCGGTGCCTACTTCGACTTCATCGACGCCGAGGGCGAGGCCTTCCGCCTCGTCTTCGAGTCCGACCTGCGCAACGATGACGACGTCCGCGCGGTGGTCGACCGCGGCACCCGGGCCTGCGTCGAGGCGATCGCCGAGGTGATCGCCGGCGACACCGGGTCCGACCCCGAGCGCGCGCTGCTGCTGGCCTCGGGGCTCACCGGCCTGGCCGAGACCAGTGCCCGCTGGTGGCTGCCCCGCAAGGGCACCGTCTCCCGCGACGAGGCCGTGGCGCTCATGTCCGCGCTGGCGTGGCGCGGCATCTCCGGCTTCCCGCGGGTCGACGGCCAATGAAGGCCCCTCCTGCTCCCCACCGCTCGCACGCTCGCGGCGGGACCCTGCAGGAGGGCCGACCTCGTTCGCTCTCGGCGCACCTCGGCGGCACGTCCTCGCCGCCGTGGCTGGGCTAGCGTGAGGACAGCCGCGCTACTCGAGGAGGCATCCGCCCCGTGGAAGTCAAGATCGGTGTCCAGCACTCCCCCCGGGAGCTGGTCGTCGACAGTCCGAAGACCCCCGACGAGATCGAGGCCGAGGTGTCGGCGGCCATGTCCGGCTCGACCAAGAACGGCCTGCTGACGCTGGTCGACGAGCGCGGGCGCCGCGTCGTCGTCCCGGTCGACCGCATCGCCTACGTCGAGATCGCCCAGGCCGACCAGCGGCGCGTGGGCTTCATCGCCGGCGCCTGATCGACCCCTCCCGTGCCCTCCGGCGCGGAGGCCGCAGGCCTCCTGCCGGAGGGCACGGTCGTCACGTGACGTCGACGACGGTGCGCCACCGGTCGCGCGGACCGGCGGTCTCGGCGACCAGCTCGGCGTAGAGGCCGGCGATCCGCTCCGCCGGGATGTCGCGGTCCGGCCCCACGAACCCCCGCACCGTCGCCGTCGCGACGTGCACGCCCCCCGGGGCCAGCGCCTCGGTCAGCGCCAGCGCGAGCGCCCGGACCGCCGCCTTCTGCACGCCGAGGCCCGCGGCCTCCGCGTGCGGCCGGTCGGCCGCGCCGCCCCCGGTGACGAGCACCGTGCCCGTCCCCCGTTCGCGCATCCCGGGCAGCACCGCGCGCACCGCCGTCTGCAGCCCGACGACGCCGATCGCGAGGTCGGCGGCCAGGTCCTCCGGCGCCAGCTCGGGTGCCCGGACGCGGCGCCGGCCGACGGCGTTGTAGAGCAGGACGTCCACCGGCCCGGCGTGCCGGACGAACCGGCCGATCACCTCGGTGAGCGCGGCCGGGTCGCCGGCGTCGGCGGGCGCCCAACCGGCGGTGACCCCCTCGGCCTGCAGCGACTCCCCGAGCGCGGTCAGCCGCTGACCGTCGCGGGCGACGAGCGCGACGTCGTAGCCGTCCGCCCCGAACCGGCGGGCCGTCGCGGCGCCGATCCCGGGTCCCGCGCCGACGACGACCAGGTGCGGCATGCCGACCTCCTCAGGGGTTGAGGCCGAGGTTCTTCATCCGCGCGGTGTGCGCCGCGGTGATCCGCTCGATGAGCCGGCCGACGCCGGCGAGGTCACCGGTGCCGCGGACGATCAGCTCGGCCAGCTGGTCGCGCTCGGCGATGACCGACTGCGACTGCGACATCGCCTCCCCCACCAGGCGCCGTCCCCACAGGGCCAGCCGGCCGGCGACCGCCCGATCGGCCTTGATCGCCGCGCGCACCTCGCGGACGGCGAAGTCGGCGTGGCCGGTGTCGGCGAGCACCTCGAGCACCAGCCTGCGGTCGGAGTCGGGCAGCAGGGCGGCGATCTCGCGGTAGAAGTCCGAGGCCAGCCCGTCGCCGACGTAGGCCTTGACCAGCCCCTCCAGCCAGGTGCTGGGGCGGGTGCGCTCGTGGAAGGTGTCCAGCGCCCCGACGAACGGCGCCATCGCCTGCGTGGGGTCGGCGCCGAGCTCCTCGAGCCGTGCGGTGAGCCGGACGTGGTGCGCGATCTCGGCGGCCGCCATCCGCGCCAGCGCCGCCCGGCCGTCGAGGGAGGGGGCCAGCCGGGCGTCCTCGGCCAGCCGGTCGAAGGCGATGAGCTCGGCGTACGCCAGCGCCCCGAGGAGGTCGACGACGGCGCGGTTGTCGACCTCGGTCACCGGTTCTCCCTTTCGAGTGTCACGAGCCACATCTGCCTCGCAGCGCGCAGAGGCTAACCGGTCGCTCCGCTAGCATGGGAATCGGCGAGCCACTCGGTTCGCTTGTGCACGTATCTGCGCGCTGACGAAGCCGAGCGACGCCCGACCCCGGGCGAGCCACCAGGGCCTTCCCGAGAGCCCGGTCCGCTGGCGGTGTCGGCGCTGGAACTGATCCCGCGACACCGAATCCGGGACAGGACGGGTCCGGCGGAATCCGCCGCGGGACCACCTGCCCCCAGCAGACCTGAGGCGAGAGCACTGACTTCCACCGACAACACCCCCACGGCCCCCGAGCTCGAGCACGCCGAGACCGGCGCCCCCGCTCCGGAGGCCATCGAGCAGACCGTCGAGCAGCTCGGCGGCGCCCCGGTCGAGGAGACCGCGCCGCTGTTCAGCGACTTCGACGTCCACCCCGACGTCGTCGCCGCGCTGGCCGAGGCCGGGATCACCCGCACCTTCGCCATCCAGGAGCTCACGCTCCCGCTGGCGCTGGGCGGGCACGACCTGATCGGCCAGGCGCGCACCGGCACCGGCAAGACCCTCGGCTTCGGCGTCCCGCTGCTGCAGCGGGTCGTCCCGCCGGCCGAGGGCGGCGACGGGGTGCCGCAGGCGCTGGTCGTCGTCCCGACCCGCGAGCTGTGCGTGCAGGTCGCCCGCGACCTGACCACCGCCGGCAGCAAGCGCGGCATCCGCGTCCAGGCCATCTACGGCGGGCGCGCGTTCGAGCCGCAGGTCTCGGCGCTGCAGGCCGGCGTCGAGGTCGTCGTCGGCACCCCCGGCCGGCTGCTCGACCTGGCCCAGCAGGGCCACCTGGTCCTCGGCAAGGTCCGCGTCCTGGTCCTCGACGAGGCCGACGAGATGCTCGACCTGGGCTTCCTGCCCGACATCGAGCGCATCCTCGGCATGGTCCCGGCGCAGCGGCAGACGATGCTGTTCTCGGCCACCATGCCGGGCCCGATCGTCACCCTCTCCCGGTCGTTCATGACCCAGCCGACCCACATCCGGGCGCACGGCAACGACGAGGGCTCGACCGTCCCGCAGACGACCCAGTTCGTCTACCGGGCGCACAACCTCGACAAGCCCGAGCTGCTCTCCCGCGTGCTGCAGGCCCGCGGTCGCGGCCTGGCCATGATCTTCTGCCGCACCAAGCGCACGGCGCAGAAGGTCGCCGACGAGCTCGTCGAGCGCGGCTTCGCCGCCGCGGCGGTGCACGGCGACCTCGGCCAGGGCGCCCGGGAGCAGGCGCTGCGCGCCTTCCGCAGCGGCAAGGTCGACGTCCTGGTCGCCACCGACGTCGCCGCCCGCGGCATCGACGTCACCGGCGTCACCCACGTCGTCAACTACCAGTGCCCCGAGGACGAGAAGACCTACGTGCACCGCATCGGCCGCACCGGCCGGGCGGGGGCGGACGGCGTCGCGGTCACCCTGGTCGACTGGGACGACGTCCCGCGCTGGCAGCTGATCAACAAGGCGCTCGACCTGTCGTTCGACGACCCGGCCGAGACGTACTCGACCTCCCCGTGGGTCTACACGGACCTCGACGTCCCCGAGACGGCCACCGGCCGGCTGCCCCGCGCCCAGCGCACCCGCGAGGGCCTGGACGCCGAGGAGCTCGAGGACCTCGGCGAGACCGGCCGGAAGAACCGCGGCGGCGGTCGCGGCCCGGCCCGGGAGGACGCCGGCGAGCAGTCCGACCGGCCGCGCAAGAGCCGTCCCCGCCGGCGCACGCGGGGCGGTGGGTCCGCCGCGGCGGCCGCCGGCGCCGAGGAGGCCGCGCCGGCGCCGGTCGCCGCCCCCGCCGCCGCCGGTGAGGAGGGCTCCGCGCCCGAGCCGCGGCGCCGTCGTCGCCGCCGGGGCGGTGCCAACCGCGGCGGCGGCTCCGAGTCCGCCGCCTAGTCCTCACCGGTGCCGGCGCTGCGCCGCCCGCCGCTGCGGGTGTGGGTCTGGACGGCGGCCACCCTCGCGCTGGTCGTCGTCGCCACCCTGCTGTGGCGGGGCTCCGACGCCGCGGCGACCGACCGCTCGACCGCACCGAAGGCCGCCCTGCCCGGCGGGGCCCCGGCGACGGATCTGACCGAGGCCTGGTCGGTGCCCGCGGGCACGGCCCCCGACCAGGTGGTCGAGAGCTCCCGGGTGGTCGTCGGCGACGCGCACGGGCTCCGGGCGCTCGACCCGGCCACCGGGGAGACCGCGTGGCACTACACGCGCAGCAACGCGCGGTTGTGCGACGCGACGGCCACCGACGGCGTCGTCGTCGCCGTGTTCCGCACCGAGCAGCGCTGCGACGAGGCGGTGGCGCTGCGCGCCGACACCGGCGTCTACGCCTGGACCCGCAACGTCGGCTTCGACCCCGACGTCACGCTGTCCAGCCGCGCCGGGGTGGTGCTGGCGACCGGCCGCGGCAGCGTCGTCGTCGTCGACCCCATCGGCGACAACATCCGGTGGCGCTACACCCCCGACGACTGCCTGGTCGCCGGCGCGGTGCCCGGCTCGTCGGGTGTCGCCGTCCTGCTCCGCTGCGAGGGCGTCGCCGGGCTGCGCGTCCGGCTGATCGACAGCGCCGACGGCACCGCCGTGTGGACGGCGGACCTGTCGGCCGGCGACGGGTCCGACCCCGTCCTCGCCGCCGCCGACCGGGGCGTGACGGTCGTGGTCGGGGACGAGCTCCGGCTGCTGGCGGCCGCCGACGGCACCCCGGTGACGACGGTCGAGCTGCCCGCGGCGGGCACCGACGACCCCGCGCCGCTGGCCGCGGAGGTCGGCGCGATCGTCCTGGTCTGGGCTCGCGGCACGCTGGTCGCCCTCGAGCCCGACGCCGGCCGGGTCGCCTGGCAGCAGCCGGCCCGCGGCCTGCCCACCACCGAGCCGGTGCTCAAGGTCGGCCTGCCGCGCACCTCCCTGTTCGTGCCCGAGGACGGCGCCTTCGTCGAGCGCGAGCCGACCACCGGCGCGGAGCTGGGCCGCTCGGCGGTCGCCGACCTGCCCGTCGGCGGGACGAGCACCGTGGTCGGCGACGTGGTGGTGTACCGCCTGCCCGACGAGGTGCGCGCCTACCGCTGAGGGGGCGTGGGGTTCACTGGGGTCATGGTCCTGCCCGGTGGTTCCTCCGACGCCGTTCCGCTCGCGATCGCGCCCACCGACCTGCGCCAGCTCGCCGAGCACGACGCCGCGCACCGCACCTTCGCCGGGGGCGCCGGCCCGCTGGCCGCGCTCGACACCGGGCCCGCCGACGGCGCCACCGTCCTGCTCGTCGCCGGCTTCACCGGCACCAAGGAGGACTTCGCCCCGCTGCTGCGGCCGCTGTGCGGCGCCGCGTACCGGGTGGTCGCGCTCGACCAGCGCGGGCAGTACGAGTCGCCCGGCCCCGACGACCCCGGCGCCTACACCGTCGCCGCGCTGGCCGAGGACGTGGTCGGGGTGGCCCGGGAGCTGCGCGCGGAGAGCCCCGCACCGCTGCACCTGCTCGGGCACAGCTTCGGCGGGCTGGTCTGCCGCGGCGCCGTGCTCGCCGAGCCGGCGCTGTTCACCTCGCTGACGCTGCTGGGCTCGGGCCCGTCGAAGCTGCTCGGCCCGCGGGCGGTCATCCTCGAGCACATGCGGCCGCTGCTGGCCGAGGGCGGCGTGCCCGCGGTGCACGAGGCGATGGAGCAGCTGGCCATGACCGACCCGAGGGCGCAGGCGGTGCCGGCGCCGACGCGGGCGTTCCTGTCCCAGCGGTTCCTGCGCAACTCCGCCGCCGGCCTGCGCGGCATGGCCGACGCGATGACCAGCGAGCCCGACCGCGTGGCGGAGCTGGCGGCGACCGGCGTGCCGGTGCTCGTGGCGCACGGGGTGGCCGACGACGCGTGGACGCCGGAGTCGCAGGCCGACATGGCGGTG
Source organism: Blastococcus sp. SYSU D00669 (assembly GCF_054050715.1). NCBI lineage: Bacteria > Bacillati > Actinomycetota > Actinomycetes > Geodermatophilales > Geodermatophilaceae > Blastococcus > Blastococcus sp. SYSU D00669. The sequence continues at coordinate 62,198 of NZ_JBJGZV010000008.1, forward strand.
CGGCTGGGCGCGCGGTACGAGGTCATCCCGGGGTCGATCCACTCCCCCGCCGTCGAGAACCCGGCGCGGACGCTCGAGATCCTGCTCGACTTCTGGGGCAGCGTCACCGCGTCCGGGGTACAGGCGGCCTCGTGAGCGACGACGACGCCGACGACCTGCTCGGGTTCTTCGGTCCCGAGAGCGTCACGTGGCGGGTGCACAGCGACCCGACCTTCTCCGTCGCCGGGCTGCGCGCCCTGCTGCTGCAGGCGCTGCACCCGGTCGCCATGGACGGCGTCGCGCGCAACACAGCGGCCCGCGAGGACCCGTGGCCGCGGCTGGTGCGCACCGCCGCCTACGTGGACACGCTGACGTTCGGCACCCGCCGGGAGGCGCTGCGCGCGGTGCGGCGGGTGCGCGGCATCCACCGGCGGCTGGGCGGCGTGGAGGAGACGACCGGGCGGGAGTACCGCGTGGACGACCCCGACCTGCTGCTGTGGGTGCACTGCTGCGAGGTCGACTCGCTGCTGTCGGTCGCCCGGCGCGGCGGCGTCCCGCTCACCGACGACGACGCCGACCGCTACGTCGCCGAGCAGGTGACCGCCGCGGTGCTGGTCGGCGCGGCGGAGGCCGACGTCCCCCGGTCCGTGGCGGCGCTCGCCGCCTACTTCGACGCGGTGCGGCCGTCGCTGGCGCTCACGCCGGCGGCGCGCGACGCCGCCCGGCTGGTGCTGCTGCCGCCGATGCCGGCGTGGGTGCGCTTCCTCACCCCGGCCCGGCCGGCGTGGGGCACCCTGGCCTCCCTCGCCTTCGCGTCGCTGCCCCGCTGGGCCCGGCGGACCTACTCGATGCCGGGACTGGCGCTCACCGAGCCGGCGACGACCGCGGCGCTCAAGGCGTTCCGGCAGGCGACGCTGGCGCTGCCGCAGAACGCGCGGCGCTCGCCGATCGTGTGGGCCGGCTACGAGCGGGTGGCCGGCGCGGCCTGATCCAGCTGCTCGCGGGCGGCGGCCAGCACGGCCTCCCGCACCCGGTCCAGGCCCGCCGAGCGCAGCTTCCACTGCTGCCAGTGCAGGACGACGTCGACGGCGCCGTCCTCGTCGAGCACGGTGAGATCGGCGCCGCGCACCTGCTGGTCGGGCAGCATCCCCCACCCGAGGCCCAGGGCGACCGCCGCCAGGTAGTCGGCGGACGCGGGCACGTAGTGGGCCGGCGGGTCGGCGTCGGGCGCCCGGCCGCGCAGGTAGCGGTGCTGCAGGTCGTCGCGCCGGTCGAAGACGACGACGGGCGCGGCACGCAGCGCCTCGGGCGTCGGCCCGTCGGAGAACCAGCGCCGCGCGAACGCCGGTGCGGCCATCGGCCGGTACCGCATGCCGCCGAGGCGGGTGACGGTGCAGCCGGGCACCGGGACGGCGTCGGTGGTGACGGCGGCCATCACGGTGCCGGAGCGCAGCAGCGCGCTGGTGTGCTCCTGGTCCTCGCGGTGCAGGTCGAAGACGTGCTCGCCGGCCAGCGGGGCGAGCGCGGGCAGCACCCAGGTGGCCATCGAGTCGGCGTTCACCGCGATCGGCAGGGTGGCCGGCCGGTCGGCGTGCTCGTCGGCGCCGAGCTCGCGCACGGCGTCGGCGGCGAGCAGCGCGACCTGCCGGGCCAGGCGCAGCACCGCCTGGCCGGACTCGGTGACCTGGACCGGCTTGGTGCGCACGAGCAGCACCCGGCCGGTGGCGACCTCGAGCGCGCGCAGCCGCTGGCTGACCGCCGACGGCGTGACGTGCAGCGCGCGGGCGGCCGCCTCGAGCGTGCCCGCGCGGACGGTGGCGTCGAGCGCGCGCAGCTGGGGCAGGTCGAGGTCCATGAAGCAAGGCTAACGCTGGTGCAGAATTCTGAGCTGGACTGTCGGCGTGGTGCTACCTAGCGTCGGCGGCGTGCTCGACACCCCAGCCCTCGTCGCCGTCCTCTCCGGCCTCGCGCTCGGGCTGGGGCTGATCGTGGCGATCGGCGCGCAGAACGCCTTCGTGCTGCGGCAGGGGCTGCGGCTCGAGCACGTGACCGCCGTGGTGGCCGTGTGCGCCGTCTCCGACCTGGCGCTGATCGGGGCGGGGGTGCTCGGCGCGGGGGCGGCGCTGACCCGGGTGCCGTGGCTGGTGCCGGTGGTCTGCTTCGCGGGCGCGGCGTTCCTCGTCGGCTACGGCGTCCTGGCGCTGCGCCGGGCCCTGCGGCCCGGGGCGCTGCTCCCCTCGGCCGCGGGCGCGCGCACCGGGCCGGCGGTCACGGTCGGCACCTGCCTGGCGCTGACCTGGCTGAACCCGCACGTCTACCTGGACACCGTGGTGCTGCTCGGCACGACGTCGGCGACCTACGGCGACCACCGGTGGGAGTTCGCCGCCGGGGCCGGCGTGGCGAGCCTGGCCTGGTTCGCCGGCCTGGGCTACGGCGCCCGGCTGCTCCGGCCGGTGTTCGCCCGGCCGGCCGCGTGGCGGGTGCTCGACGGCACGATCGCCGTCGTCATGACGGCGCTGGGGGTGTCCCTCGCCGTGCGGGGGTTCGGCGGCTAGGCGTCGTCGTCGGCCAGGAAGCTCCAGGTCTCCCGCGGCGGGGTGGCCGCCTGCCCGGTCGGGCAGCTGGGGCGGAAGTCGCACCAGGCGCACTGCCGCCCCGGGGCGGCGGGGAACGCCTGGTCGGGGTCCAGCCCCTCCTCCATCGCCCGGGTGGCGGCGCCGATGTCGGCGGCGACGTCCTCGGCCCGGCGGACGTGGTTGGCCAGCGAGCGGTCGGTGTGCTCGAAGGCGGCGACGGTGCCGGTGGGCAGGTGGTGCAGCTCGACCCGGGAGCAGGGGCGGCGCAGGGTGCGGCGGACGCCGAGCACGTACGCGGCGAGGGCGGGTGAACCGCGGGCGTCGTCGTCGGTGCTGACGCTGCGGCCGGTCTTGTAGTCGACGACCACCAGCTCGTCGCCGCGCCGGTCGATGCGGTCGACCCGGCCGGACAGGGCGAGCGCGGTGGTGGTGCAGCCGACGGTGCGTTCGGTGCCCACCGGCTCGTCGGTCGGATCGAGACCGGCGACGTACTCGGTGAGCCAGCCGGCCGCCCGGGCGCGCCACCGCTCGGACTGCTCGGCGTCGCGGAAGCCGGCCGGTGACCACGCGCCGTAGAGCAGCTGCCGGGCGGCGGCGGTGGTGCGCTTGTCGACCGGCAGCTCGAACCACGACCGCAGCGCGGCGTGCACCGCGGCGCCGACGCTGTTGTGCGCCCAGGCCGGGCCCTTGGCCGGGGTGGGGCGGTCGACGTAGGCGTAGCGGTAGCGGCGGGGGCAGTCGCTGAAGCAGGCGAGCTTGCTCGGGGTGGCCGGGAAGAGCCGCTGGGGCATGCCCGGCATCTCGAGCTGCGCGGCGCCGGAACTCACCCCTCCACGCTAGCCGCGTCCGGCCGCGATCAGGCGTCAGTCCCCGAAAGGCGCGCTGCCCGTGCCGGCGGCGATCAGCGCCGCCAGCTGATCGGGGTCGGTGGTGCACGCGCCGATCGGGGTCGTCTTGTTGGTGCCGTGGTAGTCGCTGGACCCGGTGGTGAGCAGGCCGAGCTCCCGGGCCAGGCCACGCAGGTGGGCGCGCTCCTCGGCGCTGTGGTCGGGGTGGTCGACCTCGAGGCCGAGCAGGCCGGCCTCGGCCATGGCGCGGATCGCGTCGTCGCCGACGACCCGGCCGCGCTTGGTGGCCAGCCCGTGCGCGAACACCGGGACGCCGCCCGCGGCCCGGACCAGCGCGATCCCCTCGCGCACGTCGGTGTCGCGCTTGGCGACGTAGTGCGGGCTGCGCGGGTGCAGCAGCGTGGCGAAGGCGTGGTCGACCGAGTCGACGACGCCGGCCTCGACGAGGGCGCGCGCGATGTGCGGGCGCCCGACCACCCCGCCCTCGCTGGCCTCGACGATCCGCTCCCAGCTGATCGGGTAGCCGGCGGCGGCGAGCGCGGCGGCGATCTTCTCGCCGCGGCCGAGCCGCTCCTCGCGCAGCCGGGTGCGCTCGCTCATCAGCGCCGGGTGCTGGGGGTCGAAGAGGTAGGCCAGCAGGTGCACGCTGATCGGCCGGTCGTCCTCCGGGAACCAGCGGCACGACAGCTCCATGCCGGGGATCACCGTGAGGCCCAGCGGGCGCTCGGCGGCGGCCATGACCCAGCCGTCGGTGGTGTCGTGGTCGGTCAGCGCGATGACGTCGAGCCCGGCCGCGCGCGCGGTGGCCATGAGCGCGGCCGGGGTCTCGGTGCCGTCGGACACCGTGGAGTGGGTGTGCAGGTCGATCCGCATCGCCGTCCACCCTGCCCGATCGGTCTGTCGCCCGGCGGTCAGGGTCCCGTGCCCGGGGGCGGACGGCGCGGGATCGGCTCGGTGTCCTGCCGGCCGGCCGGTGGCGGGGGTGGCCGGCGCGGCGGCAGGGGTGGCGGCTCCTCGTCGCCGAGGTCGCCGTTGTCGACGCCGCCGGCGCCGTTGTCGCCGGGGAAGAGCAGCTCGCTGATCTTGCGGTAGAGCACGTCGGCGCGCGGCAGGAAGGTGACGCGGGACAGCGCCTGGTGCTGGCCGGCCGACTCGATGCGGAAGGTGCCGTAGCCGAGGACCTGGCCGAACAGCGTCTCCTGCCAGGTGAGGTCGGTGATCCGCCGCCGCGGCAGCAGGGTGACGGTGCGGACGATGACGCCGGAGGTGAGCAGCATGCGCCGCGGGCTGACGATGAAGTGGCGCATGTACCACTCGGCGACGTGCAGGCCGAGGTAGCCGAGCCCCGCGACGAGCAGCAGCAGCCCGGCCGAGCTGCTCACCCGGTTGTCGGGGTCGAGGGTGAGCAGCCAGAACCCGAGGGCGACGGCGGGCAGCGACTTGGCCGCCGGCTCGAACAGCGAGGCCCAGTGCCGGCGGGTGGCGATGATGACCTCCTCGCCGGGGAGGAGGTACTTGGCGACGTCCTTGCGGGCCCGCCGCCCCTCGTACATGGTCCGGGGGTGGCCGGTCTCCTCCGCGTGGGGCGCGGGCGGGGTCACCTCAGACCAGGGAGCCGACGAAGTCCGCGAGGGAGGACGCCGCGTTGCCCAGGGCGTTGCCGGCGCTGCGGACGAACTCGGCCGAGCTCTCCGGGAACTTGATCACGTAGAAGATCACGAAGGCGATGACCAGCCAGGTGACGACCTTCTTCAAGCTCACCGTCACCTCCGCCGGGTGGGCCCGCCGGGGTGGCGGACCGCTTCGTCCCAAGGCTCACACAGGCCTCACGGGTTGCCCGGGCGACGCGCCGGGTCGGTCGGCTACTTCCCCGGGAGCAGGTGCTCGCTCGGCGGGCCGAGCGGCAGGTCGGGGTAGAGCCGGTCGCGCAGGTCCAGCAGCTCCAGCTGCTCGGCCAGCAGCCAGGCGGCGTTCATCGGCCACATGACCAGCCACAGCCAGACGCCGTAGGCCTCGCCCACGAACGCCGCGCGGTCGTCGGAGGTGGGCACCGCCCACAGCGGTGCCCGCTGGCCGGCCGCCTTGACGTCGACCGACGACGGACCGGTGATGACGTCGCCCGGGTCGAGACCGGGCAGCCCGGCGTAGCCGCAGCCGACGCCGGTGCCCGGCTCCTCGGCGACCAGCACCAGCTCGGCCGAGCCGCCCAGCGGTGCGGGGCCGGCGGTGTCGACGACGATGGCCCGCGCACCGGGCTCGCCGCCCCAGGCCAGCCCGGTGACCGTCCAGCCGGTCGGCATGGGATCGGGCACCCAGGCGGGCACGCGCGCGTCGGCGGTGACCGCGCTGATGGCGTCGTGCGCGATGAGCACCGTGTGGTGCAGCGGGGTCACGGCCCCGTGCAGGTGGCACCAGGCCTGGGCTTCGTGGCCCGGGCGCACGACCAGTTGCTCACCGCACCGGGGGCAGACCGCCGAGACGCTCATCGCGGAACACCGTCCTGTCCGCGCGGGCTCTCGTCAAGCCGAGCGCCCGCACGGCGCGCGGCCTCCGTAGCCTCGCCGCATGGCCGGCCCCGTCCCCCGCGTCCCGTGCGTCGGCGCGGTGGTGCGCGACGGCGCCGGGCGGCTGCTGCTGATCCGCCGCGGGCAGGAGCCGAGCCGGGGGCTGTGGTCGCTGCCCGGCGGCCGCGTCGAACCCGGGGAGACCGCCGAGCAGGCGGTCGTCCGGGAGGTGCGCGAGGAGACCGGGCTGGACGTCCGCGCCGGCGCCGTGGTCGGCCGCATCCTCATCCCTGCCGGCGCGGTCGACTACGACGTCGTCGACCTCGTCTGCACGCCGCTCGACCCGACGGCCGTGCCGGTGGCCGGGGACGACGCAGACGACGCGCGCTTCGTCGCCCCCGCGGACCTGGCAGGGCTGGGCTGCACGCCCCGGCTCGTGGAGACCCTCCGCGAGTGGGGCGTGCTGCCCGGCTGACCTACTTCCGCACCGGCTCCGGGCGGCCCGGCTGCTCGCCGCCGCGGGCTTCCCCGTACGAACGCTTGGGCACCATGACCTTGCGCCGGAAGACGCACACGACCGTGCCGTCCTGCTTGTAGCCGATCGTCTCGACGTGCACGATCCCGCGGTCGTCCTTGGACTTCGACTCGGCCTTGTCCAGCACCGTGGTCTCGCCGTAGATCGTGTCGCCGTGGAACGTGGGCGCCACGTGCCGCAGCGACTCGATCTCCAGGTTGGCGATGGCCTTGCCCGACACGTCGGGAACGCTCATGCCGAGCAGCAGCGAGTAGACGTAGTTGCCGACGACGACGTTCCTGCCGAAGTCGGTGGTCTCCGCCGCGTAGTGCGCGTCCATGTGCAGCGGGTGGTGGTTCATCGTGATCAGGCAGAACAGGTGGTCGTCGTACTCGGTGACGGTCTTGCCGGGCCAGTGCTTGTAGACGGCCCCGACCTCGAACTCCTCGTAGTACCGACCGAACTGCATCTGCTCGCTCCCGATGTCGACGCGTGCGGGCGCGGCGATCGCGGAGCGCGGGCCCACCCCGCGGCGCACGGTGGGCCGGCTGCCCACCACGAAGCACCGGTGACCCGTCTGGACGGCCGCCGATCCTACGGTGCGCGCCGGCCTGCACCCCTCGTCCGGGGGCGGCCGTCCCCCGGACGAGGACCTGGTCAGAGCAGCGCGCCGATGCGCGCGGCCATGTCGGCCTCGTGCTGCTGGTACGACGAGGCCACGTTCGAGAGCAGCCCGCCCATGCCGTTGAGCGCGTCGGCCACGCCCTGGGCGGACAGCCGCCACTGCTCGTACAGCTCGGTGAAGCGGGCCGCCGCCTGGCTGTCGGTCCACCCGTCCAGCACCGAGGTGTTGATGCCGGCGGAGAGGGCGGCCTGGCGGCCCGTGGCGTCGGCCGCCTCCGTCCGGCACTGCCCGGCCATGTGCTGCAGGGTGGCGATGTCGACCTTCACGGCTCCTCCTGTGCGTCCGGGCCCTTCCCGGTCGACGCGGGACGCTAGGCGGGACCGGCCCGGCATCCCCGGAGTCGTCCACAGCCCGGCCGGTTGTCCACAGGTGCCCCTCCGGCGCCCCGCGCCCACGCCTGGGCGGGACACCATCCGCGGGTGATCGAGCCCTCCGCGGCCGCAGCCGCGCCGCCCCGCGGCACCCGCTGCTGGACCCTCTGGTCCGCCGACGGCGCCGTCGACGTGGAGGTGACGGCCGCCGACGACGCGCCCCTCGGCGAGGTCGTCCCCGTCCTCGTGCGGGCGCTCGGCCCGGCCGTCGACGGCCTGTGGTCGGGTTCCACCCGGCTCCCCGACGACCTCGCCCTGGACGTCCCGGAGCTGGCGCACGGCGCGGTGCTCGGGTGGGGCCGGCCCGGTCCGCGCGCACGCGCCGAGCGGCGGACCAGCGCCCTCGAGCTGCACGTCGTCGGCGGGCCCGAGGCGGGTCGCACCGAGCCGCTCGGGCAGGGCCGGCACGTGCTCGGCCGGGGCGCCGAGGCCGGCGTCCGGTTCGACGACCCCGACGTGTCCCGGCGCCACGTGCAGGTCACCGTGGCCGCCGGCGAGATCACCGTCGCCGACCTCGGCTCGACCAACGGCACCCGGCTGGACGACGCCGCGGTCTCCGCGGCGCCGATCACCTGGCCGACCGGTGCCGTCCTGCGGGTCGGCGCCAGCGCCGTGACCGTGCGCGGGCCCGAGGGCGGCTCGGCCGCGCTGCAGCGGGGTGCGGGCGGGCGGCTGCGGCTGCGCCCCGCTCCCCGGTTGCCCGCCACCCGCCCGGAGGTGGAGGTCCGGTTCCCGCGGCCGCCGGCGCCCGCGCCCAGGCGCCGGCTCGCCTGGATCGCGGTCGCGGTGCCGCTCGTCGCCGGCGTCGCGATGGCCTGGCTGCTGCACACCCCGCAGTTCCTCTTCTTCGCCCTGCTGAGCCCCGTCATGGCGGTGGGGACCTGGTGGTCCGAGCGCTGGTCCGGGCGGCGCGACGGCCGCCGGCAGACGGCCGAGCACGCCGCCGCTCACGCCGACGCGCAGCAGCGGCTGACCGACGCGGTCCACGCCGACCGCCGCGCGACCGGGACCGCGCACCCAGACCTGGCAGCGCTGACGACCGCCGCCCGGCGCCGGTCCGGGCGGGTCTGGGAACGGCGCCGCGATGACGCGGACGCGCTCCACGTCCGCCTCGGCACGGGGCAGCGGCCCTGCGCCGTCACCCGCGTGTCGCCGGAGGGCGACCGCGAACGGGTGACCGCCGAGGACCTCCCGGTCGTGGTCGACCTCCGGGCGAGCGGCGGCCTGTCCGTGGTCGGCCCGCGTGCGCCGGCCACCGGGGTGCTGGCGGCGGTCGTCGCCCAGGCGGCGGTCCTCCACGGTCCCGACGAGGTCCAGCTGGTGCTGGTCGCCGACGTCGGGAGCGTCCCGGACTGGGACTGGGTCCGGTGGCTGCCGCACCTGCAGCACGTGGACGCGGCGCCCGTGGACGCGGCCGCCGACGAGGAGCTGCTGCGGTGGGCGGGCCGGGTGGTGGCGGCCCGGCGCGCGGCGGTGGCCGAGCACGCGCCCGGCGACCGGGCCCGCCTCCCGTGGGTGCTCGTCGTGCTGGCCCGTCCCGTCGGCACCGGCGTGGTGGCCGCGCTGCGGGCCGGCCGGGACGTGGGCGTCGTGGTGCTCGCGGCCGCCGCCACGGAGCACGAGCTGCCCGGTACCGCGGCCGCGGTGCTGGCCCTGGGCGGGGAGACCGGCGCCCGCGGCGACCTGCGCTGCGCGGACCGGCCGGACGTGCGGCACGTCGTGGTGGACCGGGTGCCCCGGGCGACCGCCGAGTCCCTCGCCCGGGACCTCGCCGCCCTGCAGCCCGCCGCAGCCGCGGCCGCCCTGCCGCGCGAGGTGCGGCTGCTGGACCTCCCGGCTCCCGGTCTCCACCTCGACGACGACGACCGCACCACCGGCCGCTGGAGCCGGGCACGGGACGCGCTCACGCTCCCCCTCGGCCGGACGGCGGAGGGGCCGCTGGTCGTCGACCTGTGCCGGACGGGGCCCCACGCGCTGGTCGCGGGCACGACCGGGTCGGGGAAGTCGGAACTGCTCCAGACCCTGGTCGCCGGGCTCGCGCTGCACCACCCGCCCGACCGGTGCTCCTTCCTCCTCGTCGACTACAAGGGCGGTGCGGCGTTCGCCGACGCGGTGTCGCTCCCGCACACCGTGGGCCTGGTGACCGACCTCGACGGTCCGGCGACCGAGCGGGCGCTGCGGTCGCTCGGGGCGGAGCTCACGCGGCGGGAGAACGTGCTCGCCGCGCACGGGGTCGCCGACCTCGCCGCGCTCCCGGAGGGTGTCGACCTGGCCCGCCTCGTCATCGTGGTCGACGAGTTCGCGGCACTGGCCGAGGAGCACCCGTCGTTCGTGCCCGGCCTGATCGGCATCGCGCAGCGCGGGCGGTCGCTCGGGGTGCACCTCGTGCTCGCCACGCAGCGGCCGGGCGGGGTGGTCTCCCCTGAGATCCGGGCGAACTGCAGCCTGCGGATCTGCCTGCGCACCACCGACGAGGCCGACTCGCGGGACGTGATCGGCACCAGCCGTGCGGCGTTCCTCCCGGTCGACCGGCCAGGGCGGGCACTGCTGCGCGCCGGGAGCGCACCCCCCGTCGAGTTCCAGGCGGCCCGGGTCGCCACGCCGGTACCGACCCCCGACGCCACGCCCGTGGTCCGCCGCTGGTGCTGGTGGGCGAGTGGTCCGGCCGCGGCGGCGGCCCCGGCGGGCGGCGACGGCGACCTGACGCGGCTGTCCGCCGCCCTGCGCCGGCACGCGACCGCCACCGGGGTCCCGGTGCCGCACCGGCCGTGGCAGCCGCCCCTGCCCGACCTGCTGCCGGCCGGGTCGCTCGAGCCGGCCGAGCACGCCACGCGCCTGCGGATCGGCCTCGTCGACCGCCCCGAGGTCCAGGCTCGGGAGCCGCTCGAGATCGACCTCGCCGACGGCGGCGGCTGGCTGGTGGTGGGCGGCCCCCGCAGCGGCCGGACGACGCTGCTGCGCACCGTGCTGGCTGAGGCGGTCCACCGGCTCGCGCCGGATGACGTGCACGTCCACGTGCTCGACCACGGCGGCGGTGCCCTGGCGGCCGCCGCAGCGGCGCTCCCGCACACCGGCACGGCGGTCGGCGCCGACGACCCGCTGCGCACGAGCCGGCTGGTGGCCCGGCTGGCCGAGGAGGTGGCGCAGCGGCGGGCGGGGCGCCGGGGCCGTGTGTCCCCCGCCCTGCTGCTGCTCGTGGACGGGCTGGACGCGGTCGGCGAGCAGCTGGACGTGGCCGACCCGGGCCAGGGCTCGGCGGCGCTGCTGCGGCTGGTGCGCGACGGCGCGGCGGTCGGGCTCACCTGCCTGCTCACCGCCGACCGCGCGGTGCCGGGAGGCCGGCTGGCGTCCGCCGTCGGACAGCGGCTCGTCCTCCCGCTGCCCGACCGGGCGGACTACGCGGTGGCCGGCGTCCCGGCCCGGCTGGTCCCCACGGCGCGGCCGCCCGGACGAGCGCTGCTGGGGGAGGCCGCCGTCGAGTGCCAGATCGCGCTCCCCCGGCCCGCGGCCCCCGGTGCCGCACCGGCACCGGCCCGGTCAGCGCTGCGGATCGCCGACCTGCCCGCCGACCCCCGGCTCCGCCTGCCCGCTCCTCCCGGCGACAGCGCGTCCGCCGTCGCGTTGACCCTGCCGGTGGGGCCCGGCGGGGACGAGGGTGGCGTGCTGTCGGTGGACCTCCGGCGGTCCGGTGGGCTGCTCGTCGTCGGACCGGCAGGCAGCGGGCGCTCCTCGACCCTGGAGGCGTTCGCCGCCCACCTGGCGCACGCCGGGGCGGCCGTCCGGGTCGTCGATCCCGCCGTCGTCCACGACCTCGCGGCCTGGGCGGCGGCCCTGACGGACCGCCCGGGCGTCGTGCTCGTCGACGACGCGGCCGCGCTCGGCGACGCACCGGCGCTCCACCTGCCGCCGCGGACCGGCACGGCCTGCCCGGTGGTCGTCCTCGCCGCCGGCCAGGCGGCGGACCTCGCCCGCCTCTACCAGGGGCCGCTGGCCGACCTGCGGCGCGGCCGCACCGGGCTGCTGCTCACCCCCGGCCCGGGGGACGCCGACCTGCTCGGCGTCCGGCTGCCGCGCACACCGGTGGCCGTCCGCCCCGGCTCGGGCTGGTTGGTCGTCGCCGGGACGCCGCAGCGCGTGCAGGTCGCGCGCCACCGGGACCCGGCGTAGGCCGTGACGCGCTCAGAGCAGGTCGAGCGCGGGACCGATCTCCTGCGTCGCGTACCAGGCCAGCTCGTGCCCCTCCGCCTGGTCGACGACGAACTGGGCGTCGTCGCTGCCGAGGTCGGCCTCGAGCACCACGTCGACCGCGGCCCGCACGTCGTCCTCCGCCTCGCTCCCGTCGATGTGGGCGCTGGCGACGTCCCGGAGCGCGATGTCGCCCGGCACCCGCACCGTGCCGCGCTCGGCGTCCGGGTCGACCGCGGGGTCGTCCCGCAGCTCCACGGCGGCGTCCGGGACGTCGGCGGCGAGCACGACCCGCCGGCGGGCGGCCAGCGGGTCCACGTCCAGCAGCCGCAGGCTGGCGCGGGCCGCGGTGAGCAGCGCCGCGTACTCCAGCTCCTCGGTGTCGGCCTCGGCCTCGCTGACGGCGTAGAAGTCCCGCAGCGCCGGCGTCACCGCGAACGCCGTGCGCGGGCCGGGCAGCCGCCCCTCGTCGACCAGCGTCCGCAGCACGGTCGTCGTCGCCGGCAGGTACACGCGCACCCGGTCCGCTCCCTTCCTCGGTGGACGGCGACCGTAGCGCGGCGGGGCCGGGCAGCCCTTCCCGGCCCGGGGTCACCCCGCGGCGCGCACCAGTTCCGCGACCTCCTGCTCGATCAGGTCGGCGAGCACGTCGACGTCGCCGACGCTGTCCCGGTCGGCGTCGAGACCGATGAACACGCGCCCGTCGTAGCTGGTCATGCCGATGGACAGCCCCTGCCCGCGGGCCAGCGGCACGACGGGGAAGACCTCGAGCACCCGGCTGCCCGCGGCGTAGAGCGGCACCTGGGGCCCCGGCACGTTGGTGACCACCAGGTTGAACAGCCGCCGCGAGAGCCCTCGCGCGGCCCGCACCCCGAGGGCGTGCATCGTCGGCGGCGCGAACCCGGTGAGGGCGATGAGCCGGTCGGCGCCGACGGACCGGCCGTGCAGCGCGACCCCGCGCATGGCGTAGCCGAGCCGGGCCAGGCGCACGCCCGGGTTGGGCTCCCCGACCGGCAGGTCGACCAGGAACGAGGCGACCCGGCCGCCGGGCGAGGCGTCGGCGTCCTGGAGCGACACGGGTACGAGCGCGCGCACCGACGTCGAGCCGGTCACCGGCTCGCCGCGCGAGAGCAGCCACTCGCGGAGCGCGCCGGTCACCACGGTCAGCAGGACGTCGTTGACCGTCCCGCCGTGCAGGCTGCGGACCTTCTTCACGTCGTCGAGGTCGGCCCGGGCCACGGCCACCCGCCGCTGCCGGCCGGTGGTGGTGTTCAGCGGCGTGTGCGGCGCCGGGAAGACCGCCGAGCGCGTCGCGCGCAGCAGGTCCCGGCCGACCCCCAGCACCCGCGCCGCGCCGGCGCGCACGTCGGTGACCGCGTGCCGGGCGGCGTCCAGCGCCGCCGTGGGCCGGTGCGCGTACTCCTCGAGGGCCTGCAGCACCAGCGCCGCGGCTCCCGGCGGCCGGGCCGGGGTCCACTCCTCCGGCGCGGGCACGGGAGCGTCGGGCTCCGGGTCGAGCAGCGCCTGGCCGATGTCGAGCGCGCTGAGCCCGTCCACCAGGGCGGGGTGCGTCTTGGTGATGACCGCGACGCGGTTCCCCTCCAGCCCCTCGACCAGGTAGAGCTCCCACAGCGGCCGGTTGCGGTCCAGCGGCCGCGACATCAGCCGGGAGACCAGCTCCAGCAACTGGGCCTGCGTGCCCGGGCGGGGCAGCGCCGAGCGCCGGACGTGGTAGGCGCAGTCGACGTCGGGGTCGTCGGCCCACACCGGGGTGGCCAGGTTGCCGGGCACCTCGATCACGCGCTGGCGGTACCGCGGCACCAGCGGCAGCCGCGCGGCGACCAGGGAGGCGAGGGAGTCCAACCCGTCCGGCGGGGCCTCGAGCACGAGCACGCCGCCGACGTGCATCGGGTTGAGCCGTTCCTCCAGGTACAGGAACGAGGCGTCCAGTGCGGTCAGCCGCTCGACCATCGCTCTCCTCGTGGGTGGCCGGCGCCCCACGCTACGGGGCACCGGTCGCCCGCACAGCAGGATGCGACGACCGTCACGCCCCCGGCTGGGGCTCAGCCGGCGCGCCGGCGGCCGGTCAGCCGGCGGCCGGACGCGGTGGGCTCGGGGACGCCGGCCACCTGCGCGGCCAGCGACCGGAGTGCGCCGCGCAGCGGCGACGCCGGGGCGGTCTCGGCCAGGGTCCGGCCGGCGGCGAGCGCGCCGTCGGTCGCCCGCCGGTCGGCGGGGAGGAAGAAGCCGACCGGGCGCCCGGCGAACCGCTCGAGCGCCTCGGCGATCTCCGCACGGGCGTTCCCGGGCACCGGACCACGCCGGACCTGGTTCACGACCACGACGGGGTCGACGTCCGGCAGCACGTCCCGCAGCTCGCCGAGCGCGCGCACCGTGCGCTGCAGCGCCACCGGGTCCGCCCCGCTCACGCACAGCACGGTGTCCGCTGCCTCGAGGACCGCCAGCGTGGCGCCGTTGCGCCGCGGTGCCGCCGTGTCGAAGGACAGCTCCTCGTCCTCCTCGAGGCAGAACGAGCAGTCGACGACGGTCAGGTCGGCCAGCCGGCGCGCCTCGCCCAGCACGGCGCTCACCGCCCGCGGGCGCAGCTCCGGCCAGCGGTCGGCCCGCGCCAGGCCGGTGAGGACCCGCAGGTGCGGCCGCACGGTCCAGGCCAGCCGCGCCAGCGCGGCGGTGTCCAGCGAACCGAGGGCCGCCTGCCGCGCCGCGCCGGCCAGTCCCGGCGACTCGTCGAGCAGGCCGAGGACCTGGGCGACCACACCGCCGTACACGTCCGCGTCGACCAGCAGGGAGGGCACGCCCAGCCGTGACGCCTCGTCGGCCACGCCCACCGCCACGGTGGTCCGGCCGGGTGCACCGAGCGGTCCCCAGACGGCGACGACCCGCCCTCGTCCGGCCGGGCGGTCCTCCGGCGCCGGGGGTGCGCCGAGCACGGGCAGCGCGGCCCGCGGGTCCCCGATGTCCCGCCCGCCGGCGGACCTGCGCCGGCTGGACGGCGACGCGGTGGCGCGGCTGGAGGCGGCGGGGGTCGCCGTGGTGGGCCTCGTCGAGCCGGGCGACGAGCGGGCGGCCGAGCGGCTCCACGGTCCCTCCCGTCGTGCGGGAGCGCGGTTCGTCGCCGACGCCGCCGGTCGGTGTCGATCGGGTGCAGATGATGCGCTACGGACGAGGGTGCGTGCATTCGCCGTCCACACGTTCGGGTGTGGACGGTGGCCACACGCCACCGGTGCGGCTGACACACTGGCCGGGACGGACGGAGACGCACCGATGCCCACACCTCGCTTCCTGACCCTCGACGACGTCGCGGAGATCCTCAACGTGAAGTGGTCGCAGGCCTATGCGCTCGTCCGGCGCAAGGAGCTGATCGCCATCCAGATCGGTGGCCGTGGTCAGTGGCGGGTGGAGGTCGACGAGCTCGAGCGCTTCATCCAGCAGAAGTACGCCGAGGCCCGGGCCGGGACCCTGCCCGAGGAGCCGCCGTCCCCGGCTCCCGCCGAGGAACCGTCCGAGGCCGACGAGCCCTCGGTCCCGACCGGAGGACGCCCCCGGCGCTGAGCCGCCCGGTCAGCCCGCTCCGCCGGGCCCCGTCCGGACCACCGCGACCGCGTCCAGCGCGACGGCGACCACCCCGCGCACCGCACCGGGCCGCCGCTGCGTGCCGAGGTCGTGCTCCGCCAGCTCCACGAAGTCGGCGCCGACCCGGTCCACCGTCCCCGTGAGCACCGCGCCGTCGTGGAGGAGCAGCTGGACCGCGCTGCGGTCGCGCGCCAGCGCCCGCACCGCCCACCGCAGGTCCAGCCGCCCGCGCACGACGCCGTCCTCCGCCGGCACGGCAGTCTGCCGGCCGAGCCCGCTCACCGCGACGACGGCCGCGCTCGCCACCAGCGCCTCCCGGCCGGCTCCCTCCTCGACCAGCACCCAGTCGACGCCCACGTCGGCCAGCTCGCCGCTGACCTGACCCGCGCCCCGGCAGCGCAGGGACACGCGGGCGCCCAGCGCGCCGCGGAGGCGGTCGGTCAGGCGGAGGGCACCGACCTCGGCGCGCGTCCGCGAGGCGTGCTCCGCCCGCTCGGCGTCCGCCTCGGCCTCGTCGAACTGGGCCTGCAGATCGGCGAAGAGCTGCTGCCAGCGCATCCGGCACCTCCTCGCGTCAGCGTAGATCCTTGTGGATTGTTTGATTTGCTTGAGTTTGCTTGTTCTAGTTTCATCCCAGGCTCACGGGAGGAGGCGACATGTCGGCACGGCGACTCGTGGGGACGGTGCTCGCGATGGCGGGCGCCGCCCTCGTGCTGGCCGTCCTGGGACCGGCTCCGGCTACGCTCCGCCGCGCGGTCCTGGAGCCCCAGCTGGTCGCCGACACCGCCGGCCCGGACGCGGTCGTGCTGTCGTGGGCGGCGCTCCTGGCGTGGGCCGTCTGGGCGTGGGGGGTCGCCGGCCTCGCGCTCACGGCCGCCGGCGCACTCCCCGGCCTCGCCGGGTCCGCCGCACGCCGCCTGCAGCGCGTCGTCCTCCCGGCCGGCGCCCGCCGCGCTGCGGCGGTGGCCCTGGGCATCGGTCTGGGCGCCGGCCTCGGCGCACCCGTGGTCGCCGGCGCGGCACCGCTCGCCCCGAGCGCCGTCCCGGCCGCCCCCGACTGGCCGCACGCGACCCACGGCACGGCGCCCGACTGGCCGCAGCAGCCGGCCACGCCCACCGCCGCCCCCGACGCCGCCGGGCACGTCGTCGTCCGGGGCGACTGCCTCTGGGAGATCGCCGAGGAGCACCTCCGGCGGACGACGGGTGGCGCGCCGGGCGACCGCCAGGTCGCCGACGCCGTCGGCGCGTGGTGGGCGGCCAACGCCTCGGTGATCGGCGCCGACCCCGACCTCCTCCTCCCCGGCCAGTCGCTCCGGCCGCCACCCAGCTCCACCTGACCGGCGCAGCCGCCGCCCGTACGAACCCCGCCGCTCCCCCGGCGCCCCGTCACCCGCACCGTCCTCACGAGGGAGCAGCACCATGACCGCGCCCACCACCACGCCGCCGACCGCGCCGTCGCTCCGGATGGTCGTCGTGCCGACACCGCAGCCCCCGCTGGTCGACCAGCAGGGCCCGCTGCGCCTGGTCGTGCCGGGGGTGCGGCCGCCTCGCCCGGTGCACCGGCCGGGCCCGCGCCCGCGGCCGGTGGGCGTGCGGCCGGACGCCGACTTCGGCCCGACCTGGTCGGCGCGCGCCGACCTGCCCGACGTGCGCCACGCGGGTCGCCGGCTCCTCGTGACGGCGCTCGAGGTGCTGGCCGGCCGCCGCCCGCTCAGCCAGCTCGCGCCGCTCACCTCGCACGGGGTCCACACCGCGCTCGCCCGCGGCAACCGGCCGCGCTGGTGCACCGAGAGCCCCTCGCCCCTGCTGCTCGGCCCCGTGCACGTCTGCGAGCCGGTCGACGGGGTCGCGGAGATCAGCGCGGTGGCCCGGCGCGACGGCCGGGCGCACGCCCTCGCCGCTCGGCTGGAGGGCATCGACGGCCGGTGGCGGTGCACCGCCCTGCAGGTCGGGTGAGCTCACCCCTGCGGGGGATTCCAGCCGATACCGTCTCGCATTTTGTAGATCGCGAAGCCTTCCGTGCCGATGCAGCGGCCGAGCGGGGAGCAGCCCCGCAGAGCCACCCACGGAAGGGAATCGAGATGACACCGCAGGACGGACGGGACGTCGGTCCGGAGATGGTCCTGGAACCACCGGTCGCCCCGGCGCCGGTCGCCCCCACCCCGGCCCCGGCCGAACCCCTCCTCGCCCGCATCCGGCGCGACGTGGGGCCGGAGGACGTCCGGGCGTCGCTCACCGTCGTCGCCCGCGCGGTCCTCCCGGTGCTGGCGGTCGTGACGGTGGTCGTGGCCGTGCTCTCCGCGGTCGTCCTGCCGGACGACCACAACGGCTCGCTGGCCGATTGGCTGCAGACGGCGATCGCCGTCCTGGCCCTCGCCCTCGGCGGCCGCCTGGTCGTGCAGGGGTCGATCGGCATCGACGAGCTGGCCACCGCGGAGGCGAGCGTGGGCCTGCGCCTCGTGCCCCTCGTCGTCACCGTCGCCGTCCTGGGCCTGGTCGCCCGGGCCACCGCACGTGCCGAGCGCGCCGCACCGTCGGGCACGACGAGTCAGCTGGCGCTCCGTTCGGCGGTCACCGGCCTGGTCGCCGGTGCCGGCACCGGCGCGCTGGTCCTGCTGGGCAGCACGACGGCGCCGTACGGGCTCGACCTCGCCGAGGAGTTCGACGTCGCCGGGTCGGTGTCCACCGGCGCCGGCGCGCTGGGGAGCTTCCTCGGCGCGACGCTGCTCGTCGGGCTCACCGCCGCCGCCGCCCGCGCCGTCATCGCACGGTCGGCCGGGGTCGCCGTGCCCGCGGCCGGCCGCACCCCCGAGCTGCGTGCGGTGCTGCGCACCCTGCGCACCTTCGCCGTCGGCCTGCTGGCCACCGTCGCCGTCGCCCTGGTGCTCGCCTACCTCTACACCGCGTTCCTCACCGACGACCTCGACGGCGCCCGCCTCGGCGTCCTCGGCGGCCTGCTGCTCTTCGGGGTCAACGCCGTCGTCGTCCTGGGCCTCGGTGTGCTGGGCGTTCCCGCGGCGCTCGACGCGCACAGCGCGGGCGGCGCCGAGCTCATGGAGCTGCTCGAGGAGGCCGTCGAGGCCGGCGCCGGCCGCTCCTTCGGCCTGACCGACCAGCCGTGGCTGCTCCTGGCGCTCCTCGTCCCGGTCGCGGTGGCGCTGGCCACCGCCGTCCGCCGCACGCTGCGCGACCCCGGCACGCAGGTCTCCACCGCCTCGCTCAAGGTGGCCGCGGGCACCGGCGCCGCCGCCGCGCTGCTCGCCGCCGTGGCCGTGCGCGTCGCCGTGTCGGGTGACGCCTCCGCGTCCGGCGACCCGGGCGTCGCCGTGGAGATCAGCGGCACGGCCGGCCTCAGTGCGTCGCCGTCGCTGCTGTGGGCACCGCTCCTGGGTGCCGTCTGGGCCGCGGCCGTCGTCTGGGCGCTGCGCCTCGGGCCGACCCTGGCCCTGTCACTGCCGCCGCGGGTCACCCGGCTGATCGCCGGCCGCCGGATCAGCCCCGTGTGGGCCGCGGCGCTGGACGGTACGGCGCCGGCCCCGGCCGGCCACCGGTCGGTCGCGCTGCGCCGCGCCGCCGTCGCCACCTCCGTCGCGGTGGCCGTGGCCGCCGTCGGCGCGGCGGTCGTCGCGGTGCTCAACGCCACGCTGTTCACGCCGCAGGCCGCGGCCGAGGAGTACCTGGACGCCCTCGCCGACGGCGACGTCGCCGCCGCCGTCGTCCACCTCGCCGACGCGCCGGACCTCGCCGACCAGCCGCTGCTCAGCGAGGCGGTGCTCGGCAGCGACAGCTACACCGGCATCGACCACGTCGTCATCGGCGAGGTCGAGGAGCACGGCTCCTCGGCCACCGTCGCGGTCACCTACGTCGTGGGCGACCAGCCGGTGGAGGACACCATCAGCCTCACGCCCGGGGAGGACCGCTTCGGCCTCTTCGGCACCTGGGAGGTGGCCGAGTCGCTGCCGACCCTCGAGGTCTGGTCCGGCAGCAGCCTCGGCGCGCAGATCGCCGGGACCGACCTGGCCGACGGCACGTACCTGGCCCTGCCGGGCCGCTACACCGTCTCGGCGGCCGACCACGCGCTGCTGACCGCCGCCGACGCGCCCGTCGTCGTCACCACGGACCGTTCGTACGGCGCGACGCTGTCGCCCGAGGTCAAGCCGGAGGCACTCGACGCGGCCCGGGACGCGGTGGACGCCGCGATCGCCGACTGCGCGACCGCCACCGAGCTGCCGCTGGAGAACTGCCCGTTCCTGACCGGCTACTACTGGCAGGACGAGCTGACCGACGTGCACATCACGGTCACCGAGGACCCGGAGTACTCGCTGGTCTACGACGAGTCGGCGAACAGCCTGGAGATCGTCACCGACTCCTACGGCTCGCTCCAGCTGACCGGCACCGAGACCGTCGAGTACTTCTTCAGCGACCCGGAGCAGCGCCCGTACGAGACGGAGGTCCGCTTCTCCGTCGACGGCGAGATCACCGGCTCGGCCGACGACCTCGAGGTCACGTTCTGGGACTGACCCCACCCCTGCCCCGGTGGAGCGCCGGCGATGGCGCTCCACCGGGGCCTCCCCCGTCCACGGACCTGCCCGGCTCAGCCGGGCACGGAGGTTTCCCCATGCACACCCACCGAGCCCGGGCGATGCGGCTGGCCGCCGTCCCGGCGCTGATCTCCTGCCTCGCCCTGACCGCCTGCGGCGGGGACGTCGCCGCCGCCGAGCCGGCCCCGACGCCGCCCCCGACGGCTCTTGCACCCACCACCCCCGAGGCGGCCCCGGTCGACTGGAAGGCGGTCGCCTTCGACGCGGCCGAGTGCTACACCCGCGAGATGTGGCTCGCCGAGCTGGGCGAGACGGCGACGTGGGACGACTGGCCGGTGACCACCGCCGAGGGCGACGTCACCGGCGACGGGACGCCCGAGACCGTCGTGCAGACGTCCTGCCCGACCCCGACGTCGACCACCGCGTCCTTCGTCGTCGTGTTCGACAGCTCGTCGGGTGAGCCGGACGTGCTGGGCTTCCTCGACGGCGAGCTGGTCTTCCAGGGCCCGACCGTGACCGTCGACGACGCGACGGTCGTGCTCGAGGGTCCGACGCGTGCCGGGGACGACCCGCAGTGCTGCGCCGGGCACTGGGGCCGGGCCGAGTACCGCTGGGACGGCGACCGCTTCGTGCTGGGCCGGCGGTGGGAGGCACGCACCTCCCAGCCGGTCGACCACGCCGGCCTGCCCGACGGCAGCTACGCCGGGGTGATCAGCGGCGGCGACGGCAGCACGGTGCTGGTCAACGTGGTCGAGTGGTTCGAGGGCGAGGCGGCTGCCCAGCAGGCCTGCCGCGAGGACGGCGTCGCGGTCCACGAGCAGCAGGCGTGGTGCAACGACTACTACTACCGCGACGTGAACGACCTGGTCCGCGCCCTCGAGGTCGCCGAGGACGCGCAGATCACCTACATCGACTGGGGCTCCGGCAGCGAGCGCACCGCTCCGCTGGCCGAGGTGGTCGGCGGGCTCTTCGGGGAGAGCTACTTCCGGATCTTCGAGTTCACGGTGACCGACGGCATCGTGACGGCGTTCCCCCAGGAGCACTTCGTCTCCTGAGGCGACCGCGGGCCGCCGGCGTCAGTGCGCGGCGCCGTGGCAGAACTTGTACTTCTTGCCCGAGCCGCAGGGGCACGGCGCGTTCCGCGAGGGCTCCTTCGTGCCGGTCACGGTCGCGGTCTTGGCCGCCTTGGCCGCGCCGCTCTCCTTGGGCGAGGCGTCGAGGCTGGGCGCGGAGTAGCTCAGGTTCTGCGCCGGCTTCGGGGTGTCGAGGCCCTTCACCGCCAGCTGCGGACCGGTCCCCGACGGTGCCGGCTCCTCCTCCACCTCGGCAGCCGGGGCGGTGGCGGCCACGGGGGCGGCCGGCTTCTTCGCCCGGCGGGCGGTCGCCGCGCCACCGGAGGCGGCAGCCTTCCTCGCGGCCTCCTCCTGCGCCGCCTGGCGGGCCAGCACCCGCGCCGTGCCCTCCTGGGCGGCGGCCAGCGCGCGGGCCTCGGCCTCCTCCTGCTTGGCCCTGGCCTCGGCCTCCTGCTCCTCCTTGGTCTTGACCTCGAGGTTGAACAGGAAGCCGACCGACTCCTCCTTGATGCCGTCGAGCATCGCGTTGAACATGTCGTAGCCCTCGCGCTGGTACTCCACGACCGGGTCGCGGTTGGCCATCGCGCGCAGGTGGATGCCGGCCCGCAGGTAGTCCATCTCGTAGAGGTGCTCGCGCCACTTGCGGTCGAGGACCGACAGCAGCACCCGTCGCTCGAGCTCCCGCATCACCTCGGCGCCGAGCTTGGCCTCGCGCTCGTCGTAGGCGCGGTGCACGTCGGCGAGCAGCTGCTCCTCGAGGTCCTTGGCCGTCAGCGCGGCCTGCTCGCCGTCGGCGACCTCGTCCAGCACCTCGTCGACGGTGACGCCGACCGGGTAGAGGGCCTTGAGCCCGGTCCACAGCTGGTCGAGGTCCCAGTCCTCGGCGTAGCCGGTCTCGGTCGCGCCCACCACGTACGCCCGGACGACGTCGTCGAGCATCGACTGGATCTGGTCGGCCAGGTCGACGCCGTCGAGGATCTTGCGCCGCTCGTCGTAGATGACGGTGCGCTGGCGGTTGAGCACCTCGTCGTACTTGAGGACGTCCTTGCGGACCTCGAAGTTCTGCTGCTCCACCTGGGTCTGCGCCGAGCGGATCGCCCGGGTGACCATCTTCGACTCGATCGGCTGGTCGTCGGGGACGCGCAGCGTGTTCATCATCGACTCGAGCATCGGGCCGTTGAACCGGCGCATCAGGTCGTCACCGAGGGAGAGGTAGAACCGCGATTCCCCCGGGTCACCCTGCCGGCCGGAGCGGCCGCGCAGCTGGTTGTCGATCCGCCGGCTCTCGTGCCGCTCGGTGCCCAGCACGTACAGGCCGCCGGCCTCGACCACCTGCTCGTGCTCGGCCTTGACCTGGGCCTTGGCCTCCTCGAGCGCGTCGTCCCAGGCGGCCTCGTACTCCTCCGGCGTCTCCGCGGGCGACAGGCCGCGGGCGCGCAGCGCCTCGTCGGCGATGAAGTCGGGGTTGCCGCCGAGCTGGATGTCGGTGCCGCGGCCGGCCATGTTGGTCGACACGGTGACCGCGCCGAGCCGGCCGGCCATCGCGACGATCGACGCCTCCCGCGCGTGGTTCTTCGCGTTCAGCACCTCGTGCGGGATCCCGCGCCGGAGCAGGAACTTCGAGAGGATCTCCGACTTCTCCACGCTCGCGGTGCCGACGAGGACCGGCTGGCCGGCCTCGTGCCGCTCGGCGATGTCGTCGACGACGGCCTCGAACTTCGCCTTCTCCGTCTTGTAGATGACGTCGGGCCGGTCCTCGCGGACCATCGGCTTGTTCGTCGGGATCGGGACGACGCCGAGCTTGTAGGTCTGGTGCAGCTCGGCGGCCTCGGTGGAGGCCGTACCGGTCATCCCGGCGAGCTTCTCGTAGAGCCGGAAGTAGTTCTGCAGGGTGATCGTGGCGAGCGTCTGGTTCTCGTCCTTGATCTGCACCTTCTCCTTGGCCTCGATGGCCTGGTGCATGCCCTCGTTGTAGCGCCGGCCGGCCAGCACGCGGCCGGTGAACTCGTCGACGATGAGCACCTCGCCGTTGCTGACGATGTACTGCTGGTCGCGGTGGAAGAGCTCCTTGGCCTTGAGCGCGTTGTTCAGGTAGCCGATCAGCGGCGTGTTGACCGCCTCGTAGAGGTTCTCGATGCCGAGCTGGTCCTCGACGAACTCGACGCCCTCCTCGGTGATGGCGACCGTGCGCTTGGCCTCCTCCACCTCGTAGTGGACGTCCTTCTTCAGCAGCGGCGCGATCCGCGCGAACTCCTGGTACCACTTCGCGCTCTGCTCGGCCGGGCCGCTGATGATCAGCGGCGTCCGCGCCTCGTCGATGAGGATCGAGTCGACCTCGTCGACGATCGCGTAGAAGTGCCCGCGCTGGACCAGGTCGGCCTTGCTCCAGGCCATGTTGTCGCGCAGGTAGTCGAAGCCGAACTCGTTGTTCGTGCCGTGGGTGATGTCGCAGGCGTACTGCTCGCGGCGCACCGCCGGCGACTGGCCCGACAGGATCACGCCGACCTTGAGGCCGAGGAAGTGGTGGACGCGGCCCATCCACTCGGCGTCGCGCTTGGCGAGGTAGTCGTTCGTGGTGATGACGTGCACGCCCTCGCCGGCGATCGCGTTCAGGTAGGCCGGCAGGACGCCGGTCAGCGTCTTGCCCTCACCGGTCTTCATCTCCGCGACGTTGCCCAGGTGCAGGGCGGCGCCGCCCATGATCTGCACCCGGTAGTGCCGCTGGCCCAGCGTGCGGGTGGCCGCCTCCCGGACGACGGCGAACGCCTCCGGCAGCAGCTCGTCGAGCGTCTCGCCGTCGGCGTAGCGCTCCCTGAACTCGTCGGTCTTGGCCCGCAGCTCGGCGTCGGTGAGCTCGGAGGTCTCGTCCGCCAGCGACTCGACCGCGTCGGCGATCTTGGACAGGCGGCGGACGATCTTGCCCTCACCGGCACGCAACAGCTTCGTGAACACCACGGCTCCAGGGTAGGCGTGACCACCAGCGGCGTTGGCAGTTGCAACGCACGAGCGGTCCGTACGCTCCCCCGGTGGCCGTCGACCTGCACCACCTCAGCCCCGACCTGCTCACCTTCCTCACCGAGCGGCACCTGGCCACCCTCACCACGCTGCGCGCCGACGGCACCCCGCACGTCGTCCCGGTCGGCTTCACCTTCGACGCCGGCACCCTCACCGCCCGGGTGATCACCTCCGGCACCTCCGCCAAGGCCCGGCACGTCCGTGCCGGGCAGGGCCGCGTCGCGCTGTGCCAGGTGGAGGGCCGCCGGTGGCTCACCCTCGAGGGGACGGCGGAGGTGCGGGACGACGCCGCGTCGGTGCGCGACGCCGAGGCCCGCTACGGCGTGCGCTACCGGCAGCCGCGCGAGAACCCGCGCCGCGTCGTCCTGCAGATATCGGTCGACCGCATGCTCGGCAACGCCTGACCATGTGCCGGTGGACCTCAGCGCCGTCGACCTGACCACCGAGGTGGTGCGCACCGAGCGCCTGGTGCTGCGCCCCTACCGCCCCGACGACGAGAACGCCGTCTACGAGGCGTGCCAGGACCCGGGCATCCAGCGCTGGATCCACGCCCTGCCGGTGCCCTACACCCGCGAGGTCGCCCGCGCCTGGGTGACCGTGGTGGCACCGGGCGAGCGCGCCGCGGGCCGCGGCATGCCGGTGGTGGTCGAGGCCGACGGCGTCCTGGTCGGCTCCAGCGGGGTGCACCTGCGCGAGGGCTACCTCGGCCCGGAGATCGGCTACTGGATCGCGCCGCACGCCCGCGGCAGGGGCTACGCGGCCGAGACGGCTCATGCGCTGGCCGAGTGGGCGCTGGGCCTGGGCGCGCCGCGGGTGCACCTCATCGCCGACGTGCGCAACACGCCCTCGCAGGCCGTGGCCCGCCGCGCGGGGTTCACGCAGGAGGGCGTGGTCCGCTCCTGCATCCCGTACCGCGACGGCACCCGGGGCGACGCGGTGCTGTTCTCGCGCCTGCCCGGGGAGTGAGCGGAGGCCGGGAACGCAGGTTTCCTGCGCTCCCGGCCTCCAGTCCTTTCAGACGGTGGCCGGGGCCGCGGGCTGCTGCGCGGTCGTGCCGGCGTGCGAGGCGTCGCCGTTGAGCGGGGTCTCGACCAGCCGGATGAGGCCGTAGTCGAAGGCGTGGCGCCGGTAGACGACGGTCGGCCGTCCGGTGTCGGCGCACTGGAAGAGGTAGAAGTCGTGGCCGACCAGCTCCATCTCGTGGAGGGCCTGGTCGACGGTCATCGGAGTGGCGGGGTGGTGCTTCTCCCGCACCACGCGCCCGGGCAGGTGCTCGTCGAGGTCGGTGACGTGCGGCCCCTCGGCGAGCTGCTTGTCGAGGTCGAGCGCGGCGCCGAGGTCCAGCTCGGGGGCGGTGTTGCCGGAGAGGCGGACGCTGTCGGGGGTCCGGCGCCCGTGGTGCACGCGCCGGCGGTCGGCCGCGCGGCGGAGACGGGCGTCGAGCTTGCCCTCGGCCATGTCGAGGGCGGAGTAGAAGTCCGACGCGCTGGCCTCGGCGCGGACCACCGGGCCCTTGCCACGCATCGTGATCTCGACGCGCTGGCAGTTGCCGGACTGGCGGGGGTTCTTCTCGTGGAAGAGCTCCACGTCGATGCGGAGGATCTTGAGCTTGCCGTCGAAACGGTCCAGCGGGGTGAGCTTGTCCCAGACGTGCTGCCGGAAGTGGTCGGGGACTTCGACATTGCGACCACGGACCACGATCTCCATGAGACCTCCCGTTGTTGCGGGCTGTGATCGCTTCGACGCTAGTCCCTCGGCTGGGCCTCCGACAGTCGATCGTGGGACGTCCCCCGTTCACCTCGGACGGCGGTTGCCGCGGGTCCCCGCGAGGTCACGCCGTGGCGTCGCCGCGACGGCCGCCCCGAGGACCGGCGTGGCGCTCACGGTGCGTGCCCGGCCGAGCACGGCAGCGGCCTCGGTGAGGGTCGCGCCACTGGTGACGACGTCGTCCACCAGCACCACCAGCGCGCCGGTCGGTGCGGCCCCGGCCAGGAGGAACGAGCCGGCCAGGTTGGCCCGCCGCTGCACCGCCGACAGCCCCGCCGAGTCGCGCACCGGGCCTCGCCGCCGCAGCAGCCGCGCCTGGGCGGCCGGGACCCCGGCCGCCCGCAGCTCCGCCTCCGCCCGGCGGGTCAGCTCGCGGACGTGGTCGCGGCCGCGGGTGCGCAGCGCCGCCGCCGACGGGGGTACGGGGACCAGCAGCACCGGGCCGGCGGCCCGCCCCGGCACCCCGGAGACGACGGCGGCGACGGCCAGCGCCAGCGCCGTCCCGAGCGCCGCGCCCAGCTCGGCCCGCCCGCGCTCCTTGAACGCCAGCACCGCTGCCCGCACCGGCCCCTCGTACGCCCCGGCCGCGACCGTGGGCGGGAACCCGGTGGGGAACCGCCGCGGCGCGGCCAGGTGCGGCACCGCGAACAGCCGGCCGCAGCGGCGGCACAGGACGACGCCGGGCAGCCCGCAGCCGGCGCAGGTGCGCGGCAGCACCAGGTCGGCGAGCGCGGCGAGCACCCGCCCAGCCTGTCCGCGGCGGCGGCCGGGGCGCCCCGGCCGGCCGGATCTGTGGACTACAGCGGGAAGAACGGCTCGGTGCCCGGCAGCGGCTCCTGGCCGCGGATCAGCGTGGACCACGTGCCGCCGGACAGCTGCCAGATCGTCCCGCCGGCGCTGACCAGCGGTGCGCGGCTGGGCGCGGCGGCGACCGCGGTGGGCTGGCTGGGCAGGCCCGCCGTCCCGACCCGGTCCAGGCCCCAGCCGTCGACGCCCACGGTGTAGGGCTCGACCTGGTCCTCGCCGGCGTCACCGGCCAGCACGACCAGGCTGCCGGCGTCGCGCCACGCGACGTCGACGACCTGGGTCAGCGCCGGGGCGATCTGCCGCAGGTCGGGCAGCGCGACCGCGCCGTTGTCGGAGCGGACCACGGTGCCCACGTAGAGGCTGGGGCCCTCCGGCCCGTCGACGACGACGGCCGCGCGCACGCCGTCCGGCGAGAGCTGCAGCACCGTGGTGCGGCCCAGGCCGGGCAGCGTGGGGGTGCTCACCGCCTGCGGCGGGCCCTGCGCCGGCACCCGCACGACGGCCTCCCCGTCGCGGACCGCCCAGAACTCGGCGCGGGTGGCGGCGACGGTCGGGACGCTCAGCGTGCCGGCGGTGACCACCGGGGCCAGGTCGCCCCCGTACGCCCCGGAGAGCAGCGTCTGCCCCCCGCCGGCGGCGGCCACCCCCGCCATGGAGACGAGCTCGCCGGTGCGCGGGTCGGCCGACACCGCCGCGCTGGTCAGCCCGTACGCGCCGGTGCCGGCCGGGCCGGGCGCCTGCCGGCCGTTCACCGTGTACAGCGCCCCGCCGCTCAGGTAGTGCCCGGTGGCGTCGACCGCGACGCCACCGGGGTCGAAGCGCGCCCAGTCGTCGACCGTCTGCACCAGCGGGATGCCCTCGAGCGGCTCGCCGTCGACCAGGATCCGCACGTCCCGGGCCGACAGCGGCTCGAGGCTCCACACCAGCTGGGCGCAGACCTCCTCGAGCTGCGGCGACGGCTCCGGCGACAGGTTGGTCAGGTCGACCGTGATGGTCTGCCCCGACACGGTCACCGCACCGCGCAGCTCGGCGCCGGCGAGCGGGTTGCGCACGCCTGCGTTGAGCGCCGCGGACGGACCTTCGAGCAGCCGGTTGACCAGGGTGGTGGGCTGCGCCTCGCCGGCGATCAGGTAGCGGGGATCGGGCACCAGCCGCTGACCGGTGGGGTCGAGGAAGTACACCGGCAGCTCGTCGTAGAGGCGGACGAAGTCCGGCTCGAGCATGAGCAGGCCGTCCGGCGGGTCGGTGATCCGCCACTCCCCCTCGACCTGCTGGAGGGTGAACTCGCGCGTGAACGGCTGCTGGTCGCCGACGGTGAAGACGCCGCGCGGGTCGACCGTGCCGACCAGGTCGGCGGTGACCCGGATCGTCCCCACCTCGGTGGTGACGGCCGAGTAGTCCTGGCTGATGATCGTGATGCCGGTCTCGTCGGACCAGGTCTCGGCCGCCTCGCCGGTGAGGTGCTCGCGGGCGACCGGGTGTCCGCGGGTCGTGCTCGCGGCGGCGTCGATGAACCCGCTCACGACCTCCTCGGGCGTGGCGCCGGGCTCCGGCGACAGCGGCTCGATGCCGACCATCTCGACCGGGCGGTCCGGCGGCTGGGTGATCTGCACGGTCGGCGAGCTGGTGGGGACGGTGGAGCAGCCGGCCGCCGCGAGCACCGCCGCGGCCAGCAGGCCCAGCCGGCGCCTCACGGCCGCACCCCGGGCCGGTGCTCGGGACGGCGGACGATCGCCGGCCGCAGCGGCAGCGGCGAGCTGGTCAGCTCCCCGCCCGCGGTCAGCGGCAGGGTCAGCCGGAACTGGGCGCCCTGGCCGGGCTGCCCCCACACCTGCAGCCAGCCGCCGTGCAGGCGGGCGTCCTCCAGGCTGATCGACAGCCCGAGGCCGCTGCCGCCGACCGTGCGCACCCGTGAGGGGTCGGCCCGCCAGAAGCGGTCGAAGACGTGCTGGGCGTCGGCGGGGCTCAGCCCGACGCCGAAGTCGCGGACCGTGACCGCCGCGGCGGAGGGGTTGGAAGCGACGGTGATCTCGACCGGCCGGCCCGCGCCGTGCTCGATGGCGTTGCCCACCAGGTTGCGCAGGATCCGCTCGACCCGGCGGGCGTCGATCTCGGCGATGACCTCCTCGGCCGGCCGGTGCACCACCAGCTGGGTGGCGTGCATCTCGGCCAGCGAGCGCATGGCGGCCACCACACGGTCGACCAGAGCACCCAGGCCGGCCGGCTCGGCCTCGAGGACGGCGGCGCCGGCGTCGTAGCGGCTGATCTCCAGCAGGTCGGTCAGCAGCGCCTCGAACCGGTCGAGCTCGGCGCGCAGCAGCTCCGCCGAGCGGGCCACGTGCGGCGGGAAGTCGCCGCGCGACTCGTGCAAGACGTCGGCGGCCATCTGCACGGTGGTCAGCGGCGTGCGCAGCTCGTGCGAGACGTCGGAGGTGAACCGCTGCTGCAGCTGCGAGAGGCCCTCGAGCTGGGTGATCTGCCGCTGCAGGCTGTCGGCCATCGCGTTGAAGCTGGTGGCCAGCCGGGCGAGGTCGTCCTCGCCGCGCACGAGCATCCGCTCCTCGAGCTGCCCCTCGGCCAGCCGCTGCGCCGTCCCGGCCGCCCGCCGCACCGGGTCGACCACCAGCCGGGTGACCAGGACGGCGATGAGGACGACGAACAGGGTGAGGGCGATGCCGCTGATGATCACGGTGCTGCGGATCAGCCCGAGGCTCTCCGCCTCCTGGTCCAGCGGGAAGGCGTAGAACAGCCCGATCCGCTCCGCCCCGCCGACGTCACCGGGCACCGAGGCGCCGATGAGCAGCGTCGGCTGCGGCGTGCCCTCGTCGTCGGGCACCAGCGCGTAGCGGTAGGACTGCCCGCCGGCGTCGACGTCGGCCCGCAGGTCGGCCGGGACGGCGTTCCAGACGGGCCCGCGGGTGGTCGCGGTGCGGGGCTGGGCGTCGCCGGCCCGGTAGACCATGACGACGTCGAAGTCGCCGGCCGGGCCGCCGCGGTTGAGCAGCGCCTGCACGGTGCGGTCGAGGGTCGAGCGCACGCTGGCCGCGTCGCCGGCGGCGATGCCGGTCACCTGGCTCTGCGCGTAGAAGACGCCGTCCTGGGCCTGGTCGATCGCCGCCTGCTTCTTCACCGACAGCAGCTGGTCGCGGATCTGGCTGAACAGCACGACGCTGACGATGATCACCACGGTGCCGGCGACGGCCATGGTGATCGCGCCGATGCGCACCTGCAGCGACGACCGCCACGCCCGCACGGCGCGGGCGGTGGCCCGGCGGGCGAGGTCCGCGGTCCGCCGTCCCGACCGCCGCAGCCACTCGGCCGTCTCCCGGCCGAGCCGCGGCAGCAGCGGGCGGGCGCCCTCCTCCGCCGGCGCGGGGCCGGGCTGCGGCGACAGGGCGACGCGGGGCCGCGACGGGGCCTCGGGCCCCGGGGCGAGCGTGCCGGTGGAGCGGGCGGCGTCGTGCGGGGAGGTCACGGCATCACGGCGGGCCGGCCTTGTAGCCGACCCCCCTCACCGTCAGCACGACCTCGGGCTTCTCCGGGTCCTTCTCGATCTTGGCCCGCAGCCGCTGCACGTGGACGTTGACCAGCCGGGTGTCGGCGGCGTGCCGGTAGCCCCACACCTGCTCGAGCAGCAGCTCCCGGGTGAAGACCTGGCGCGGCTTGCGGGCGAGCGCGACGAGCAGGTCGAACTCCAGCGGGGTGAGCGGGATCGGCACCCCGCCGCGGGTCACCTGGTGGGCCGGGACGTCGATCTGGACGTCGCCGATCGAGAGGTTCTCCGCCTGCCCGGTCTCGCCGCGGCGGAGCTGAGCGCGGACGCGGGCGACGAGCTCGACCGGCTTGAACGGCTTGGTCACGTAGTCGTCGGCGCCGGCCTCCAGGCCCTGGACGACGTCGATGGTGTCGCCCTTGGCGGTGAGCATCACGATCGGCACCGTCGACTGCTGCCGGATGTCCTGGCAGATCTGCAGGCCGTTGCGGCCGGGAAGCATCAGGTCCAGCAGGACGATGTCGGGCCGGGTCTGCTGGAAGACGCCGACGGCGCGGTTGCCGTCGGAGACGAACGCCGGTTCGTAACCCTCGCGGCGGAGGACGATCCCGAGCATCTCGGCGAGGGCGGCGTCGTCGTCGACGACCAGGACACGGCCTCGGCTCGGCCCGTTCTGCGGAGCGGTGGGTGGCACGGCGCCCATTCTGCGCTGTCCAGCGCGGAAGACGACGCCACCCGCCCGTGAGACACACGGGCGGGTGGCGGCGCAGCCCTGGTGAGGGACTGGGACGGCCCCGTCGGGGCCCTTCCTCAGTAGCGGTAGTGGTCCGACTTGTACGGGCCCTCGACCGGGACGCCGATGTAGTCGGCCTGCACCTTGGTGAGCTCGGTCAGCTTCACGCCGAGCGAGCCCAGGTGCAGCCGGGCGACCTTCTCGTCGAGGACCTTGGGCAGGACGGCGACGCCGGGCGTCCTGCCCTCGTAGGCGGCGCGGTTGCCCCACAGCTCGATCTGGGCGAGCACCTGGTTGGAGAACGAGGCGCTCATGACGAAGCTGGGGTGCCCGGTGGCGTTGCCCAGGTTCAGCAGCCGGCCCTCGGAGAGCACGATGATCGTGTGGCCGTCGGCGAAGCGCCACTCGTCGACCTGGGGCTTGATCGTGGTCCGGGTGATGCCCGGGGTCCGCGCGAGACCGGCCATGTCGATCTCGTTGTCGAAGTGCCCGATGTTGCCGATGATCGCCTGGTGCTTGGTCCGACCGAGCTGCTCGGCGGTGATGATGTCCTTGTTGCCGGTCGCCGTGATGATGATGTCGGCCTTGCCGATCACCTCGTCGAGCGTGGTGACCTCGTAGCCGTGCATCGCGGCCTGCAGCGCGTTGATCGGGTCGATCTCGGTGACGATGACACGGGCGCCCTGGCCGCGCAGCGACTCCGCGCACCCCTTGCCGACGTCGCCGTAGCCGCAGACGACGGCGACCTTGCCGCCGATCATCACGTCGGTGGCGCGGTTGATGCCGTCGATGAGCGAGTGCCGGCAGCCGTAGAGGTTGTCGAACTTGCTCTTGGTCACCGAGTCGTTGACGTTGATCGCCGGGAACAGCAGCCGGCCGTCGCGGGCCAGCTCGTAGAGCCGCATGACGCCGGTGGTGGTCTCCTCGGTGACGCCCTTGATGCCCTGCCCGATGCGGGTCCAGTACTGACCGTCGGCGGCCAGGCTGCCGCGCAGGACGTCGAGGATGACGGCGTACTCCTCCGAGTCGGCCTCGGTGGTGTCCGGGACGACGCCGTCGGCCTCGAAGCGGGTGCCCAGGTGCACCAGCAGGGTGGCGTCGCCGCCGTCGTCCAGGAGCATGTTCGGGCCGACGACGTCCCCGTTCTCGTCGCGGAACTCGAACAGCCGCTGGGTGCACCACCAGTACTCCTCCAGCGTCTCGCCCTTCCAGGCGAACACGGGGACACCGGCGGGCTGCTCGGGCGTGCCGTCGCCGACGACGATCGCCGCGGCGGCGTGGTCCTGGGTGGAGAAGATGTTGCAGCTGACCCAGCGGACGTCGGCGCCCAGCGCCGTCAGCGTCTCGATGAGGACGGCGGTCTGCACGGTCATGTGCAGCGAGCCGGCGATGCGGGCGCCGGCCAGCGGCTGCTCGTCGCCGTACTCGGCCCGCAGGGCCATCAGGCCGGGCATCTCGTGCTCGGCGAGGGAGATCTCCTTGCGGCCGAAGCCGGCGAGGGAGAGGTCGGCGACCTTGAAGTCGCCGTCGGTCAGTACACGGGTGCCAGTGCTGGCGGTCATGTCGCTCCAGGGAACGGCCCGGCCCACGGCGGCCAGGCATCGGTCGGTCGCTTGCGTGGAGGCGAGCATGCCGAGGCTTCGGCGGGGCTCGTGCCGGGAGCCAGGATACCGGCATCCGGGCGCCGGTCGAGCGGGCCGGACCCATCCGTCACAGTCGACCCGGAGGTGACGGGCCCGGTCAGGTCAGCGCGGTCGTGGCCCGGTACAGCACGGCCGGGCCCGAGGCGTCCACCGGGCGGCCGGCGGGGACGAACGCCGACTGCCCCTTGCCCAGGACCAGCTCCTCGCCGTCGCCCGAGCGGAGGACGGCGGTGCCCTCGGTGCACAGCAGCAGCTGCGGGCCGGCGGTGGTGAGCGCGCCGGTACCCACGTCGAGCTGGACCCGGGTGAGGTCGAAGTCCTCGACCGGCACGGGGTAGCGCAGCCCGCCCGGCCCGAGGACCGGGTGGATGACCGGGATGCGGCCGTCGGTGAAGTCGAGCACCTCGATGAGCGCGGCCAGGTCGACGTGCTTGCTGGTCAGCCCGCCGCGCAGCACGTTGTCGGAGCTGGCCATGACCTCGATGCCGGCACCGGACAGGTAGGCGTGCAGGTTGCCCGCGGGCAGGAACACCGCCTCGCCGGGGGCGAGCTTGAGGTGGTTGCACATCAGCGAGATGACGACGCCGGCGTCACCGGGGTAGGACTCGGCCAGCGACGCCGCCCACCGGTAGGTGTTGATGAACTCCGGGTCGTGCGCCGCGACGAACGCGAGCGCCTTCTCCGCCACGGCCGTCACCAGGGAGTTGCGGCGCTTCTCCGAGAGGGCCAGCAGCTGCGGGATCGCCGTCCGCAGCCCACCCCGCGCCAGCGCGGCGATCGTGGGCTTGAGCTCGGGCAGCTGCAGCTTGGCAAGGCAGTGCAGCGACTCCTCGACCGGGCGGAAGCCGCACAGCGCCTCGAACGTCGTCAGGGCCAGCAGCAGCTCGGGCTTGTGGTAGGGGTCCTTGAAGGTGCGGGTCGGGTCGTCCTTGGGGACGCCGGCGGCCTCCTCGGCGGCGTACCCCGCCGCGGCCTGCTCCGGCGTCGGGTGCGCCTGCAGTGACAGCGGGGCCTCGGCGGCGAGCACCTTCAGCAGGAACGGCAGCCGGGGACCGAACCGCTCGACCACGGCGCCGCCCAGCAGCGGCCGCGGCTCGGCGGCGATCGCCTTGTCCAGGGGGACGCCGCTGGACAGCACGCTCGGGTCGTCGGGATGGGCGCCCATCCACAGCTCCGCGTGCGGCTCGTCGGCCGGGGACGGCTGCCCCAGCAGCTCGGGGATCACCGTCCGGGAGCCCCAGGGGTAGTGCCGCACGGTGTTGGTCAGCTGCCACATCGGTCCCGAGGGTAGCGGCGGCCCGGCCGGCGGGGAGGCCGCTCTCACCCTGGCGGGGCGGGTCGTCGCAGGGGTCACACCGCCGACGCGCGGACGTCCGGCGCGCCCAGCCGGGCGGCGTCGGCGGTGCGGTCGTCGGGCATCCGCTGCGACTCCCGCTCGGCGGCCACCCGCGCCGCGTAGTGCTCGACCTCCCGCGCCCGCTGCGCGGCGTCCCAGCCCAGCGGGCCCGCCACCAGGTCGGCGACGTCCTCGGCCGACTCCACGCCGCGGTGCGCCGTCTCGATCGACACGCGGGTGCGCCGGGTGAGGACGTCGTCGAGGTGCAGCGCGCCCTCGGCCGTGGCGGCGTGCACGACCTCGGCGGCGAGGTGGTCCGGTGCCCCGGCGAGCGGCCGGCCGAGGCCGGGGTCGGCGCGCACCAGGGCCAGCACGTCGTCGACCCGGTCCCCGTGCCGGCGCAGCAGCCGGCCCACGGCCTCCTCGGTCAGGCCCGTGGCCGCGGCCAGGCGGGGCGCCGAGTCGCGGACGGCGGCCCACCGGTGCGCCCCGACCAGCGGCAGGTGCGCCGTCCGCGAGCCGGGCACCCCGGGCAGCGCGGCGACCGCGGCGTCGACGGCGTCCTGCGCCATCACGCGGTAGGTCGTGTACTTGCCGCCCGCGACGAGCACCAGGCCGGGCACCGGCGTGACGACGGCGTGCTCGCGGGAGAGCCGGCTGGTCTGGTCGGCCTCCCCCGCCAGCAGCGGCCGCAGCCCGGCGTACACCCCGACGACGTCCTCCGCGGTGAGCGGCCGGGTGAGGACCCGGTTGACCTGGCCCAGCAGGTACTCGATGTCGGCGCTGCTGGCCGCCGGGTGGGCCCGGTCGAGCCGCCACGGGGTGTCGGTGGTGCCGACGATCCAGTGCCGCCCCCACGGGATGACGAACAGCACGCTGGTCGGGGTGCGCAGGATCAGCCCGGCGTCGTGCCCGGCGATCGCCTCCCGCGGCACGACCAGGTGCACGCCCTTGGAGGCGCGCACCCGCAGGCTGGGCGCCTCGACGCCGAGCATCGCGCCGACGTCGTCGCTCCACACCCCGGTCGCGGCGATGACGCTGCGCGCCCGGACCTCGAACGCCGACCCGTCGGTGAGGTCGGCGACGCGCACGCCGACCACCGCTCCCCCACCGCCGGCGCGCAGCAGCCCGGTCACCCGCGCGCTGGACAGCACCCGGGCGCCGTAGCCGGCGGCGGTGCGGACGACGGCCAGCGTGTGCCGGGCGTCGTCGACCTGGGCGTCCCAGTAGCGGATCGCGCCGTGGACGACGTCGCCGCGCAGCGCCGGGAACGCCTCGAGGGTGGCCCGCCGCGACAGGTGCCGGTGGGTGGGGATGCCGCGGTCGGCGGCCAGGGCCGCCCCCAGGAGGTCGTAGAGCGCGACACCGGCGCCGTAGTAGGCGCGCTGCCAGACCGGGGCGGTGAGCGGCAGCAGGAACGGCAGCGGCGTGACCAGGTGCGGGGCGATCGTCCGCACCAGCCGGGCCCGCTCGTGCAGGGCCTCGTGCACCAGCGGGAAGGCGAACTGCTCCAGGTAGCGCAGCCCGCCGTGGACGAGCTTGCTCGACCGGCTGGAGGTGCCCGCGGCCCAGTCCCGCGCCTCGAGCAGCGCGACCGACAACCCGCGGCTGGCCGCGTCGAGGGCGGCGCCGGCGCCGGTCACGCCGCCGCCGATCACGACGACGTCGACGACCTCCCGCGGCAGCCGCGCCCGGTCCGCCCGCCGCCGGGCGGGCGAGAGCTCGGTGCGCACGCCCACGACTGTCCCCCCGCTGCCGACGCCTGGACGGTGGACCCGGTCACACCTGCGGTCTCAGCGGGTCTCGGGCTCCCCGCCCGGGCCCGCCCCGCTGGCGTGGGCCCCGCTGGCGCGGCTCCCGTCGGCGGGTGCGCCGTCCGCGTGGTGCTCGTCCGTGTGCGGCTTCCCGGCGTGCCCCGCCTCGCCGGTGTGCTTCTTCCGCCGGTGCCAGGTCAGGGAGCCGATGAGCACGATCAGCCCGCCGACGACCAGCCCCAGGACGGCGCTGCCCAGCGTGTTGACCAGCCACCCCACGAGCCCGCCGAGCGCCCCGGTGGCCTCGTGCGCGGCCTCCTCCAGGTGGTGCACGGTGTCGTACAGGACGTGCAGGCCCAGCTCGTCGGAGCCCACCAGCAGGATGTGCCCGCCGACCCACAGCATCGCCGCGATGCCGACCACGGTGAGGACGGCGAGGAGCTTCGGCATGCCCCGGACCAGGCCGCGCCCGAGCGCGGCGACGGCCTTGCCCGGGCGCTCGGACAGGTTCAGCCCGACGTCGTCCATCTTCACGATCAGGCCGACGACGCCGTAGACGAGGACCGTGATGCCGAGCGCGACGACGACCAGGATGAACAGCCGCGACAGGAACGGCTCGTCGGCCACCTCGTTCAGCGAGATCACCATGATCTCGGCCGAGAGGATGAAGTCGGTGCGCACGGCGCCGGACACGATCGTGTCCTCGTCCGGCGCCGCCTGCTCCTCCGCGCCGTGGCCGCCGTGGTGCCCGCCGCCGAACTTCTCCCACACCTTCTCGGCGCCCTCGTAGCAGAGGTAGGCGCCGCCGAGCATGAGGATCGGGGTGAGCAGGAAGGGCAGGAACTGGCTGAGCAGCATGATCGCCGGGAGGATGATCAGCAGCTTGTTGCGCAGCGACCCGACGGCGATGCGCCGGATGATCGGCAGCTCGCGCTCGGCGGCCAGACCGTGGACGTACTGCGGCGTGACGGCGGTGTCGTCGACGACGACACCGGCCGCCTTCACGCTGGCGCGCCCGGCGGCGGCGCCGATGTCGTCGACGGAGGCCGCGGCCGCGCGGGCCAGCGTCGCCACGTCGTCGAGGAGCGCGGCAAGTCCACCTGCCATGGAAGGTCCTCCCGGTCGGGTCAGCCGTCGGACGCCGTCGGCCCGGGCATCGCAGCGGTCACCTCGATAGGTTCCGCTCGTTGTCCAGCGCCAGCGCCAGGTAAACGGAGCTGAAGTCGGCCACGGCGAGTTGCCGCGCCAGCCGCGGCAGGCGGGGGAACCGCTCGGGCTCCCCGTGCTCGGCGAGCCCGCTCGCGGGGACGTTGTGCGCGGCCGCGGTCCGCAGCACCTCGTTCACCGCCTCGCCCGCCGACCGCGGGTCCCGCTCCCCGCCGTCGTGCGCGGCGGCCTCCGGGTCGCGGATGGTGAGCAGCCGCAGCCGGCGACCGGTGTCCTCCGCGCGGTCGCGGAAGAAGTCGTCCTCTGCGTCGGACGTGGTCAGCGGCCCGCCCAGGACGGCGTTGGCGGCCACCCGCTGGTCGGGCAGCCGGAAGGTGGTCGCCGGCAGCCCGGCCAGCGTGGCCAGCTGGTCGGCGACGCGGACCGCCGCCGCGCCGGCCAGCGGCCCCTCGGCGGCGATGACCGGGAGGGCGTCCAGCAGCTCCAGCGCGAGGGTCTTCGCCGGGTTGACGAACGACTCCTGCGCCGGGCCGCACTCGGTGGCGATGTCGTCGAGGGCGGTGGCGACGGCGTCGACGTCGGCGGTCGCCGCGGAGAGCAGCTCCAGGTCGACGGCGAGGCGCAGCAGCGGGGTGAGCAGCGACCACAGCGTGGTGTGCCGCACGCGGCTGCGCGGCAGCGCGACGTACGGGGCGCGGGCGGTGGAGCACGCGCCCTGCAGCGGCGCGTCCTCGGCGCCGATGCCGACCAGCGCCACCCCGCGGCGGGCGGCGTCGTAGGCCGGCGCGACCGCGTACTGGCCGGCGCCGGTCCGGGTGGCGACGACGGCGATGTCGGCCGGTCCGGTCCACACCGGCAGCGCCGGGCCGGGGACGACGTCGACCGTGACGGGGCTCGACGGGCCGAGCAGGGCACGGAGCACGCCGGCCGCGACGGCGCCCTCGCGGCGGGCGACGATGACCAGCCCGCGCGGCCGGCCGCCGGCGGTGACCCGGTCGAGCCCGGCCTCCTCGGTCAGCCGTGCGGTCTCCCGCACCTGCGCGCCGGCACCGGCGACGGCGGGCAGCAGCCCGCGCGGGTCGCGGGCGCGGAGCACCTCGAGGTCGTCGAGGACCTCCTCGGCGAGCTCGGGGTGGGTCACGTCTGCCGCGCCTCGTCCAGCAGCAGCACCGGGATGCCGTCGCGGACGGGGAAGGCGCGCCGGCAGGTGGGGCACACCAGCTCGCCGGCCGCCTCGTCGACGGTCAGCCGCGTGTGGTGGGTGTCCGGGCAGGCCAGGATCTCCAGCAGGACGGGGTCGAGCCCTAGCGGCCCGCTCATGACCGCACCAGCCCGAGGACGCGGTCGCGCAGCTCGGCCATCCGCGCCTCGTCGGGTGCCTCCACGTTCAGCCGCAGCAGCGGTTCGGTGTTGCTCGCCCGCAGGTTGAACCAGGCACCGTCGGGCAGCGTGACGGTGAGCCCGTCGAGCTCGTCGACCCCGGCGCCGTCCTCCGCCTCGAACTCCTTGCGGACGGCGGCGGTGCGCTCGGCGGCGTCGGCCACGGTGGAGTTGATCTCCCCGGAGGCGGCGTAGCGGGAGTAGGCGGCGGCCAGCTGCGACAGCGGCCGGCTCTGCTCCCCCAGCGCGGCGAGCACGTGCATGGCGGCCAGCATGCCGGTGTCGGCCCGCCAGAAGTCGCGGAAGTAGTAGTGCGCCGAGTGCTCGCCGCCGAAGACGGCGTCGGTGCGGGCCATCTCGGCCTTGATGAAGGAGTGCCCCACCCGGGTGCGCACCGGCTCGCCGCCGTGCTCGCGGACGATCTCCGGCACCGCCCGGGAGGTGATCAGGTTGTGGATGATCGTCGTCCCCCGGCCCTTGGCCAGCTCGCGGACGGCGACCAGCGCGGTGATCGCCGAGGGGCTGACCGCCTCGCCCCGCTCGTCGACGACGAAGACGCGGTCGGCGTCGCCGTCGAAGGCCAGGCCGATGTCGGCGGCGTGCTCGCGGACCGCGGCCTGCAGGTCGACCAGGTTGGCCGGGTCGAGCGGGTTGGCCTCGTGGTTGGGGAAGGAGCCGTCGAGCTCGAAGTAGAGCGGGACGATCTCCAGCGGCAGGCCCTCCAGCACGACCGGCACGGTGTGCCCGCCCATGCCGTTGCCCGCGTCGACGACGACCTTCAGCGGCCGGACGGTGGAGAGGTCGACCAGCGACCGCAGGTGGGCGGCGTACTCGTGCAGCACGTCGCGCGGGGTCACCGAGCCGACCCGGTCGGGCACGCGCTCGTAGCCGTCCCGCTCGGCCATCTCGCGGATCTGCACGAGCCCCGACTCCTGCCCGATGGGGGCGGCGCCGGCGCGGCACATCTTGATGCCGTTGTACTGCGCGGGGTTGTGGCTGGCGGTGAACATCGCGCCCGGGAGGTCCAGCGAGCCGGCGGCGAAGTAGAGCAGGTCGGTGGACCCGAGGCCGGCCTCGACCACGTCGAGGCCCCGGCTGATCACACCCTCGGCGAAGGCCCGGGACAGCGGCACCGACGACTCGCGCATGTCGTGGGCGGTGACGACGGCGGTGGCCCCGCTCTCACCGTGGACGAACTCGGCGAACGCCGCGCCCAGCGCGCGGGCGACGTCCTCGTCCCACTCGCCGGGGACGACACCGCGGACGTCGTAGGCCTTGACCACCGCCGAGAGATCGCGCACGGGCAAACACTAAAGGACCCGCCGAGCAGGCGCGGGCAGGCGCCAGCGCCGACGGGCGCGGCCTGCGACGTCAGCCGGTCAGCTGAGGTCGGGCAGGACGCGCAGGTGACCGCGGCGGGTGCCGCTGCCGTCGTCGGCAGGGTTCCGCGGCGGTTCCGGGCGAGCGGCCTCCCGGACCGCGTCGGCGAGCGCCAGCAGGTCGTCGCCGGTCGGGCCGGAGTCCTCGACGTCGATCTCGTGGCGCACGACCTCCCAGCCGCGCGGCACGGTCAGCCGCTCGGCGTGGAACTCGCACAGGTCGTAGCTGTGCGGCTCGGAGAACGTCGCCAACGGGCCCACGACGGCGGTCGACTCCGCGTAGACGTAGGTCAGGGTCGCCGCTGCCGGTTGCGCGCAGCCGCTGCGCGAGCAGCGACGTGACTGCCTCACCACCGGTTCCTCACGCTGGGCACAGTAACGCCGCCCGCGCGGACTTCGCAGCAGGCGCACCGTGAAAGTGGCAGGGCTGCACATCCTGCACGATGACCCCATGGGCATCCACACCGGTCCGGTGCTGCTGCCGGGCGGCCGCAGCGAGATCGGGACCGCCCTGGTCGAGCGGCTGGTCGGCTGCGGTGCGGGCACCGTGGTCCTGGCCGCGCGGCGGGCCGCGGAGCTGGACGAGGAGGAGGCCCGCCTGCGCCGCGCGGGCGCCACCGCCGTGCACCGCGTGGAGTTCGACGCCGACGACCTCGACCGGCACGCCGCCGTCCTCGCCGAGGTGGAGGAGCGCGTCGGGGTGCCGGCGACGGTCGTGCTCGCCTTCGTCGTCCTGGGCGACCAGGCCGCGGCCGAGCGCGAGGTCGTCCTCTCGTCGGTGGCCGGGGTCCGGGTGCGGCGGGCCAACTACGTCTTCGGCGCAGGCCTCGGCCGGGCTCGACGGGTTCGCCTCCGGGCTCGCCGACGCCCTGCACGGTTCGGGCGTGTCGCTGGTGCTCGTGCGCCCGGGCTTCGTGATCGGGCGGATGACGCGGGGCATGCGACCCGCGCCGTTCCCGACCACGCCGGCGGAGGTGGCCGACGCGGTCGTGGCGGCGCTCGGGCGGGGGCGCACGACGGTGTGGGTCGCGGCCGTCCTGCGGCCGGTCCGGTCCGGCATGCGGCTGCTGCCGCGCGCGCTCTGGCGGCGTCTGCCCCGCTGAGCGGGTGACACCGCCGTACGCTCGCACCCGTCATGACCCGTCCGCCCCGCCGTTCCCGACGCGACCGCCACGGTCGCGGCCTGCGGGGACGGCTGGTGCCCGACGGCGTCCCGCTGGCCCGCAGCCGGGCCGAGCGGTTCGACGACCTCGTGCTCGACGCGGTCGAGGACCTCGAGCGCCGGTGGGAGCGCGAGCTCGCCGGGGTGGAGTTCGCCGTCGAGGACGTCCCGTGGGTGGACCACACCAGCCCGGACGAGGTGGTCCTCGACCCGGACGTGCTCGAGGACGGCAGCGTGCCGCTGGCGCGGGTGCTGCCCGGCCACCGGGAGAACGGTCGCGAGGTGCCGCCGCGGATCATCGTCTACCGACGGCCGCTGGAGATCCGCGCGCACGACCGGGACGACCTGGCCGACCTCGTGCGCGACGTCGTCGTCGACCAGGTGGCGGTGCTGCTGGGCCGCGACCCGGAGGAGATCGACCCGACCGGCTAAGCCGTCGCGCTGCCGAGGTCCCGGGCGATGCGGCGCGCCTCGGCCAGGCGGCCGCGGGCGAAAGCGGCGTCGAGGCCGTCGCCGCGGTCGGGGCGGGTCAGCCGGGCGACGAACTGCTCCAGCGCCACCGCGTGCCAGAGCAGGCCGACGTCGGGCTCCTCCCACCCCGCCGTGCGGTCGAGGATGACGTCGGCGACGGTGCGGCGGTCCTCGGCGTCGGGGGTGGTCGCCCAGAGCGTCAGCAGGTCGCGGTGGCGGGGGCCGGGGCACACGCCCGACCACTCGAGGACCACCACGCGATCGCGGTCCTCGTCCAGGACGGCGTTGGCGGCCCGGAAGTCGCCGTGGCTGACCTCCGACAGCGGGAGCTGGCGCGCCGCGGCCCGGACCGCCCGCAGCTCCCCCAGCCGCACCCCGCCGCGCACCAGCCGGCCGGTGTCCTCCACCGACGCCCGGGCGCGGCCGATGGCCGGGCCGCGCGGCGGCGACCAGGGCTCACCGGGCGGTGCGGGCAGCGGGGCGATGCGCACGGCGGCCTCGATCGCGGCGGCGGTCCACCGCGGGCCGCCGACCGGCGCGCCGTGCACCCGCGCGGAGACCAGCCACCGGCCGTCGTCGTTGGCCGCCAGCGTGGCCGGCACACCGACGTCCCGCTCCTCGGCCCAGCGGCGGCCCCGCAGTTCGGCGCGCAGCCGCAGCCGGCCGCTCTCGGTGACCGCGAGGTCGACGACCCGGTCTGCGA
Organism: Blastococcus sp. SYSU D00669; assembly: GCF_054050715.1. Lineage (NCBI taxonomy): Bacteria > Bacillati > Actinomycetota > Actinomycetes > Geodermatophilales > Geodermatophilaceae > Blastococcus > Blastococcus sp. SYSU D00669. The sequence continues at coordinate 103,878 of NZ_JBJGZV010000008.1, forward strand.
GCACGCCCTGCACGACGCCGAGCCGCGCGGCGAGGTCGGTGGCCGACAGCAGGGGCTGGTCCACGCCCAGTTCGGACAGGAGCGCCGCGATGCGTGCGCGGGCCCCCTCGTCGGCCGGTCGTCGCGCGTCGCTCATCGCCGCGATCCTGGCACGCCGGCGCGGAGCCGGCGGGTCGGCGACCCCGTCCTGCGATGCTGGGCGGGATGGACGTCTCCGCCGCGGCTGCCGGGCCGTCGCTCGCGCTCGGCATCGCGGTGGCCGTCGGGGTGCTCGCGCTGGCGGTCGCCGTGGCGCTGGTGGTCACCTGGCGGCGCCCGGGCGGCTCCGCGGGGCGCGGGGACCGGCCCCCGCCGCCCGGTGTGTTCCCGGACGACGACCTGCCCGCCTTCCGCGAGCACCCGCCCGGCTTCCCCGGCCCCCGTCCGCCCGGCGCGACGGACCAGCGGCGGACGGCGGTCGGGCCGGCCACCCCTGGGACCAACCCGGTCCGCGCCCTCGCCGTGCTGGCGCTGGTCGCCCTCCTGCTGATCGCGGCCGCGGCCGCGGTGGCCGCGGCCACCGGCGACGGGCCCCCCGACCCCGAGCCGGGGTCGGCGGGCACCTCGGGAGCCGCCGCGTCCCCCACGACGAGCGCGCAGGCCACCCCCTCGGAGCCCGGCGAGCTGGCCGCGCTCTCGGTGCCGCTCGGGGCCGACGGCACGGCGGCGCGGCTCGTGTTCGGGACCGTCGTCCTGGCCCGGCACGAGGTGGGCATCACGGTGTCGAGGCCGGCCCTCAGCGTCACGGTGGCCGGCGACGGGACCGCGCTGGCCCACGTGCTGCTGCCGACGTGGAACTGCATGACCGACCGGCCGCCCGCCGACCCGGCGGCGGCGGGCTGCCGCGCCTCGGTCGTCGAGGAGGCCGACCTGCCGACCCCGGCCCTGGTCGTGGTGCGGTCCGGCGACGAGCTGCAGCTGTCGGGCCGGTTCCCCACCTACACCCGGCCGTCCGGGGGGCCGCCGGTCTTCACGGCCCGGGTGTACGCGCTCGACGTCGTGGTCCGTCCGGACGACGCCGACGCGGAGGGCTGGACCGCGGCGTCGGGCGAGCTCTCGACAGGGGGCAGCCGGGTGCCGGCCGTGGACGACGCCACGCTCAGCACCGTCCTCGCCCGCTGACCGTCGCCGCTGGTCAGCGGCTCGGAATTGTCGTACCTGCTCCGTAGCTTGGGGTCGTGCCGCGGGTCTCCGGTTCCTCGACGTTCGGGGGGGGTGCTGATCGACTGGTTCGTCGACCAGCCGGCCCCCTCGCGCGGGTGCCGGTGGAGTGGATGACCCAGGAGCAGGTCGCCGCCGAGCTGCAGCGGCTGGTCCGCCGCGGGGAGGGCCTGGACCCGCCGCCGGCGGTGGACCGGCACGACCCCACCCCCGCCCAGCGCCGGTTCGTGTCCACCCGGGACCGCGGCTGCCGCTGGCCGCTCTGCCCGCACCGCGCCGGCTGGGGCCGACCACGACCACGTCGTGCCGCACGCCGCCGGCGGGCCGACCGCCTGCGCCGACCTGTGCCGCCTGTGCCGCTCCCACCACCGGCTCAGGACCTTCACCCAGGGCTGGACCTTCGTCCTCGACCCGGACGGCACCCTGCACGTGACCACCCCGACCGGCATCACCCGGATCACCCACCCGCCGGGCATGCGCCGACGACCACCCCGGCCCCAACCACCGCCGGACGAGCCCGACGACGACCCACCACCGTTCTGACCGCGAGGAGAGCCGTGCCGCAGCTCAGCCGCGCCGGGTCGGCAGGAGCTCCGCCAGTGCCCGCGGGAGTCTCGGTGGCCAGGCTGTCCAGGGCAGTTGCGGGCGCGGTCCGCCGATCGCGCTGAGCGAGACCAGGGGCGCGCCCATCTCCCGCGGCAGCGCGTCGGGCGCGGCGACACCCCGCCAGGGCCAGCGGTCGGCACCGTCGAGCAGCGTGAGGAGCGCGGCGCGCGGGCGCTCCGGTCCCCCCACCACGGCCAGCTCCAGCTGGCCGATGGCCGCGTGCACGCGGCTCGTGGTGCGGACGAAGGTGCGCGCGCGCCGGTCCCGTTCGCCGGCGAGCAGGGCGGGCAGCGCCCGTTCGAGCACGCGGGCGTCGGTCGTCCGGTGCACCGGGCCGAGCCGGTCGAGGGCGTCCACCAGCCGCTCGGTGCGGCCGCTGCCGAACGTGGCGGACGGGATGCGGGCAGCGAGCGCCGCGGTCGTGGGGCAGCCGAGCGGGAGACCGGCCAGCCGCAGCGTCCAGGGCCGGCGCAGCGAGCCGAGCAGGTCGACCACGCCGGCCGCGAGGAGGTCGGCAGCCGCGGGGTCGGCGGCGAGCAGGCGGAAGGGCGGCCGACCCTCGGGAGCCGGGGTGGCCGGGCCGTCGCCGAGCAGCGTCGCCTGCACGACCGGGCCCCGGGACCGCAGCCCCAGCAGGGCCAGGGCGGCGGGGCGGCCCTGGCGGTGCGGCTCGACCACGACCGCCACCGGCTTCGACCAGGACGAGGCGGTCGTGAGGACGGCGGTCAGCCACGGGCCGCGGGCCGGCACCGGCGCGCGCAGGCGGGCCATCAGCGGCGCGGCGGCGCGGACCTCCCGGACCACCCGGGCCCGACCGCTCACGACCCGGGTGAACACGCCCTCATACGACCACAGCCGCCGACTCCCGGGAGTCGGCGGCTGCGGCGGAGGACAGCGGTGCGCTCACACGGCGCGGCGGCGGAGGCGGCGCCGCTCGCGCTCGGACAGACCGCCCCAGATGCCGAAGCGCTCGTCGTTCGCCAGCGCGTACTCGAGGCACTCGGCCTTGACCTCGCAGCCGGTGCAGATCTTCTTCGCCTCGCGGGTGGAGCCGCCCTTCTCGGGGAAGAAGGCCTCCGGGTCGGTCTCGGCGCACAGCGCCCGCTCCTGCCACGACTGCGCGTCGGCCTCCAGGCCGATGCCCAGCAGCCCGGCGATGCCCTGCCCACCCAGCGGCCCCGCGACGCCGTGGTCCGACCCCAGGCCGAATCGGTCAACCGACCGCTCGGACGCCCCCATGTAGTCGCTCAACCACGACACCTCCGCCATGACGATGCGTCCCCTCTCGCTCTCGTCCCGGTGCGCGTTCTCCGAGACGTTCCCGGGCCGCTCTGCACTGGATGACACCGCGGGAATTACACGCGTGTCGCTCCGAAGCCGTCAACTTCGCTCGTTGTAAGCGGATCGCCACAGGTGACCCAGGCGTCACAGTCGTTCGTCAGAATCTCGCCAAGGCCCCCGACACGCCGGTCGAACAGTCGACAACTGCCATGCGGCACGATGCGTTTCGTGCAGTTCGTCGTGCTCGCCGGAGGTGTCGGCGGCGCCCGTTTCCTCCGTGGACTCAAGACCGCGGCCCCGGGTGCCGACATCACGGGGATCGTCAACACCGGTGATGACGTGACGATGCACGGGGTGCGCATCTGCCCCGACCTCGACACGGTGCTGTACACCCTCGGCGGCGGCATCGACGAGGAGCGCGGCTGGGGCCGGGCCGGCGAGAGCTGGACGGTCAAGGAGGAGCTCGCCGCCTACGGCGCCGACCCCACCTGGTTCGGCCTCGGTGACCGCGACCTCGCCACCCACCTGATCCGCACCCGCATGCTGGACGCCGGCTACCCGCTCTCCCAGGTGACCGCCGCCCTCGCGGTGCGCTGGCAGCCCGGGGTCACGGTGCTGCCGATGAGCGACCAGCGGGTCGAGACGCACGTGGTGGTCGCCGACCCCGACGACCCGGAGCAGCCCAGCCGCCGGCAGCGGGCGATCCACTTCCAGGAGTGGTGGGTGCGCCACCGCGCGGCGCTCGAGCCGTCGGCCTTCGTGCAGGTCGGCGTCGACTCGGCGCGTCCGGCACCCGGTGTGACGGAAGCGATCGCCTCCGCCGATGCCGTCCTGATCGCGCCGTCCAACCCCGTGGTCTCCGTCGGCACGATCCTGGGTGTCCCGGGGATCCGTGACGCCCTGCGGAGCACAGCGGCCCGTGTCGTCGGCGTCTCGCCGATCATCGGCGGCTCGGTCGTGCGCGGCATGGCCGACCGGTGCCTGCCCGTCCTCGGCATCGAGGTGAGCGCCGAGGGCGTGGGCCGCCACTACGGCGCCCGCGGCGGGGGCGGCATCCTCGACGCCTGGCTCGTGGCGCCCGGTGACGACGCCACCGTGCCCGGGGTCGACGTCCGGCAGGTGCCCCTGCTCATGTCCGATACCGAGAAGACGGCCGCGCTGGCGCGCGCCGCCCTGGACGCCGCCGGTGTCTAGCACGGCACCCCCGGCGGGCTACTCCGTCCACCCGGTCCCCGGGCTGCCGGAGTTCTCCCCCGGTGACGACCTCGCCGCGGCGATCGCCGGCACGGCGCCGTGGCTGGCCGACGGCGACGTCGTCGTCGTCACCTCGAAGGTCGTGTCCAAGGTCGAGGGCCGGCTGGTCCAGGTGCCACCCGGTGCCGACCGCGAGGCCGCCCGCCAGCGGGCCATCGACGACGAGACGGTGCGGGTCGTCGCCCGGCGCGGCCCGCTGCGCATCGTGGAGACCCGGCACGGCTGGGTCGTGGCGGCCGCCGGCATCGACGCGTCCAACGTGCCCGGCGACGCCCTCGTGCTGCTGCCCGAGGACGCCGACGCCTCCGCCCGCCGGCTCCGGGAGCGGCTGGCCGAGCTCCTCGGGGTCGACGTCGCCGTCGTCGTCAGCGACACCTTCGGCCGCACCTGGCGCGAGGGCCTGACCGACGTCGCGGTCGGCGCGGCCGGCATCGTCCCGCTCGAGGACCACCGCGGCGCGGTCGACCGCCACGGCAACACCCTCGAGACCACCCAGGTCGCCGTGGTCGACGAGCTCGCCGCCGCGGCCGACCTGGTGAAGGGCAAGCTCGCCGGCGTCCCGGTCGCGGTGGTGCGCGGCCTGCCGGTCGCCCGGCCGCCCGGCGACGACCCCGGCACCCGGCCGCTGGTCCGCCTCGGTCCCGGGGACCTGTTCCCCTACGGGACCCGCGACCTGCTCGCCTCCCGCGAACCGGCCGCCGACCTCGTGCCCCGCCCGGGCGAGCTGGAGGCCGTCGCCGCCGCGTTCCGGATCGCCAGCGCCGCCCTGCCGGAGTTCCCCGTCGTCCTGCGGCACGGCGGGGAGGGGGACGGCGTCGTCGACGTCCACCTGCCCGACCGGGCCACCACGACGGCCGCGCTCAACCTCGGGGCGCTGCTCGGCGCGGTCATCGTGCAGCTGCACGCCGAGGGCTGGCGGACGCGGTGGGAGCCGGTCGGCACGCCCGGCGGCAGCTCGCTCGTCGGCCGGCTGTGGCTGGGCTCGACGACGCCCTGACCCGGGCCGTTCGATAGCGTCGGGGCGTGCAGATCCGCGAACTCGCCGTGCCGGACAGCTACGTGCTCGACCTCGTGCCGCACGGCGACGCCCGTGGCCGGTTCACGGAGTGGTACAAGGCCGACGTCCTCGCGGGCGAGACCGGGTTCGGCCTCACCCTCGTCCAGGCCAACCACAGCGTCTCCGCCCGCGGCGTGCTGCGCGGCGTGCACTTCGCCCTCGTCCCGCCCGGCCAGGCCAAGTACGTGTACTGCCCGGCCGGCAAGGTGCTCGACGTGATCGTCGACGTCCGGGTGGGCTCGCCGACCTTCGGCGTGCACGACTCGGTGCTGCTCGACAGCGAGGCGCCGCGCGCGGTGTACCTGGCCGAGGGGCTCGGCCACGCGTTCGTCTCGCTGGCCGACGGCAGTTCCGTCACGTACCTGGTGTCCACCGGCTACGCGCCCGACCGCGAGTTCGGCATCAACCCCATGGACCCGGCGCTCGACCTGCCCTGGCCGGCCGAGCTGGAGTTCGAGCTCTCCGCCAAGGACCAGGCCGCGCCCACCCTGGCCGAGGCCCAGGAGCAGGGCATCCTGCCCACGATGGAGCAGTGCACCGCCCGCTACACCGAGCTGCGCGGCGCCTGACCCCTCAGATGCGGCGGTAGTCGGTCGGGGCCACCCGCGGACCGCGCTTGGGCGGGCGGCTGCCGCCGATCTCCAGCAGCCGGACCACCCGCTGCCGGTGCCCCCGCCAGGGCTCGAGCAGCTCCATCATCCCGTCGTCGTCGGTCTTGCGGCCGGCCAGCGACCAGCCCACCAGGTTCTTCAGGTGGTAGTCGCCGTAGCTGACGGTGTCGGGGCAGCCGAAGGTGCGCTGCACGACCTCGGCCGCCGTCCACACCCCGATGCCCGGCACGGTCTGCAGCCGCTTCTGCAGCGTCGGGGAGTCGGGCGCGGCGTCGCACGGCTCCAGCCGGGAGGCGACCGACGCGACGGCGCGCAGCGCCCGCCGGCGGGCGCCGTCGAGCCCGCACCGGTGCCACTGCCAGTCGGTGACCGCGAGCACCCGCTCGGGGGTCGGGACGACGCGCATGCCCTCCGGCGCCGGTCCGGGCGCCGGCTCGCCGCAGAGCCGCAGCAGCGCGCGGAACACCCGGTGCGCCTCGATGGTGGTCACCTTCTGCTCCAGCACCGCCGGCAGCAGGGCGTCCCAGGTGCGCCCCGTGCGGCCCAGCCGCAGCCACGGCGAGCGGCGGTGCGTCTCGGTGAGCAGCGGGTGCCCGCACGGGTCGAACTCCTCGGGCCGGTCGTGGGCGCCCAGCCAGCCGGGCACCCGGGTGCCGGCCCAGACCGCGCCCGGGCCCCAGGCGCGCACCCGCACCTCGGTGACGTCGGGCCCGGCGACCGTGCGCACGTGCACGGTCGCCGGGCCGTCGGGGGTGGACGTCGTCCGCCAGGTGCCCGTGTCGGTGTGCCGGAGGGTCGGGTCGCCGGTCCCCCGCAGGTCGCGGGAGAGGGCCCGGCGGGCGTCGAGCGGCCAGTCGGGCCGCCAGACCGATTCGTACGGAGGGGTGCTCAGGGAAGACTCCGTGGGTGACGAGCTGGAGCGGCCCCGCTGCAGGGGCCCGCGCCGAGCGGAGCGAGGCGTGGGGGGCAGCGGGGCCCTTCTACTTCGGGGCCATCCTCAAGGCGCCGTCCATCCGGACGACCTCGCCGTTGAGGTAGCCGTGCTCGACGATGTCGAGCGCCAGCTCCGCGAAGTCGGCCGGCTTGCCCAGCCGCTTCGGGAACGGGATGCCGGCCGACAGCGCCGCCCGGGCCTCCTCGGGGAGGCTGCCCAGCAGCGGCGTGTCCACCAGCCCGGGGGCGATGGTGCACACGCGGACACCGACGGTGGCCAGGTCCCGGGCCGCCGGCAAGGTCATGCCCACGACGCCGCCCTTGGAGGCGGAGTACGCCAGCTGGCCGATCTGCCCGTCGAAGGCGGCGATCGAAGCGGTGTTGACCACCACACCCCGCTCGCCGTCCTCCAGCGGCTCGGTCTGCGACATGGCCGAGGCGGCCAGCCGCATCACGTTGAAGGTACCGACCAGGTTGACCGTGACGACCTTCACGAAGGCGCCGAAGTCGTGCGGCTCGCCGCCGCGGCCGACCGTCCGCTGCGCCCAGCCGATGCCGGCGCAGCTGATCGCGATCCGCAGCGGGCGGTCCTTGCCGGTGGCGTCCTCGATCGCGGCCTGCACCGAGTCGGGGTCGGTGACGTCGGTGCGGACGAAGGTGGTGTGCCCGCCGAGCTCGTCGGCGAGCGCCTTCCCGCGCTCTTCCTGCAGGTCGAGGATGGTCACGGCGGCCCCGCGGGCGGCCAGCTCGCGCACGGTCGCCTCGCCGAGCCCGGAGGCCCCACCCGAGACGACGGCGGCGACGTCGTAGGTCTTCATGCCCGGCAACGTAGCGCGGTGGAACGGCCTCCTCGCAGGGGCCCGCTGCGAGCCTGCGAGCAGCGGGGGCGAGGAGGTCCTCCTAGCTGAACCGTGAGCCGTGCCTCCCCTCCACCGCGGCCAGCAGCGCCTTGACCCGCTCGGCCTCGGCCACGGGCGCGACCATGGTCACGTCGGCGGTGTGGACGACGACGCTGTCGCGCACGCCCACCAGCGCGACCAGGTGCTCCGGGTCGTCGCTGAACACGATGTTCCCGTCGGCGTCGAGGGTCACGGCGAGCCCGCGGACGGCGTTGCCGCCGTCGGCGTCCGCGGTCCGCTCCAGGGTCAGGGCGAGCGCCGGCCACGAGCCGACGTCGAGCCACTCGACGTCGAGGTCGGCGACCAGCACCCGGCCGGGCTCGGTCGCCGCCGGCTCCAGCACGGCGTAGTCGACGCTGATCTTCGGCAGGGTCGGGAACACCTCCGCCAGGACGGCGTCCCGCGCCGGGCCGGCGGGCTCGGCCACCACGCGGGCCAGCCCCGCCGCCGTCTCCAGCAGGTGGTCGGCGAGGGCGTCGAGCACCGTGCGGGCGCGCCAGACGAACATGCCCGAGTTCCACAGGTACTCCCCCGACGCCACGTACCGCTCGGCGGTCGCCAGGTCGGGCTTCTCGCGGAACGACGCCGCCTCGGCGACGCCGGGCACCCCGGTGGCCGGGCCCCGCTGCACGTAGCCGAACCCGGTGGCCGGCGCCGTCGGCACGATGCCGAGGGTGACCAGGGCGTCGGGCCGCGGCGTGAGCGCGTCGAACGCCGTGCGCAGCGCCGCGGCGAAGCGCTCCACCGGCCGGATCACGTGGTCGGCGCTCACCACCGCGAGCTCGGCGTCCGGGTCGACGTCGGCGACCAGTGCCGCGGCCAGCCCGACGGCGTTGGCGGTGTCGCGCGCGACCGGCTCGAGGACCAGGCGGTCGGGCCCCAGCTCCGGCAGCGCGGCGCGCACCTGGTCGCCGTAGCGGGCGGCGGTGCAGACCCAGATGTTCGCGGTGGGCAGCACCGCCTGCAGGCGCGCGAACGCCTCGGCGAGCAGGCTGTGGGCGCCCCCGCCCGGCTCGGCGACGACGTCGAGCAGCTGCTTGGGGCGCTCGGCCCGGGACAGCGGCCACAGCCGCGTGCCCGAACCGCCGGCCATGATCACCGCGTGCCGCACGGGTGCACCTCCCTCACTGGTCGACGACGGGACGGCCCCGGCGCGGCACCCGCGGCCGCCAGCGGCGGCGGGCCGGCAGCTCGGCAGCCGATCGCTGGAACGCCGCACCGGCGCCGACCCGGGCACTGACGTAGGAGACGAGCATCCGGCCGCCCAGGCCCACCCGGAGCGCGACGCGCAGCGGCAGGTGGACCGGCCCCGGGTAGCGCCGCGACAGGTAGCGCAGGGCGCTGGTGTGGTGGACCCGCTGCATCCGGTGCGGCTGGCGACGGGTGGCGTGCCCGCCCTCGTGCTCGACCACCGCCGTGGGGGCGTAGACGTGCAGCCAGCCCTTCTCCGTGAGCCGGGCGGCGAGGTCGACGTCCTCGAAGTACATGAAGTACCCGGGGTCGAAACCCCCCACCGAGTGGAACGCCTCCAGGTCGACCAGGAAGCAGGAGCCGGACAGCCACCCGGCCGTCCGCTCCCGCGGGGTCTCCCGCTCCCGCCGGTAGGTGGCCGTCCACGGGTTCGCCGGCCAGACCCAGCCGAGCAGCGCGTGCCCGGCCCCGGTGGACAGCGACGGCAGGTCGCGGGCGGAGGGGTAGAGGTCCCCGTCGGGGGTGCGGATCGCCGGGCCGACGGTGGCCGCCCGCGGCCACCGGGCCGCGACCGCCAGGAGCTCGTCGACCGACCCCGGCTCGAAGCGGATGTCGGGGTTGGCGACCAGGGCCCACCCGCGGTGCCGGTCGGCGAGCCCGGCGTTGGCGGCGGCGCCGTAGCCGATGTTGCCGCCGGTGGGCAGCACCCGGACGTCGGGCCAGGCCGCAGCCGCCCGCTGCGGCGCGCCGTCGGTGGAGCCGTTGTCGGCCAGGACGACGTCCAGCGGCAGCGCGGTGGCCTGCCGGAGGCTCTCGACGAACCCGAGCAGCGCCTCGCCGGGCGAGTAGGTCACCGCGACCACGCGCAGCGGTTCGGCGGCTTCCCCCACGCCGCGACCCTACGGCGTGGCCGCCCGGGCGTAGCTCGCCAGGTGCTGCTCGGCGCAGGCCGCCCAGGTGAACCCCGCCGCGCGCTCGCGGGCGGCCGCGGACAGCGCGGCGCGGCGCGCGGGGTCGTCCAGCAGCCGGGCCAGCGCCTCGCCGATGCCCTCGGCGGTGGGCTCCGTGTACTCGACGGCGTCCCCGCCCACCTCGGGCAGCGCCAGCGACCGCGTGGTGAGCACCGTGGCCCCGCACGCCATCGCCTCGAGCACCGGCAGCCCGAACCCCTCGGCCGAGCTCGGGTAGGCGACCACGTCGGCCCCGCCGAGGAACCCGGCCAGCAGCTCCAGCGGCAGGTAGCCCGGGAGCTGCACCTCCAGCCCGGCGGGCACCGCGGCGACCGCCGCGTCCACGCCCTCGTCCCAGCCGCGGCCGCCGGCCACCACCAGCGCCGGCGCGTCGGCCCGGCCGGCGACGGCCCGGCTCCAGCCCTCGACCAGCGCGGGCACGTTCTTGCGCGGCTCGATCGTGCCGAGGAAGGCGACGTAGCGGGCCGCCCGCAGCCCCAGGTGCTCGCGGGCGGCGGCCCGGGCGGCGTCGTCGGGCACGGCGAACGTCGCGGGGTCGACCCCGTGGTGGGCGATGTCGACCTGGCCGTGCACGAGCCCGGTGACGCGGGCGAGCTCGTCCCGCGTGGCCCGCGAGGGCACGACGCAGCGCGCCGCCCGGCGCAGCGACGCCCGCGTCCAGGCCCGGAAGAAGCGCCGCTTGACCGGCAGGTGGACGTCGGGGTGGGTGAAGAACGTCGCGTCGTGCAGCGTCGTCACGACCGGCACGGGCGAACGCAGCGGCATCGTGTAGTGCGGGCAGTGCAGCACCCCCGCCCCCACCCGGCGGGCCAGCGCCGGCAGGCCGGTCTGCTCCCAGGCGAGGCGGACCGGCCGCCGGGCGATCCGCGGCGGGGCGCCCACCACCTCGGCCGACGGGGTCCGCTCCGCGTAGTACCCGACGTCGCGGGCCTGGCAGACGACCACGAGGTCGGCGTCGGCGGCGTCCAGCGCGGGCAGCAGCTGGTCGACGTACCGGCCGACCCCTCCGCGGTTCTCGGGGACGGCGGTGGCGTCCACCAGCACGCGCGGGCCGGTCGACGGCTGCATCGGTCACCCTCCTGCCGGCCCGGCTAGGCTGCCCCGGTGCGCGGCATCATCCTGGCGGGCGGCAGCGGGACCCGGCTGTACCCGATCACGAAGGCGATCAGCAAGCAGCTGATGCCGATCTACGACAAGCCGATGATCTACTACCCGCTCTCGCTGCTCATGAATGCGGGCATCCGCGAGGTGCTGGTCATCACCACGCCCGAGGACCAGGCCGGCTTCCAGCGGCTGCTCGGGGACGGGGCCGAGGTCGGGATCGAGATCAGCTACGCCGTCCAGCCCGAGCCCGAGGGCCTGGCGCAGGCGTTCATCATCGGTGCGGACTTCATCGGCGAGGAGTCGGTCGCCCTCGTGCTGGGCGACAACATCTTCTACGGCACGGGGCTGGGCCAGAGCCTGCGGGCCAACACCGACCCGAAGGGCGGGCACGTCTTCGCCTACCACGTGGCCAACCCCACCGACTACGGCGTCGTGGAGTTCGACGAGGACGGCCGGGTCATCTCCATCGAGGAGAAGCCGGAGAAGCCGAAGAGCTCCTACGCCGTCCCCGGTCTGTACTTCTACGACAACCGGGTCGTGGAGATCGCCGCCAACGTGCAGCCGTCGGCCCGCGGCGAGCTCGAGATCACCGCGGTCAACGACGAGTACCTGCGCCGCGGCGAGCTCACGGTCACCGTGCTCGAGCGCGGGACGGCGTGGCTGGACACCGGCACCCACACCTCGATGATGCAGGCGGCCGAGTTCGTCCGGGTCGTCGAGGAGCGGCAGGGCTGGAAGATCGGCTGCATCGAGGAGGTCGCCTGGCGGCGCGGCTTCATCGACGACGAGCAGCTGCGCGCGCTCGCCGCGCCGTTGCAGAAGAGCGGCTACGGCGACTACCTCCTGAGCCTGCTCGACTGACCGCCGGTCGCAGGAGCGCCCGTCAGGTCACCGTGGCGGTCCGGCAGGCGAACAGCGGGTTGGCCGCTCGCGAGTCGGCGTAGATGCCGAACACGCAGAGCGTGTGCGACCCCGGCGCGAGCGCGATGGACGCGTCGAACCCGTGGTTCCCCCCGGCCTCCGGGTAGACGGCGCCCACGTCGGGCCGGGCGGTGTCGGCCCGGAACGCACCCGCGAAGCGTCCGTCGGCGTAGACGTGCACCGACACCGGCGGTGCCGGGACCAGCGCGTCGACGGCCCAGCCGGTCACCCGGGCCGTGCCGCTCCCTCCCGCTGCGACGTCGAAGGAGCCGAGCAGGGTGGTGGGGCCCGTCACGACGCGGCAGCCGAGCGACGTGTTCCGCCCTCCGGTGCCGGGGACGTTGACCGCTGTGGCGCACACCACGTGCCTCCCCGGCCAGGCCATGCCGAGGACCGTCGAGAACCCGTGGCCGCTCCCGGTGCCGGGGAACGCAGCGCCCACGTCGGGACGGCTGCCGCCTGCGGGCACGGTCGCGGCCGGGGTGCCGTCCACCGACAGGACGACGTCGGTCGGTGCCGTCGGGTCCTCCAGGTCGGCCGTCCAGCCGCTGACCTGCATCCCACGCAACCCGACCGCCGTGGCGGCTTCGAAGTTCCCGATCGGGCTGAGCACCGCCTCGAGCACCGGACAGCCGAGGGAGGGGTTGCGGGTACCGGCCCCGACGTTGATGGCGTACACGCACACGGTGTGCCGACCGTCGGGTACGGGCACGGTCAACTCGTACCCGTGCGCGTCGCCGTAGCCGGCCAGCACGGCCGCGACGTCAGGCCGTGACCGGTCAGCGGTGCCGTAGGCAGCCAGGACCCCGTCGACGTAGACGTGCACGTCGAGCGGCCGCGTGGGGTCGTCGTGGTCGGCGGTCCAGCCGCTGAGCACGTACCTGCCGGGGCTGGCCTGGTACGCGACGTCGATCTGCCCGACGGGGTTGCGCGCCTCACCGCTGGGCGGGACGGTGCCGCCCGGGAAGAGCGTCCGGACGACCGACGTGAGCGTCTCGCCGACGTGCGCGTACGACAGCGACTGCGGGGTGCGCGAGAGCACGGAGACCGTGAACCGGTTGTCCTGGCCGAGGATCCCGGTGGTGTGCAGCCAGCGCATGCCCTCCTGGCAGCACATCCAGCCCTGCTTGATGCCCCAGTACTGGTACGGCAGGGCGTACGGGATGCCGAAGTACTGGTCGAAGCCGTCCGTCCCGGTGTGCGTGGCGGCCCGCATCATCGCGATGAGCTGGTCCCTGTCGGCCGGGTGCAGGTGCGAGCCGATGCCGGTGACGACCGCACGGTAGAACTTCGTGATGTCGTTCGCGGTGATCTGCCACATCCCCCAGTAGGACGGCGTGGGCGGCGTCCCGATCTCGGTCAGGCCGTACTCGGCGGCGACCGCCAGCACCATCGCCTGCCCGCCGAACCGGGAGTACAGGTTCGACATCGCGGCGTCGTCGGACCGGGCCACCATCAGCCACATGAGGTCGCGGTCGGCCTGGGCGAGGGTGATCTCCCCGCGCCGGCTGCGCTCCAGGAGGCTCGTGGCCACGAGGATCTTCGGCACGGAGGCCGAGCGCATGCGGGTGTGCGCCGGCTGCCCGTTCTCGTAGACCTGTCCGGTGTCGCGGTCGTAGACGGAGATGCCGACGGTCACCCCGCGGCTGCCCGCGTACGCGGTGGCCTGCGCGACGGCGGCCGCCATGTCCGTGGCCACCGCGGCCGGCCGGACCGCGAGGCCGAGCCCCGCCGCCATCAGCCCGCTCAGCAGGACCGCCAGGACGGCGCGAGTGGTCAGCCGCACGTGAACTCCATCTGCAGGGAACCGGAGGGCTCGCTCGTCCCGCCCGTGAACAGCCCGCCCGCCACGACGACCGGACCGGAACCGGTGACCGCGGCATCGGTGACCGTGTGCGGCACCTCGATGCCCGGCGCGACCAGGACCGTCCCCAGCCCCTCGTCACCGGCGGTCAGCCGGAACACCGATCCGTCGGCCAGCACCGCCTCGACCGCCGGCGGATCCGCTGCGGGCCGGCACGAGCCGGTCACCTGCTCGTCGTACGCCACGAGGCCGGACACCGACAGCCGGAGCCGGCCGGAGAGCCGCCCCTCGGGCAGCGCCGCGAACACCTGCCGGTAGTCCTCCGCGGCGGGGTCGGGCGGTGGCGGGCTGAGGGCCTCGTCCCCCGGCAGGCCGTGTGACATCGACGCCGACGGAGCGGCCGGAGAGGTGGGCGACGACGGCTCGGCGGCCTCCCCGCCGTCGGTGCACCCGACCAGCAGAAGCGCCGCGAGCACGCCGTTGACCACCCTCGCCGCCCGTCCGACCACGCCCCGAGGATGCGCGATCCGGAACGGATGGGCCACGTATCGCCCCAGGCGTCACACGCGCCCCAGCAGCAGAGATCAGACCAGTTCGGCGTAGAGCTTCCAGAGGCGGGCGGCGACGGCCGCCCACGTGAAGTCCGCAGCGCGGCGCAGCCCGGCGTCGGCGAGCGCCTGCCGCACTGCCGCGTCGCCGGTGACGGTCCGCAACGCCTCGGCCAGCGCCGCGGCGTCGCCGACCGGCGTCGTCACGGTCGCCCCTCCACCGACCTCGACGAGGGCCGGCACGTCGGAGGAGACCACCGGGACACCGGCGGCCATCGCCTCCACCACGGGCAGCCCGAAACCCTCGGCGCGGCTCGGCGCGACCAGAGCCGTCGCTCCCTCGAGCACCGCCGCGAGATCGGCGTCCGGGATCCGGCCGAGCACCCGCACGTCACCCTCCGCCAGGCCCAGGTCGGCGGCCAGCGTGGCCGGCTCCACCCCGCCCCAGCCGGGCTGGCCCACGACCACCAGCGGAGGCAGCTCACCCGGTCGCTCGGCCAGCGCGGCCAGCAGCACGTCCAGGCCCTTGCGCGGCTCCAGGGTGGCGACGCTGAGCAGGTAGTCGCCGTCCTCGATCCCCAGCCGAGCCCGGCGCGCCGCGGCGTCCGGCGGTCTCGCCAGCGCCCCGGCCACCCCGGCACCGGCCACCAGGGTCCGCCGCGGCAGGGAGAGGTGGCGGCCCAGCTCGTCGGCCACCGCGGCGGTGGGCAGCACCACCGCGTCCGCGGTGGCGACCACCCGCTCGGCCATGCGCCGGTGCCACTGCACCCCGCGGGGCGTCAGCGTCTCCGGGTGGGTCCAGGGCACTGCGTCGTGGATCGTCACCACCAGCGGACGACGGCCCCGCGGGGGCGCGAGGAGCGTCGGCGCGTGCACCAGATCGCCACCGCGCGGCCCCAGCGGCACCCCCCGCTCCCAGGCCAGGGCCAGCGCCCGGCGGGGCAGCGGCAGCCGTCGCGGCGCGGGCATGCCCGGCACCCGCGCGGCAGCCGGGGCGCGGTGCCACGCCGTCCAGCCCTGCACGCGAGCGCCGGGCGGAGCCCCGGCGGCGAGCGCGGCGCCGACCTCGGCGGTGTACCGGCCGGTCCCACCCGGGACGGGCAGCAGCAGCTGTTCCACCACCAGGTCCAGCCGCACGGGGCGACCCTAGCCGGGCCAACTACCGTCGACGGTCATGTCCGCCGGCCCCCGCGTCACCGTCGTGGTCGTCACGTGGCAGGGCGCCGACTTGCTCGAGCCGTGCCTGGCCTCGCTGGCGGGGCAGACCGTCCCGCACGAGGTGCTGGTCGTCGACAACGCCTCGACCGACGCCACCCCCGACGTCCTGGCCCGGCACCCCGAGGCGCGGGTGGTCCGCAACGCCGTCAACCTCGGCTTCGCCGGCGGCGCCCAGGTGGGCCTGGAGGCGGCGAGGACGGAGTTCGTCGCGCTCCTGAACAACGACGCGGTCGCCGAGCCGGACTGGCTGGAGGCCCTGCTGGCCACGGCGCGCGCGCACCCCGACGCCGCCGCCGTCACCTCGCTCCTGCTGCTCGCCGGCGCCGGCCGGCCGGTGGTGAACAACGCCGGCGTGGTGCTCCTGCCGACCTGGTACGGCGCCGACCGCGCCGCCGGCGCGGACCCCGGGGAGGTGGCCGAGCCGGCGGAGGTCTTCGGGTTCAGCGGCGGGGCCGCCCTGCTGCGCGCGGCGCCCGCCCGTGCGGTCGGCGGCTTCCCCGAGCGGTTCTTCCTCTACTACGAGGACACCGACCTGTCCTGGCGGCTGCGGCTCGCCGGGTGGTCGATCCGCTACGAGCCGCGGGCCGTCGTCCACCACCGGCACGCCGCGAGCTCCGACCCCGCCTCGGAGCTGTTCGCCTTCCACAACGAGCGCAACCGGCTGCTCCTGCTGGCCCGGTGCGCGCCCGCCGCGCCGGCCGTGGGTGCCTGGCTCCGGTTCTGCGTGACCACCGCCTCGCTCGCCGCCCGGTCCGTGGCCGACCGCGGCGCCGGCCGGCCGCACAACCTGCGGGTGGGCCTGCGGCTGCGGGTGCTCCGCTCGGCCGTGGCGATGCTGCCGTGGGCGCTGCGGACCCGGCGGGAGATCCGCCGGAGGGGGCGGACGGCGGTCGATCCGGCGCTGGGACGGCGACCCGAGTCGACGGGCGGGACGGCAGAAACGGGTGTGACCGACCGTTC
The DNA here is from genome assembly GCF_054050715.1 of Blastococcus sp. SYSU D00669. Taxonomy (NCBI): domain Bacteria; kingdom Bacillati; phylum Actinomycetota; class Actinomycetes; order Geodermatophilales; family Geodermatophilaceae; genus Blastococcus; species Blastococcus sp. SYSU D00669. Next base: position 120,436 of record NZ_JBJGZV010000008.1, read on the forward strand.
CGCTGACTGAGCGGGTCGGGTCCGTCACGGTGCTACCGTCGATCGACGTCGATCCAAGCGACCCACCACGTCCGCAGCTCCGCCCTAGCGATGCGGCGATCCGACGGTGGTGAAGAAGACAGGTGACCTGCTCGTATGACCCAGTCTGTTCGGGCGGTGTGGCAGTACCGCGGACTGATCGGGAACTTTGCCAACCGCGAGATCAAGGGCAAGTACAAGGGCAGCCTGCTCGGCTCGGCCTGGTCCCTGCTGAACCCGCTGGCCACGCTGGCCATCTACAGCCTCGTCTTCGGCTTCATCATCAAGTTCCCGACCCCCGTGGCCGGCAACGGTGAGCTCACCAACTTCACCGTCTACCTGTTCACCGCGCTGGTCGTGTGGAACTTCTTCTCGTCGGTGACCACCAGCGGCATGGGCGCCCTGGTGACGGCCGGCCCGCTGCTGCGCAAGATCTACTTCCCGCCGTTCGCGCCGGTCATCGGCTCGGCCGGCGCGGTGCTCAACCAGACCGCGATCGAGTTCGGCCTGCTGCTGGTCGTCTACCTCGTGGTGGGCAACATCGGGTGGACCTTCCTGCTGGCACCCGTGCTGCTCGTCCTGCTCGCGGCGTTCTCCCTGGGCATCGGCATGGTGCTGGCCATCGCCAACGCCCGCTTCCGCGACGTCAGCTACATCGTGACCGTCCTGCTCAGCCTGCTGTTCTACATGTCGCCGATCATCTACCCGATCTCGCTGGTGACCGACCTGTACGGCGAGCACCCGTGGCTGCGGCTGTACGAGTACAACCCCGTCACCACGTTCGTCGAGGCGTTCCGCTCGGTGCTGTGGCACCTGGAGTTCCCCGGGTGGGCCCAGCTGGGGTACCTGACCGCGGTGAGCCTGCTGGTCCTGGTCGGCGGCTGGACGATCTTCCAGCGGAAGTCCGCCGACGTGAGCGAGGAACTGTGACCGTCTTCCCCCCTGCCGACCTGGAGCTGGAGGCCCCTGCGGAGACCCCGGCCGGCGTCGCCATCGAGGTCCGGGACGTCACCAAGCGCTTCCGCCGGTACAGCGACCGCCGGACCAACGTCAAGGAGCTGTTCAGCTCCCGCCGCCAGGACAAGCACGCCGACGACTTCTGGGCGCTCAAGGGTGTCGACCTCGACATCCCCCGCGGCAAGACGTTCGCGCTGATCGGCCACAACGGCTCCGGCAAGTCCACCCTGCTCAAGCTCGTCGCCGGCATCCACCGGCCGACGTCGGGGACGATCACCGCGCACGGCCGGATCTCGGCCATGCTCGAGCTCGGTGCCGGGTTCCACCCGGAGATGACCGGGCGGGAGAACGTCTACCTCAACGGCTCGATCCTCGGCATGACCCGCAAGCAGATCGACGCGGCGATGGACGAGATCATCGCGTTCAGCGGGCTCGAGGACTTCATCGACACCCCCGTGAAGGTCTACTCCTCCGGGATGTACGTCCGCCTCGGGTTCGCGATCGCGGTGAACCTCGACCCGGAGATCCTCATCGTCGACGAGGTCATCGCGGTCGGCGACGAGGAGTTCCAGCGCCGCTGCTTCGACCACCTCTACAAGCTGCGGCGCAAGGGCGTGACGATCGTCCTGGTCACGCACTCCCTCGGCCTGGTCACCGACCTGTGCGACCAGGCGGCGTGGCTCGACGGCGGCACGCTCAAGGCGGTCGGCCCCTCGCGCGAGGTCGTCGACCAGTACCTCAAGGCGGTCAACCAGCGCGAGGCGCAGACCCGCCCCGAGCCGACCGCGCCCGCCGAGGGCGAGGAGAACGAGGGGATGACCCCCCGGCGCGGCAGCGGCGAGATCCGCGTGACCGACGTCGAGTACCTCGACGAGCGCGGCCGCCCGCAGCCGTTCCTCGCCACCGGTCAGTCGTGCACCATCCGCATGCGGTACCGGGCGAGCACGGCCCTGCCCTCGGTGACCTTCGGGCTGGGGTTCACCACCGAGAGCGGCATCCAGGTGGCCGGCCCGAACTCGGGCTACGGCGACGCCGCGTTCGCCGTCGAGGAGGGCGAGGGGCACGTCGACTTCACCGTCGACGAGCTCCCCCTGCAGCCGGGCGAGTTCCTCGTGACGACGGCGGCCGTCGACAAGGGGCACCCCTACGACTACCTGGACCGGGCGTTCGTGCTCAAGGTGCGGGCCGAGAACGTCACCGAGCCGGGATTGGTCAAGGTGAACGGGCACTGGTCACACTCCCACCAGCCCGCTGCGCACTGACCCCGTCCTGACCGACCGAAGGAGCACCACCTTGTTCAGCGCTGAATCCCTCGGCACGCTCCTGCACTCCTTGGCCACCGGGTTCCCCGACCGGGCCAAGAACATGGTGCTCACCAGCGAGGAGCTCACCGAGGAGGAGCGGGGCGTCCTGTGGGCGCCGCTCGCCGCCTCCGACGACCCCGCGGTCCAGGCCCGGGGTCTCGGCGACGTCATCCGCAAGGGCGGCACGAACGACTTCTTCGCGAACGAGTGCTACCGCACCGCGTTCTACCTCGGCGACGGCATCGCCGCCCTGCGCGACGACCCCCTGTTCTCCTACTTCAGCTCGCACCGCGCGGGCCGGGTGCTGGACAAGTGGGTCCACTACTTCCCGATCTACACCCGCCACTTCTCCCCCTACCGCGGCCGCCCGGTGCGGATCCTCGAGATCGGCATCTACCGCGGTGGCTCGCTGGACATGTGGGAGTGGTTCTTCGGCCCCCAGGTGACCCTCGTGGGGATCGACATCGACGAGGACGCGAAGGCCGCCTCCGACCCGCGGCACGTCGTGGAGATCGGCGACCAGACCGACGCGGAGTTCCTCCGTCGCGTCGCCGCGGAGCACGGGCCGTTCGACATCATCATCGACGACGGCGGCCACGAGATGGACCAGCAGATCACCACCGCCGAGACGCTGTTCCCGCTGCTGGCCGACGGCGGCGTCTTCCTCGTCGAGGACTGCCACACCTCGTACTGGGAGTCCTACCAGGGGGGCCGCAACCGCGCCGGCACCTTCATGGAGTGGGCCAAGCAGCGCCTCGACGACGTCAACGGCTTCCACCAGCCCGACCCGGTCGACCCCGTCTGGACCGGCCAGCTCGACGGCGTGCACGTCTACGACTCCGTCGTCGTGCTCGACAAGAAGACCCGGTTCGCGCCGTTCGCCGAGCAGGTCGGGCACGCGGAGTGGCTGATGTACCCGCGGTCGGCCGCGGGGATGTACTCCGAGCTGCTGGCCACCCGCGACGCCGCGCGCAACGAGCGCGACAAGCTGCGCGACCAGCTCGCGGCGCAGGACCACGAGAAGGACGAGGAGCTGCGGCTGCTGCGCGCCGAGGTGGCCCGGCTGCGCCCCCAGCACGCCCTGCTCAGCACCCGCCTGTCCCAGCTGAGGTCCGAGCTGGACGGCGCGCGCTCCGCCCTGCGCCGGGTCCGGCGCGGACGGGCCGGCTCGCTGCTGCGCAGGAGTGGCGACTGAATGCTCGGCTCCCTCCGTCGCCTCCCCCGGGTGGTCGACGTCGCCGCGCCGACGGCCGTGGAACGCTCCTCGCCGGTCCCCGCCGACGCCCGGCGCGTCGCGTTCCTGGCGCACTGGTCACCCGACGAGCGCCAGTCGCGGTCGGTGCAGACGCTGGTCGCCGAGCTGCAGCGGCTCGGCTACCGCGTGGTCGTCTGCTCGACCAGCGAGGCGCCGGGCGAGCTCGCCTTCACCGGCGAGCACGGGGTGCGGCTCGACGAGCTCACCGTGCTGCGCCGGCCGAACACCGGCTACGACTTCGGCTCCTGGGCGGTGGCCATGGCCGCGTACGAGGAGCTGCTGGCGCTGCCGTACGTGCTCGTCGTCAACGACAGCCTCGTGGGGCCGTTCGACCGGCTCGACCGGGTGGTGGCCGACTTCGAGGCGAGCACTGCCGACGTCTGGGGCATGGTGGAGTCCGACCAGTTCGGCAGCCACCTGCAGTCGTTCTTCCGGGGCTTCCGGTTCGGGGTGCTCACCGAGGCGCCGCTGCGGCGGTTCTGGCGCGACCTGCGCGTCATCCCCGACAAGACCGAGCTGATCATGCGCTACGAGTTCGGCTTCCGGGACTTCCTCGTCGAGCACGGGTACTCCAGCACGGCCTTCGTGCACCACAGCGAGGTGGTGACCGACGGGCTGAACCCCACGATCCACGCGTGGCGCGGTCTGCTCGAGGCGGGGGTCCCCTTCGTCAAGCGCGAGCTGCTGCGCCGGCCCGACCTGGCCGCTGACGGCGACCGCATCGCCGCGGTCGTCGCCGACCGGTACGGGACCGACATCTCCGAATGGACCTGACCGACCTCCCCGCGACGCCGTCTCCCCACGGCAACAGGAAGTGAACAGTCTCATGCTCGAAGGAACCCTGGTCCGCCGGACCGCCGGCAAGATCAAGCGGCGCGCCGCGCGGGAGCTCGCCGAACAGGGTGCGGCCCTCGTGGAGGCCCGTCGGCGCCTCCAGCCCCGACGCCGCATCTACGAGGTGATCGGCCGGGAGCTCCCGCTGGACTACGGCCGCCCGCTGCACGCACCGGCCACCTTCGACGAGTGGGTCGCCCGGGCGCACGAGGGCCGGCCGGTCCTCTACCCGCCGAGCTGGCGGACCCACGGCCGGCTGGTCGTGCCGGAGCCCGCCCGCATCGCGGTGCTGTTCCACGTCCACTTCCCCGAGCTGGTCGACGAGGTGCTCGACGAGCTCAAGCACGTGCCGGTCGACTTCGACCTGATCGTCACCAACTCCTCCGGGGTGGAGCTCGACATCCACCCGACCGGGTCGATGCGCAACGTCCGCGTGCTCCCCGTGGACAACCACGGCCGCGACATCTGGCCGACCGTCGCAGCGGTGAACAGCGGCGTGCTCGACCCGTACCTGCTGATCCTCAAGGTGCACACCAAGAAGAGCGCCTGGCGCGAGGCGCACGAGCTCACCGGCGACGGCGCGACCTGGCGCTCGGGGCTGCTGCAGCAGCTGCTCGGCGACCGCGACAACGTCGAGCGCATCCTCGCCGCCTTCCGCGCCGACCCCGACCTGGGCGTGGTCACCGCCGACGGCAGCGTGCTCGGCCCGGAGTTCTGGGGCGACAACCAGCGCAACGCGCGGCAGCTGGCCCGCCGCCTGGAGTTCACCCTCGACGACGACTCGCTCACCTTCGCCGCCGGCTCGATGTACTGGTGCCGCGGCATCGTGCTGCAGGGTCTGCGGGCGCTGCTCATGACCGAGGTCGACTTCGAGGCCGAGGCCGGGCAGGTCAACGGCACGACGGCGCACGCGGTCGAGCGGCTCATCGGCGTGCTCACCGCCGAGGCCGACCTGCGGACGGTGGAGCGCTCCGCGCTGCCGGCGTCGGTCGACCCCGCCGGGCACGAGGTCTACGACGGCCGCCCGCTGCGGCCGCGCGTGCGGTTCGTGCCGTTCTACCTCCCCCAGTTCCACCGCACGCCGGAGAACGACGAGTGGTGGGGCCGCGGCTTCACCGAGTGGACCAACGTCACCTCCACCCGGCCGGTCTTCCACGGGCACGCCCAGCCGCTGCTGCCCAGCGACCTCGGCTTCTACGACCTGAACTCCGACGACGTCCGCCGGGAGCAGGCCGAGCTGGCGCGCTCCGCCGGTGTCGAGGGCTTCATGTACTACTATTACTGGTTCGCCGGGCGCCGGCTGCTGAACAAGCCGATCGAGAAGCTGCTGGCCGGCGACCTGGACTTCCCGTTCTGCCTGATGTGGGCCAACGAGAACTGGACGCGCCGCTGGGACGGCAACTCCCAGGACATCCTGCTCGCCCAGGACTACGAGCACGTGCCCGCCGAGAACTTCATCGAGGACGTCGCGGAGTTCCTCGCCGACCCGCGGTACATGACGATCGACGGCCGCAAGGTCCTCGCCGTCTACCGCCCGGCGCAGATGCCGGACTTCCCCGCGGTCGCGCGCCGCTGGCGCGAGATCGCCCGGCAGCGCGGCATCGGGGAGCTGTTCCTCATGTCGGTCAACGTGGGGCAGAGCATGCAGGGGCTGGACTCCGCCGCGGAGCACGGCCTCGACGGCTCCCTGGACTTCCCGCCGCACAACATGCTGTGGAAGGGCATCGACCGCGTGCACCTGCGCGTGCGCGACGACTTCCACGGCAACGCGATGAGCTACCCCGCGATGGCCGACGACGCGGCGCTGCGGGCGGCCCGGAACACCGACCCCGACCACTTCCCGGGAGCGATGGTCAACTTCGACAACACCGCCCGGCGCCAGCTCAGCAGCGACTTCTGGTACGGCTCCAACCCGTACGTCTTCCACCGCTGGGTCAAGGCGCTCGCCCACGCCGTGAGCGCCCGGGAGCGCGACCGGCGGGTGGTGTTCCTCAACGCCTGGAACGAGTGGGCGGAGGCCGCCGTGCTCGAGCCGACCGACCGGTACGGCCGCAGCTACCTCCTGGCCCTGCGGGACGTCGCCTTCAGCTGACCGGCGCCGTGGTGCGCCGGCGCAGCCGGCGCACCACGGCCCGGGCCGGGAACGGCAGCCGGGCGCCCACGCGGTGGGCCTGCCGCGCGGCGACGTGCCGCACGCGACGCAGCGGCCGCCGCCACGGCGGCGCGCCGGTGCGCACGAGCACCGCCAGCGCCTGGGGGAACAGCTCGCCGCTCGGCCGCCAGTGCACCAGCTGGAGGCCCGCGTCCCCCCACACGCGCTCCACGCACCGGCGGGACGCCGCCGCCCACCCGTAGTAGTCGCTGGTCCGCACGCCGCCCCCACCGGTGGCGCCGAAGACGACCCGGTCGGCGGCGAAGGCCGCGCGGGCGGCGTCGACGTCGGGGAAGACCTCCGCCATCCGCTCGGCGAACGGGTCGGCGTCGCCGGCGGTCACCGCGGCCCGGGCGCCGGCCACGAGGTCGAGGAAGTCCCCGCCGAGGACCGTGATCGCCACCGCGCCGCCGGGGCGGACCAGCCGCGCCAGCTCACGGGCCCACGCCGCGTGAGCGGGCTCGGAGAGGTGGGAGAACACGCTGAACGCGACGGCCACGTCCATGGAGCCGTCGGCGAGCACGGTCGGCGGCGACGGGGAGACCGTCATCGCGTTGATGCCGGGCAGCGTGCTGTTCACCAGGGCGGTCATGTCGGGGTCGACGTCGACGGCGAAGAGCCGCTGCGGCGCGACCCGGGTGAGCAGGACCCGGCTGATCCGTCCCCAGCCGCTGCCGAGGTCGAGGACGCGGGAGGCGGCCAGCCCGGGGTGGCCGAGGCGGCCGAGCTCCTCCTCGACGGCGCCGACGAACGCGTCGGCCTCGGCGTAGGCGGCCTCGGCCGAGAGCCCGACGAAGCTCACCTGGACCGACTCCGGGGGGTTCGGCGGCGCCTCCTTCGCCACGTCGACGACGGCCGGCAACGCGTCGAGCGTCGGACCACCCGCCAGGTGCACCGCCCAGGGAGTTCCCGTCACCCCCGCACCCTCTCTCGCCGCCGACTCACGAGCCACTCATCCTGCACAGCCGTCACACGGTTCACCCGGCCGGGCGACGGGCCCGGCACTTCGGCATACCGTGCACGAGAACCTGCAACGGGGGGTACCCATGACGCACACCGTGGAGGAAGCCCAGGAGGCGACCTCGTCCGGCACCGAGCAGCGGACGCCGGTCTTCGAGAACGAGGGCTACTGCGCCTGCTGCCGCAACCGGACCACCTTCGTCGCCCACGACGAGTGGCTGCGGGACTTCTACGTCTGCACGTCGTGCGGCTCGGTCCCGCGGCAGCGCCACCTGCAGACGGTCCTCGACGAGACCGTGTCGGGCTGGGACGACCTGGAGATCCACGAGTCGTCGCCGTCCAACGACTACCTGGCCCGCTGGGCGTCGCGGTACTCGACCTCGCAGTACTTCCCGGAGGTGCCGCGCGGCGAGTACGTGGACGGGGTGCGCAGCGAGGACCTCGAGGCGCTGACCCTGCCCGACGAGTCCGTCGACCTGTTCATCACGCAGGACGTCCTCGAGCACGTCTTCCACCCCGACCGGGCCGTGCGCGAGATCGACCGCGTCCTGCGCCCGGGCGGTGCGCACGTCTTCACGGCGCCCAAGCACGCCGACCTGGCCGTGAGCCGGCGGCGGGCCCGCATCGACGACGACGGCCGGGTGCAGCACGACCTCCCGCCGGAGTACCACGGCAACCCGATCGGCGACAACAAGGCGCTGGTGACGTGGGACTACGGCTCCGACTTCGAGCGGCTGCTCAGCGAGTGGTCCGGGCGCGCGGTCGTCACGCACCACCGGGTCGACCGGGCCCGCGGCCTGGACGCCGCGTTCAACGAGGTCTTCGTCGTCCGCAAGCCGGGCACGCTCACGCCGCCGGCCCCGCCGCGGACGGTGGGCGGGCGCGAGGCCCTGGGCGCGCTGCGGACCGCCGCCGTCCGCCGGCTGCGCCTGCCCGGCCGCCCCAGGGGCTGAACCGGGCGCGCCAGGGGCTGGGCCGGGCCGTCAGCGGCGGCGCGGCAGTCGGTTGCGGACGCGCTCGGCGAGGAGACGCGCACCGCCCTCGCGCCAGGCCGCGCGCAGCCGGTCCCACGGCCACCCGCCGCTCCCGGACAGCCCGAGCTGCCGCCGGTCCACCCGGTCGAGGACCAGGTCGGGGGCGCGCCGGGGGGCGGCGCAGAAGTCGGCCAGCGGCCGGGCCACGCGGTCCCAGGACAGCTCCCGGCCCAGGGCGGCCGAGGCGTCGGCCGCCCGGGCCCGCCAGCCCGCGTCGCCGGCCACCGTCGCGAGCGCGGCGGTCAGTGCGTCGAGGTCCCCGGCCGGCACCGTCGTCCCCGCGCCCCGCTCGGCGACCCGGTCGGCCAGGTCGTCGCCGCCGGTGCTGAGCACCGGCAGCCGGCACCAGAAGTAGTCGAGCAGCCGGGTGCGGAAGGCGAACTCGGTCTCCACGTGCGCGTGGTGGGTGCTCACGCCCACGTCGGCGGCGGCCAGCCACCGCCCGCGCTCGTCGTAGGGGACCCAGTCCTCGTGGAAGAACACCGCACGACCGAGGGTGCCGGTCGCCTCGGCGGCCTCCAGCGCGGCCGCGTGCGCCGAGCGGACGCCGGCGACGGGGTGCCGCGTGCCCAGGAACACCAGCCGCAGCCGCGGGACGTCGGGCAGGACCCGGGCGACCGCGCGGACCAGCAGCGCGGGGTCGAACCACTCGTAGAGCCCGCCGCCCCAGATCAGCACCACGTCGTCCGCCCCGATCTCCGGGAACGCCTCGGTGAGGACGGTCCGGTCCCGGGCGGGCACGGGCGCGGCGGGGGTGCCGAAGGGCACGACGGCCAGCAGCGCGGAGAGGTCGGGGGCCCGGTCGTAGGTCAGCGGGTTGACCCGGCCCAGCGCGGCCAGGTGGCCGAGCCACAGCGCCCGCTGCCGCGGCGAGGCGCACAGCACCAGGTCGGCGCGGGCCAGCTGCGTGTTGAGCGAGCGCACGCAGTCGCGCACCACGGCCCGGCGCACGGGCTCCCCCAGCGGGCGGGCCTGCTCGAGCTGCTCGAGGTGGTACGGGTCGTAGGCGTCGACGACGAGCGGGACGTCCTCGTCGGCCAGCCAGGGGTGCAGGCCGAGCACGTCGCCCTGGATCACGACGACCGCCGCCGCCGCGACCAGCCGCCGCAGCGCGCCCTCGTCGCCGGCCGCCGTCAGCCGCAGGCCGGCCTGCGTCCGGTCGACCGCGGCCAGCGACCCCACGGTGACCGGTCCCCCGCGGCCGTCCCGGGCCAGCGCCGCCCCGAGCTCCACCGCGCGGATCCCCGGGCCGGCCATCCGCGGTCCGAGCGGTTGCGGTGTCACGAGCACCACGCCGGACCGCTCGACCGACGTCACGGCCGGGCGCCCTCGGGGTCGCAGAGCCAGCCGTGGATGCCCGACAGCGCGGCGTCCCAGTCGGCGTGCCGGGCGGCGATGTCGGCCAGGCCCTGGTCGGCCAGCCGCCGCCGCAGGACGGCGTCGCGGCAGAGCCGCTCGAGGCTGTCGGCCAGGCTGTCGATCGTCCGGCGGGCCAGGAGGCCGTTCTCGCCGTCGCGGAGCAGCCAGTGGCCCCAGGGGTTGTCGAAGGCGACCACCGGCACGCCGCAGGCCATGAGCTCCAGCGGCAGGTAGGAGGGGTGCCGGGAGACGGTCAGGCCGAGGCCGACGTCGCTGGACCGGTAGAGGTCCCCGGTCGCGCGGTAGTCGAGCAGGCCGAGGTGCTCCATGACGTCGTCGGTGCCCGTCCCGATCGCGCGCGCCCCGGCGGTGACGATCCGCACGCCGTCGCCCATGCGGCGCTTGAGCTCGGCCAGGGCGCCCGAGGCGAGCTCCCAGCAGTTGCGCCAGTGCCCGGGCCGCGCGTAGACGAAGACGGTGACCGGGTCGTCCGGCGCGCGCTCGGGCCGGCCGTGCGCGTGGAACACCGAGGTGTCCACGGCCGGGGTGAACGCCATGGCGCGGCCCCCGTACTCGTCCTCGTACACCCGCCGCAGGTTGTCGGTGTTGCAGATGCCGTAGAAGCCGAGCCGGTAGCTCTCCTCGGCCAGGGCGTACTGGGTGCCGGCCGGGTAGAACATCGGCTCGTAGTCCTGCACGAGGTAGAAGCGCCGGTCGACGCCCGGTGCGTGCGCGAGCGCGTAGGCCGTGGTCCACAGGGTCGCGATGCCGGCGTCGGCCGGGGGGACGGCGCGGAGGTCGAGCGACTCGTCGTGGAAGACGATCGGCGACCGCCCCAGCGAGGGGAAGGCGGCGGCGAGCGCCGAGCGGAAGAACTCCTCGTTGGGCGCACCCCACACGACGAAGCGGTTCTCCACGCCGTGCCGGCGGGCGAGCAGGTCGGCGATGCGCAGACCGGTGTTGATGCCGCCGTAGAACGGGCTGTCGATGTCGGGCAGGAACCAGTTCACCGTGCGGACCGGCGACGGCGCGGCGACCCGGCGGTGGTCCTCGCGGATGCGGGCGACGTCGGCGTCGGTCACCCGGCACATGTCGGCCAGCCGGCGGGTCTCGTCGGCGTCGCTGCGCTGCCGGTAGGCGGTGAGGTCGCGGCCGATCACCCGGCCCACCCGGTCGGGGGCGCTCGGCTCCGTGCGGGCGCGCAGCGCGGGCCGGCGGCTGCGCAGCGACAGGTTGGGGTTCCAGTACGGGTCGCCGCCGAACAGCCAGGGGTTGTAGCGCCAGTAGCTGGCGAAGTAGTCGCCCCGCGGGACGTCGGTGCCGCGGGTGGCCGACTCGAGGTGGCGGACCTCCGCGTGCGGGGAGCAGATGTTGCGCCGGCCGGCCAGGACCGCGCTCAACCCGAGGGCCACGTCCGACCCGGTGAGCTGAAAGCGCTCGTCGAAGCCGCCGAGCTCCTCGAACAGCGACCGGCGGACGGCGCAGCAGGCGCCGGTCACGGCGAGCACGTCGCGGAGCCGGTCGCTGGGCCCGTAGACGCTGTCGCTGCCCGGGGGCATGCCGGCGAAGACGTGGTCGGCGAAGCCCGACATGCCGAGCACGACCCCGGCGTGCTGGATCTCGCCGTCGGGTCCGGTCAGCTGCAGCCCGACGACGCCGGACTCCGGCTGCACCGCCCAGCCGACCAGCTCGCGCAGCCACGACGGGTCGCGGACCTCGGTGTCGTCGTTGAGGAAGACCAGCACCTCACCGCTGCCCCGGGCGGCGGCGGCGTTGTTGACGGCGGAGTAGTTGAACGGCCGGTCCCACCAGAGCACCTCGACGGGCACCGGCAGGTCGAGGTCGGCGTACCACCGCTCGTGCTCCGGCGTCCGCGCGCCGTTGTCGACGACCACGATCTCGAGGTCGGGGTAGTCGCTGGCCGCCACCGACGGCAGCGCCACCGACAGCATGGCCTCGTCGTGCCGCGACGGGACCACGACGGTGACGCGGGGCCAGTCGGGCAGCTCCCACACGACGCGGACACCCCCCGAGCGGCCGGCCGCGGCGCGGCCGGGCAGGCCGTGCCGGTCGAGGTGCCGCTGGACGGTGGCGACCGCCTCGGCCGGGGGGACGACGGTGCGCTCCGGCACGCTGCTGAGCACGCGGGGCACCCGGGTGACCCGCCCGGCCGGGAGGTCGGCGCGCAGCAGCAGGTCCCACGTCGCCGCCGGGGCGTCCGGGTCGGGCAGCCCGCCGGCGCGCACGACCGACGACGCCCGCATCGCGAACGCGCGGCCGACGTAGTCCTCGCCGAGCAGCAGCTCCGGCGACCACGACGGCCGGAACCGGGGGCCGTGGTGCCGGCGCCCGGAGACGACGTCGTCGTCCCAGGTGACGAGCTCGACCTGCGGCGAGCGCCGCACGGCCGAGGCGACGGAGAAGACGCAGTCGGGCTCCAGCCGGTCCCCCGGGCGCAGCACCAGCGTCGCCGCCCGGCCCGCCTCGGCCAGCCAGGCCCGCACGCCCTCCTCGTCGGTCCACACGTCGACCCGCGCGTCGGTGCCGGCCACCGCCGCCGGCACGAGGGCCCGCCAGCGCGGCGACGACTGCTCGGCCAGGCTCGCCACGGTCCCCGCCAGGTCGCCGGGGCCGCGGAGCACGAGCACGCGGACGTCGGTCCCGCCGGCGACCTCGTCGGCCCGCGCGCGCTGCGCGGCCAGCTCGGCCGCGGAGGGCCGGTGCGCCAGCCGCCACACCGGGTACGGCGCGGCGGGCACCTCCGCGACGCCCGGCGCGGCCCAGTGCCGGCGGATGGACGTCACCGTCTCACCCAGGTCGGCCAGCGTGTCCCGGGCGGCCGTGGCGACCGCGCGGCGCCGGCCGCCCTCCGGCATCCGGGCGAGCGCCGCACGGCGCAGGCGGTCGCGCCAGCCGGCCCCGTCCTCAGCAGCTGGGGGGGCACTGGTCACGGTGCGGACTCCTCCGACGTCGTGCCGGACCGGGGCGGTGGTGGCCGCGCCCCGTCCCGGGCAGGTGCGCCGCTGCCGGTACCGTCGACGTCCGGTCGGGTGCAGCGGACGGTTCGGGATCAACCTACCCGTCCCTGGTGGCGCGCCCGACCCGAGGAGCGGAGGCCGCACTGCGCATCGCCATGGACGTGACCCCGCTGCTGGGCACTCCCACCGGCATCGGGCGGTACGTCCGCTCCCTGCTGGCCGCGCTGGCCGCCGAGCAGGGCCCCGACGCCCCGGCCGAGCTGCGCGGGGTGGCCGTCACCGTGCGCGGGCGCGCCGGGCTGGCCCCGCTGCTGCCGCCGGGCGTGCGGGTCACCGGGCCGCCCGTGCCGGCCCGGGCGCTGCAGTGGCTGTGGTCGCGGGCGGAGCTGCCGCCGGTCTCCGCGCTGGCCGGGCGGGTCGACCTCTTCCACGGCACGAACTTCGTGCTGCCGCCGACCGGCCGCGCCGCCGGGGTCGTCACCGTCCACGACCTGTCGTTCCTGCGGACGCCGCAGACGGTGACGCGGGCGTCGCTGGCCTACCGGGAGCTGGTCCCGCGCAGCGTGCGCCGGGCCGGCGTCGTCTGCGTGCCCAGCGCGGCGGTGGCCGGCGAGGTGCGCGACGCCTACGGCCTGCCGGAGGACCGCGTGGCGGTCACCCCGCTGGGCGTCGACCCGGCCTGGTCCGACGCCGCGCCGCCCGGCGCCGAGCGGCGACGGCGGCTCGGCCTCCCGGAGGAGTACCTCGTCTTCAGCGGGTCGCTCGAGCCGCGCAAGAACCTGCCCCTCCTCCTGCAGGCGCACCGCCGGCTCTGCGCCGAGCACGCGGACTGGCCGGCGCTGGTCCTCATGGGCCCGCCCGGCTGGGGCCCCGACCTCGACCTCGGCGGCCTGCCCGACGGCGCCGTCGTCCTGACCGGGTACCTGGCCGACGACGACCTCCGCAGCGTCGTGGCCGGTGCCCGGGCGCTGGTCTACCCGTCCCTGTACGAGGGGTTCGGGCTGCCGCCGCTGGAGGCCTTCGCCTGCGGCGTCCCCGTGATCGCCTCCGACCTGGCGGTCACCCGGGAGGTCGTGGGGGACGATCCCGGGCTGGCCCGCCTGGTCCCGCCGGGCGACCTGGAGGGACTGGTCGAGGCGCTGCGCGACCAGCTCCACGGCACCGAGGACCCCGGCCTGGCCGGCCGCCGGCGCCGCCGGGCCGCCCGGTTCACCTGGGCGGCCACGGCGGTGCGGACGACGGAGGCCTACCGGCGGGCGCTCACGGCACGGTGACCGCTCGGCAGCCAAGCTGCGGGTTGATGTCCGGCACGCCCTGGTTGATGCCGTAGGTGCACACGGTGTGCCGCCCCGGGGACAGGATGAAGTAGCCCGTGTAGCCGTGGGCGGGTCCCACACCCGGGAACGCCGCGGCGACGTCCGGCCGGTCCTCCCCCGCGTGCAGGTAACCCGCGAGGCGGCCGTCCACGTAGAAGTGGGTCATGACCGGCGCCGTCGGCGCGTCGGGTTCGACCACCCACCCGGTCGCCCGCACGATGCCCGCCTCCACGGACACCTGGTCCAGCTGACCGAACGGCCGCGACTGGCCGGCCGCGACCTGCACGGCGTAGCAGCCGAGCCCGGGGGTGCCGTTCCCGCCGAGCACGTTGACCGCGTAGGCGCAGATGGTGTGCCGGCCGGCGGCCACCGGCACCGTCGCGGTGAACCCGTGCGCGGGCCCGGTCGCCGGGAACGCCGCGCCGATGTCCGGGCGGTCGCCCGACGCCGTCACGGTCGCCGCGAGCCGGCCGTCCACGAGGACGTGCACGTCGATCGGCGCGCTCGTGTCCGGATCGAGCGCCCAGCCCTGCACGCGCGCCTGGAAGGAGGAGACGACCGCCTCGTCGAGGTGCCCGATCGGGGGCACGCCCACGTTGACGTCCCGGCAGCCGAGCAGCGGGTCGGTGCTGCCCTGCCCGACGTTCACCGCGTACACGCAGAACTGGTGGGTCCCGGGGGCCAGGGGCACCGTGAAGGAGTAGCCGTGCCGTGGCCCGCTCTCGGGGTAGTTCGCCGCGACGTCGGGCCGCTGGTCGCCCGCCGTCCGCCGGACCACCTCCACGCCGTCGACGACGGCCTTGACGTCGATCGGCGAGCGCGTCTCGGGGTCCAGCGCCCAGCCGGTGACGGTCACCGACGTCGGACCGCTGGTCACCTCGTCGACCGTGCCGATCGGGTCCACGCGCAGGTGGAGGGAGCGGCAGCCCAGCGACGGGTTCACGGCGGGCGTGGGGACGTTGATGGCGAAGAGGCAGATCTGGTTGTCGCCGGGCTGGAGGAAGGCGCGGATGCTGAACCCGTGCCGGTCGCCGGCGCCGGGGTAGGCGGCCGCCACGTCGGGGCGCGAGAGCCCGGCCGTCCCGTACCCGCCGAGCTGGCCGTTGACGTAGGCGTGCACGTCGATGGGCCCGGTGGTGTCGGGGTCCAGCGTCCAGCCGGTCAGCACGGCCTGACCCTCGTCGATGAAGGCCTGCTCGATGTTGCCCAGGGGCAGGTGGCCGGTGTCGACCTCCAGGCACCCGATCGACGGGTTGACCGCCGGGTAGCCGACGTTGATCGCGAACGCGCAGACGGTGTGCCGGCCCTGGGGGACCGTCAGCGGCAGGGAGAACCCGTGGCGTTCCCCGTACGAGGGCAGGTAGGCGCCGATGTCCGGCCGGGGCACGTCGGCGGTCACCGCGCCGGCCCACCCGCCGTCGACGTAGACGTGCACCGAGATCGGCGCCGTCGTGTCGGGGTCCACCGCCCAGCCGAGCACCTCGATGCGGTCGCCGCTCGCGGCGGTGACGGAGTCCAGGTGGCCGATGGGCTGCCACGGGGACTCGCCCGGGCTGTAGGTGGAGCCGAACCAGTCGGTGAAGTAGAGCCAGAAGTTCCGGTTGCCGTAGGCCGAGCAGGCGTCACCCGTGCCGTACCCCGCCGCCAGGGCCGCGGCGTTGGGCCGGTAGGGCGTGTAGATGTACAGCCCGGCGGTGGCCTGGTTCTGGATGTAGACCTGGCTGGAGCCGCAGGCGGTGTTCGGGTTCCAGAGGATCGTGTTCGTGCGCCCGGCCCGGTAGCCGAACGACGCCGGGGTGGCGGCGTAGCGCTGGAACTGCCGGGCGGCGCTGTAGACCTGGTTCTGGAAGCCGTTGTAGGCGGGGTCGCAGGGAGCCGTGTCCGGGCAGGCGAAGCCCATGGCCTCGCGGTAGCGCCGGGCGTAGAGCCGGTCGCCGCTGATCGTGACCAGGCCCTGCTCCTTCTGCAGGATGACCAGCAGGGCCTTGGGGCTGATGTTGCAGGAGAGCCCCACCTTGGCGATGATCGCCGCCGCCGTCTCCTGGGGCGCCGCGGCGTACCCGGCGCAGAAGGAGTCGGCCGGCCGGTCGGTGGTGTCCTGCCGGTAGTTCTTCAGGCACGGTGTGCCGTCGCTGCCGGGGCGGCAGTTCGCGCCCTTGACGTCGAGGAAGTTCTGGATCTCGGCGGCGGTCATGGCGTCGCCGTCGAAGAACACCGAGTCGCTGACGATGTGGCCGGGGTTGAACTGGCTGATGTCGGCCGCCGGCGCGAGCCCGCCCGGGGGCGGCGGCACGGTGTGGTCGGCGAGGCCCAGCGTGAGCAGCAGCGCCAGGGCCACGCCGATCCGGACGAGGGAGAGCAGGCGGTCGCTCACTGCTCGGGCACCTCGAGGTCGAAGGCGTCGGTGGCGCCGCTGGCGGTGGCCGACCGGTAGGACAGGACGGCGCTCCACGTGCCGGGGGTGAGGTCCCCGCCCGCGACCGTGACGCTGCCGCACCACGTGGACCTGCCGTCGGACTCCGCCGCCGCCTGGCCGGTGACGGTCGTCCGCTCACGGGTGAGGGTCAGCTCGCAGGTGCCGCCGGACTCGACGAGCCCGGGGACCAGGCCCGCGGCCTCGGCCACCTGCGCGTCGTCGTCCCAGCCGGAGTAGGTGACGACGACCTCGAGCGGCACCCCCGAGGGGACCTCGGGCACCGGCGCGTCGGTGACGACGGGCGCTCCCGGCGGCGGCTCGGTGACCACGGTGGGCGCGGCCGTCGACGAGCCGGCCGCGGCCTCCGCCCCGTCGTCGCCGCCCCGGCCCGCGACCAGCCCCGCGACCACGGCGGCGGCCACGAGGACCACCCCGAGGAGGAGCAGCGGGAGTCGGCGTGCAGGCCTGGCCATGGAGAGCCCTTCGAGGTGCTGGTGGAGCGGTCAGATGGTCACGCCGAGGCAGCCGAGGAACGTGTCGTTCCTCCCCATCCCGACGTTGGTGGCGTAGGCGCAGACGATGTGCGAGCCCGCGGTGAGGCCGAGCGCCCGCGTGAAGCCGTGCGCCGTCCCCGCCGCGGCCGGGAGGACGGCGGCCAGGTCGGGGCGGTTGTTGGCGACCGTGAACTGACCGACGGTCGCCCCGTCGACGACGATGCGCACCGGGCTCGAGCTCGGCCCCGCGTCGGGGTCCCACAGCCAGCCGGACACGTTGACGTGCCCCGCCCCGACCACGGTCGCCGCGTCGAGGTGACCGATCGGCTCCCACGCCTGGTCGGCGATCGTCCCGGTCGCGCAGCCGAGCAGGGAGTTCGCCGTCCCGCTCCCGGTGTTCACCCCGAACGCGCAGATGGTGTGCCGCCCGGGGCCGAGGTCGCGGGACAGGGTGAAGCCGTGCTGGGCGCCGGCGCCCGGGAAGGCCACCCCGACGTCGGGCCGGGAGGTGCCGGCGGTCGTCTGCCAGGCGAGGCTGCCGTTGAGGAAGAACGCCACGGCCACCGGGGAGGTGGGCGAGCTGGGGTCGTACGCCCAGCCGTCGAGCGCGACGCCGCGCCCGCTGAACCGCGCGCCGTCGAGGTGGCCCACGGGGTTGAACGACGCCGTGTCCACGACCGTGGTCGCGCAGTTGAGCAGCGGGTTCCCCGTGCCCTGGCCGACGTTGATCGCGTAGACGCAGACGCGGTAGGAGCCCGGTGCGGTCACGGTCGACTGCCACGACCAGCCGTGCGCGGACCCGGCGCCGGGGTACGCCGCCGCGATGTCGTCGCGCCGGCCGTCGGCGGTCAGCGCCTGGGCGAAGGCCCCGTTCACGTAGACGTGGACCTGCAGGGACGTGGCGAGGGAGTCGGGGTCGACCGCCCACCCGGACGCGCGCAGGGTGGCCCCCTGGACGGCGACCCCCTCGACGTTGCCGATCGGGGTCGTGGTGGGTGCCCGCGGTACCGAGAACACCTGGCACCGGATCCAGTTGTTGGCCCCGTTCGCCCCGTTGTTCACGAAGACGACGCAGACGGTGCGCTGGCCCGACGCCAGCTGCAGCTGGCCCGAGAAGCCGTGCGCGGACCCCGCCTGGGGGTAGGCGGCGCCGACGTCCGGACGGCTCCGGTCACCGGTGAGCTGGAGCGCCCAGTCGCCGTCCACCGAGATGCCGACACCGACCGGCGCGGTCGGCTGGTCGGGGTCGAAGGCCCAGCCGGTCACCTCGACCGACCGGCCGACGAGGGCGAACTTCTCCAGGTTCCCGCTCGGGCTGCCGCTGATCGCCCTGTACCGGGCGGCAACCATGTCGCGGAGCTGGCCCATGCGGTTGTACGCCGCCTGCCCCGGGCAGGTCGTGCTGCCCACGTCGCGGTGGGCGAAGATCGCCGGCAGCGTCACCACGGTCCCGGCGGCGTACTTCGCCGTCCCGCCGCCGCCGGAGGTGAGCTGCGTGGTGCCGTAGGGGCTGACGCCGTAGAGGGCCAGCTTCCACGCCATGACGGAGGCCACCGACTCGAGCACCGCCTGGGGGGGCTCGGTGGCGGTGTAGTCGCCGAGCATCGAGACCCCGAACGTCCCGGTGTTGAAGCCACCGGCGTGCGCGCCGACCACGGTGGAGCTGAGGCCGCCGAAGCGACCCTCGAAGATCCGGCCGAACTTGTCGACGATCACGTTGTA
This sequence comes from Blastococcus sp. SYSU D00669, assembly GCF_054050715.1. Lineage (NCBI taxonomy): Bacteria > Bacillati > Actinomycetota > Actinomycetes > Geodermatophilales > Geodermatophilaceae > Blastococcus > Blastococcus sp. SYSU D00669. The sequence goes on from NZ_JBJGZV010000008.1 coordinate 139,235, forward strand.
GCCGATGTCGCCCCAGCCGCGCGTCACCGTGTGGTACGCGTAGATCGAGCGGAGCATCCCCGGCACGTCCCCCGCCGAGTAGGTGTTGCGGTCGGCGGTGTGGTGCAGCGTGGCCGCCTTGAGCGCGGGGGCGTACTCGGGGTCCCAGGTGCGGATCGACTCGTCGGCGCCCCACTGCGCCCGCGTGAAGACGTACGGCTGGGTGCCGTCGGCGTGCGCCTCGCCCGGCGCCCCGGAGGTGACGGGCAGGGCGTCGGCGGGGCTGTCCCCCGGGTCGACCAGCGCCACGCGCACGTCGCGCGGCACCACACCGCCGGCCCCCTGGACGATGACCTCGATGCCGTGCGCCTCGCCGGTCCAGTACGGCGCCGTCCCGCCCCGGACCGCCTCGCTCTCCGTGGCGTCCGAGGCGGTCTGCTCGATGTCGTCGGCCTGCAGGGTGGTCCACTCGCCCCAGTCGCCGTCGCGGTCGCGCACCCGGATCTGGGTGACCACGTCGGTGACGTCGTCCTGCTGCCAGGTGATGCCCACGGTCGAGAACTCGTCGGTGTCGGGCTGCGACACCGTCAGGGCCGGGACGCCGGCGAGCTCCTCACCCGAGCTGACGACGTCGGGGTCGGTCGCGGGCGCGGGCTCGGTCGTCGGCGCGGGCTCCGTGGTCGGCGCGGGCTCGGTCGTCGGCGCCGGCTCGGTGGTCGGCGCGGACTCCGTGGTCGTCGGCGCCGGCTCCGTGGTCGGCGCGGCCTCGGTCGTCGGTGCCGGTTCCGTGGTGGGCGCGGGGGGCGACGCGGTCGCCTCGGCCTCGTCCACGCCGTCCGGCTGGGCCTGCCCGTCGTCCACGACGACGGCGTCGCCCTCGGGGTCGGTCACCGAGCCCAGCTCGACGGTCTCGATCGACGCCGCGACGGGGCGTGGCTCCGGGACGGGGGCCGCGTACACCGGGAGGATCAGCAGGGTGGCGGTGACCGCCAGGAAGGCGGTGAGGCCGGCGGCGATGCGGCGCACGGGTGAGGGTCCTCCGGTGAGCTGGGGCGACGGTCCGCCCGCGCACCTGCACCGCCATCCCTGCGCAGCCAGGAGCAGTCGAGGACGGATTGTGAGCAAGGCGGGACGCGCTGTGATCGCAGGCTACGGCTGGTGCCCGTGACGAAAGGGGACGACCCGCCGACCGGTGGGCAGAAAGCTGCCGGACGACCCCTCCCCCGGGCCGGTGCCGGTCCGGCCTCGCCCACAATCGACGGCGACCACGGCCGCGCACCCGCACGCCGGGACGGTCAGCAGGCGGGCGAGACCGGGGACACGAGGGGATCGGCATGATCGGCGACGACGTCGGACCGCTCGGCGCGGCGGCGCGGCGGACGGCGGAGGACCGGGCGGGCCTCGACGCCGACGGCGACCGCTCGTCGCGGTCCCGGGCCTCGCGGGTCGGGCCCGCCCTGGTCGTCCTGCTGGGCGTCGTCCTGGTGGGCCTGCACATCCACTCGTACCGCCCGCTGTCGCAGTACGACGAGGCCCAGCACGTCGACTACGTCCTCCACCTGCTGGACGGCCACGTGCCCGCCTCGGGCGACCTGTGGCTCCCGGCCACCACCCAGGCCGTGGCGTGCCGGACGATCGACTCGCCGTGGGACTACCCGCCGTGCGACCGGCCCGACCGCGGTGTCATGCCCAACTACGGGCTGACCACCGAGTTCATCCAGCCGCCGCTCTACTACGTCGTCCCCGCCGCCGGGCTGTGGGCCGCGACGCACCTCCTGCCCGGGGACGTCGACCCCGTCGACGCCATGCGCGCGACCAGCGCGCTGTGGCTGGTCCTGGGTCTCGTCCTGCTGTGGCTGCTGTTCGCCGACCTGGGGGTGCCCCGGCTCGTCCGGGCGGGGATCTCGCTGGCGCTGATCGCCGCCCCGGCGTTCCTCCTGGCGCACAGCACCGTCACCAACGACGCCGCCGCGTTCGCCGCCGGCGCGGCCGTCACCCTCGCCACCCTGCGCTGGTCGGCGGGGCGCCTGCCGATGTGGGCGCCCCTCGGCCTCGCCGCGGTGGCCCTGGTGCTCAAGGTGACCAACGTCGCGGTGCTGCTGCTGGCCTGCGCCTTCGTCCTGGTCCGGGCGGTGCAGCGGTCCGACCGCGCGCGGCAGAGGTGGCGCAGCGCGCTCACCCCGCGCCTCTGGGTCTTCGTCGGGGTGAGCGCGGCCGCGACCTTCCTGGTCTCCCTCGGGTGGTCCGCCGTGCAGAGCTCGCGGGCGACGCTCGACCAGATGGAGATCGTCCAGAACCTGGTCCTGCGCGAGGACTCCTTCGACCCGTCCTGGCTCGTGTCGGCGCTGCCGTCGCTGCTCTCCCCGCTCGACCCGTCGTGGCTGCAGGCCTCGGTGCGGGGTGGGGTCGGCACCGCGGTCGCCCACGTGGTGAACGCCGGCCTGCTCCTGCTGGCCCTCGTCGGCGCGGTGCGGTCGCGGCCCGGCTCGGTCGTCCGGGCGCTGGCGATCGCGACCGCGGGCGCGGCGCTCGTCTTCGGCCCGCTGATGGTCGTGGGCAACTACGCGTCGCTGCAGATCTGGTTCGACATCCCGGCGCGCTACGGGCTGTCGCTGGTGCCCGCCCTGGCGGTCGTCGGCGGGACCGCCGTCCGTGGCCGCTGGGCCGGGATCGCGCTGCTCGTGGTGGGCGCCGGGCTGTACCTCGCCGTCGCGGTGCGCCTGCTCGGGTGACCGGGAGGGGCTACCGGCAGCTCACCCGGGCCCCGGGGCGGCCGTAGCGGTCGAGCAGCCGGCACCCCGGTCCCCCGTCGTCGCGCACGGCGACGCGGGCCACCTCGACGTCCTCGACGCAGAGGGATCCCGACGCCGTCGCCACCAGCTCGCGGACGTCGGTGTCCTCCAGGGGCACGACCCGGGTGTGCTCCCCCGCGGGCAGGTGGACCTGCTGGAACCCGACCTGACGACGGCGGTCGGGATCGGTGACGATCGAGAGGGCGCCGTCGTCCTCGGACCGGTAGCTGACCACCAGGTACGACGGTGCCCGGACGCGCGAGACGTCGGTCTGCACGCGGACGCCGGTGGGCTGCAGGTCCCGCCCCGGGCGGCACGCCCCGCTGGAGGTCTCGGTGCGCCCGGGCACCGGCACCAGCACCGCCGGTCGCACCTCCCCCGTGTCGTCGATGACGACCGGGCGCGGCCCGAGGTCCTGGAACCGGAAGCCCCGGACCACCAGGTCCAGGATCCGGTCCTGCCGGCCGAACGACTGGCTCCAGGCCGTGGTCAGCGCCGGGTGGACCGACAGGGGGATCAGCGTGACGTCGGGATCGGACCACTCGGCCGCGTTCGCGCGCACCGCGTCGAAGTACGCGCGGGCCTCCGTCGTGTCCGCCCACTGCCGGGAGAGGTAGGCGTCGTCGGTGACCACGAGGTACGCGGCGAGCAGGACCGCCCCCAGCGCGGTCCACGCACGACGCGCGCGCCCGCCCACCGGACCGCCCGCGCGTGCCCTCGCCAGGCGGGGGCCCCGCAGGTGCACGAGGGCGATGACCGCCGGGACGGTCACGTAGACGGCGTTGTGCAACCGCTCCGCGTTCTCGACCACGGAGTCCGCGGTGAGGATCGGGCTGGCCTTCAGGAAGCCGTAGTAGAGGAGGAACACGGCCGCGCAGAAGAGCACCGGACCCGCGTTGCCCCGCCGGACGCGGGCGACGACGGCGCCGACGGCCACCGCGAGCACGACGACGGCCACCTGGACCAGCAGGGCCGGCGGACCGGCGAGCGGCAGGTTGGCCAGCGACGGCAGGACGTAGCCGGTCAGGGCCAGCAGCATGGTGCGGCCCGTGGTGGCCCAGGAGGGACTCGTCGTGTCGTCGAGCACGACCAGCAGCTGCAGGGCGACCGCGATCACCGCCGCCGCGGCGACGAGCCAGCCGATCGGCCAGCGCAGCGCCCACAGCCGGGCGAACCGCTCCCGCCACGGCAGGTCGCGCCAGAGCAGCAGCACGTCGACGAGCACGAGCAGCGGGAGGGCGAAGACCGGCCGCTCCTGGGTCAGCTGGCCGAGGACGAAGAGGACCAGCGCGGCGACGTGCCAGCGGCGCCGGCCGGTCCGGATCCCGCGCACGTGCGCGGCGCACACCGCCAGGGTCACCGCGATCGCCGGCAGGATGTGCATGCTGGCGTCGAGCCAGATCGCGCTCTCGGACACGCTCACCGAGAGCCCGATCAGCAGCAGGGCGACCAGCCTGCGCCGCGCCGACAGCCCCAGCTCGGCCATCAGCCAGAGACAGGCGACGAGCACGGCCGCGTAGTTCACCGCCATGAACGCCATGCCGCTGAGCGGCGAGAGCTCGCCGAAGCGGTAGACGACCAGGTGCCCGAAGCGGTTGTAGGGGCCGAAGTGCTGGAAGACGTTCAGCGACAGGGTCTCCCAGGACAGGCCGTGGTCACGGGCCGCCAGGAACTGCAGGAAGTCGTCGTTGCCGTAGTAGAAGCGCCGCCACAGCAGCGCCAGCTGGGTGGCGGTGAGCCCGGCGACGAGCCCGATCCAGCCGACGGCGGCCAGCCGCCGTCGGCCCCGGGGAGCGCCGTCGGGTACCGGCCCGTCGGGTGCGGCTCCGACGTCCGGGCGCCGCGCGGTGCGGGTCAGCTTCCCCTCGCCTTCCGGCCGCGGCGGGCCTGTCGGCGCCCATCCTCCCACGTCGCCGCGGCGAGCAGCCGGGAGCGCGACGCCCCGCAGGAAGCCGCGCTCAGGACCGGCGGGGGAAGCCCTCGCGCATCGCCTCGTGCAGCGCCCCGCGCCAGGCACGCGGCGCCGGCAGGCCCGCGGCGGTCCACGCGCCGAGGTCGAGCACCGAGTAGGCGGGCCGCGGCGCCGGACGCGGGAAGGCGTCGGTCGTCGTCGGCAGCACCCGCCGGGGGTCGGCGCCGAGCTCCTCGAAGACCGCCTGCGCCAGCCCGTGCCAGCTGACCGCGCCGTCGTTGGTGTAGTGCAGCACCGCCGGCGCCGGGTCCGCCCGCTCGCCGAGCGCGACGAGACCGGCGGCGAGGTCGGCGGACCAGGTCGGCGAGCCGACCTGGTCGGTGACCACCGACACCGTCTCGCGGGACCCCTCGAGCCCGGCCATGGTGCGCACGAAGTTGCCGCCGTGCCGGCCGTACACCCAGGCGGTGCGCACCACGGTGGCGTCGCCGCCGGCAGCGCGCACCGCCGCCTCCCCCGCCGCCTTGGTGCGCCCGTAGGCGGACCGGGGTGCGACCGGCGCGTCGACCGGGTAGGGCACGGTGGCGGTGCCGTCGAACACGTAGTCGGTGGACACGTGCACCAGCCGCCCGCGGCCGGCCAGCTCCTCGGCCAGCCAGCCGGGCGCCTCGCCGTTGACCAGCCGGGCGGTGCCCTCGTCCTCCTCGGCGGCGTCGACCGCGGTGTAGGCCGCGGCGTTGACCAGCACCGGACGGGCGCCGGCCGGCACGCCGGCCAGCCAGTCCTGCACCGCCGTCCGGACCGCCTTCTCGTCGGTCAGGTCGAGCTCCGCCCGGCCCAGCCCGGTGACGCGGTCGCCCGCGCGGCCGGCGAGCACCTCCAGCAGGTCGGTGCCGAGCTGCCCCCGCGCGCCGGTGACCAGCCAGTCGACCGTCATCGGACGGCGGTCGCGGCGGCCGCCTTGAGCGGCTCCCACCAGGCGCGGTTGTCGCGGTACCACTGCACGGTCAGGGCCAGCCCGTCCTCGAAGGTCATCCGGGGCGCGTAGCCGAGTTCGGCCGTCTTCGAGTAGTCGACGCTGTAGCGCAGGTCGTGGCCGCCGCCGCGCGGGTCGACGATGTTCTCGACGTAGCTCCAGTCGCGGCCGGTGGCCTCGAGCAGCTTCTCGGTGAGCTCCTTGTTCGACAGCTCCCGGCCGCCGCCGATGTTGTAGTACTCGCCCGGCCGGCCCTTCTCGACCACGAGCTGGATGCCCCGGCAGTGGTCGTCGACGAACAGCCAGTCGCGCACGTTGGCGCCCTCGCCGTACAGCGGGACCTTCTCGCCGTCGAGCAGGTTGGTGACGAACAGCGGGATGACCTTCTCGGGGAAGTGGTACGGCCCGTAGTTGTTGCTGCACCGGGTGATCGAGATGTTCAGCCCGTAGGTCTTGGCGTACGCCCGGGCGATGAGGTCGCTGCCGGCCTTGGCGGCGGAGTACGGCGAGTTCGGCTCGAGGATGTGGTCCTCGGTCCAGGAGCCCTCGTCGATCGAGCCGTAGACCTCGTCGGTGGAGACGTGCACCACCCGGCCGACGCGGTGCCGCAGCGAGGCCTCGAAGACCTGCTGCGCGCCCAGGACGTTGGTCAGGACGAAGTCGGCGGCGCCGTGGATCGAGCGGTCCACGTGCGACTCGGCGGCGAAGTTCACGACGACGTCGTGACCCGGGAGAGCCGCGTCGAGGTCGGCCTGGCTGCAGATGTCGCCCTGGACGAACCGGTACCGGGGGTCGTCCGCCACCGGGGCGAGGTTGGCGAGGTTGCCGGCGTAGGTGAGCTTGTCGAAGACGGTCACCTCGGCGTCCTCGAAGCCCGGGTAGCCACCGCTGAGCATCGTGCGTACGTAGTGGGAGCCGATGAAACCGGCGCCGCCGGTCACGAAGATGCGCATGACGCCAGGGTTCCTCCGGATCGGGCCGTCCGCACGCATGCCGGGGGATGCGCGTGGTCCGTGTGGTGAACGGGGTCCAAGTGTTCCAGAGGGCGGCGTCGATCACCGCCCGGCACAGGTTCCGGACGTATCGTCCCGTCACACCCACGCCGCGGGGGCCGGGCCCGACCGACCTCGCGGTACCCACGGTTCCACGTGAGGACGACAACCCGACGTGAGCAGCTCCGACCCCCGCCGTGGCGGCGGCGCACCGCGCCCGCTGCCACCGCGGCTCGACCCCCGCGCGGGGCAGGCCGGTCGCCGGCCCGCCGCCGGCGACGGGTCGCGGGCGGAGCGCACCGGGCCGGGCGCCGGGCGCGGCGGGAGCCGGGCCGGCGGGCCGGGCGGCGGCACGCGGGCCGCCACCGCCGGACGGCTGGTGGCCGCACTGGTCTCCCTGGTGCTGCTCGCCACGACCGGGTGGGGCTGGTACCTCGGCCAGGTCGCCAACGCCAGCGTCAACCGCACCGACGCGATCCCGTCCTCGGGCAACGAGGGGATCGGCGGCGGCGCCGCGATGAACCTGCTGCTGGTCGGCAACGACAGCCGCGCCGGCGCGTCCGAGGAGGAGCTCGCCGAGCTCAACACCGAGGACAACGGCGGCATGGCCACCGACACGATGATCCTGGTGCACGTCCCCGCCGACGGGTCGGCCGCCTCCTTCGTCAGCTTCCCGCGGGACTCCTACGTGGAGATCCCCGGCCACGGCATGGACAAGCTGAACGCCGCCTACGCCTACGGCGCGGCCGACGCCGGTCCCGACGCCACCGACGAGGCCCGGCAGGCTTCCGGGGCGCAGCTGCTCATCCAGACCATCAGCCGGCTCAGCGGGCTGCAGATCGACCACTACGCCGAGGTGGACCTGCTCGGGTTCTTCAACCTCAGCAGCGTCATCGGCGGGGTCGAGGTCAACCTCTGCGAGGCCGTCAAGGACCCGTACTCGGGCGTCGACCTGCCGGCCGGCGTGCAGACCATCAGCGGCGAGCAGGCGCTGGCCTTCGTGCGCCAGCGCCACGGCCTGCCGCGCGGCGACTTCGACCGGATCGTCCGCCAGCAGACCTTCATCGCCGGCATGATCCGCAAGATCCTCTCCGACAACGTGCTGTTCGACCTCGGCAAGCAGCGCGAGCTCGTGGAGGCCGCCGCCGGGTCGCTCACGATCGACCAGAACCTCGACCTGTTCGACCTGGCCGCGCAGCTGCAGTCGATCACCGCCGGCAGCATCACCTTCGAGACGATCCCCTACGCCGGCGACGACCACGACGAGGACGGCCGGTACATCCTGCGCCTGCAGGACACCGAGACCCTCCACGAGTTCTTCGCCAACCTGTCGGCCGACACCGGCACCGCGGGGCAGCCGACCGACAGCCAGGCCGGGCCGACCGTCACCCCCGGGGAGGTCTCCGTCGCCGTCTACAACGGCTCCGGGATCCCCGGGCTGGCGGCCGACACGGCGTCCGAGCTGACCTCCGCGGGCTTCTCCGTGGTCAGCACGGGCAACGCCGACAGCGCGGAGTACACCGCCACCGAGATCCGTTACGCCATGGGCGACGACGCGCTCGCCAACACCCTGGCGGCCGCGATCCCCGGCGCCACGACCGTCCAGGCCGACGAGGCCCCGGAGGGCACGGTGGAGCTGGTGCTCGGCTCGGACTTCAACGGCGTCGGGCAGGCGGTCTCGGCACCGGAGGCCCCGGCCCCCGCCGAGGGCGAGGACGCCCGGACCGCCGCAGACACCAGTTGCATCAACTAGGGCTCACCGACGCGCCCGTTCTTCCCCGACAGCCGAGCAGTGAGGACACCCGTGACCCGAGAGCGTGAGGCCCGCGGCACGACGGCCGGCGGCCGCCCCCTGCCCGCGCGGCTCGACCCGCGCGCGGGTCGCCCGGCCCGCCGGCCGGTGCCGGCGGTGGCCTCCCGCCCGGCCGCGGCCCGTTCCTCGGCGCCCCGCTCGTCGGCCACCGTCCCCCCGCCGCGCGCCTCCGTCGCCCTGCCGCCCGTCCCCCGGGGCGGGCGCGCCGCCGTCCCGCCGGTGCCGCCGCCGCGGGTGCCGGCCCCCGCCCGGGGCGAGCGCCGCTGGGACGAGGAGCCGGTCCGCGGCGGCCAGCTGCTCGAGGACCGCTGGGACGACCGCTGGGACGACCGCGGGGCCCCCCGGCCCGACGACCGGTTCGACCGGTTCGACCGGTTCGAGCAGGAGTGGGACGACGAGGAGTGGGAGTCGGACCGGGACGACGAGGACGTCCCGGAGCGCGGCTTCGGCAAGGTCCTCGGCCTCACCGTCCTGGGCGCCGTCCTCCCCGGCTCGGCCTTCGTCGCCGCCGGCCGCCGGAAGCTCGGCTGGACGCTCATCGCCCTCGTCGTCCTCGCGCTGGCCGCCGGTGCGTGGCTGGCCACCGCCGGCCGCTCGACCGCGCTGCACCTCGCCGTCGACCCGACCGCGCTGTTCTGGGTGACCTGGGGCGCCGTGGCGCTGGCCGTCGCCTGGGCGCTGGTCGTCATCGCCGGCTACCGCATGCTGGCCCCGGCGAGCACCTCCCGCGGTCGGCACGTGGTCGGCGGCCTGCTGGTGACCACGCTGGCGCTCGGCGTCGCCGCCCCGGTGTTCGAGGTGGCCCACCTGAGCAACGTGCAGCGCAACCTGCTCGACGGGCTCTTCGCCGACGGCGAGTCGGCCACCGTGCCGGAGGTCACCGGCCCGAACCCGTGGGCCGACAAGCCGCGCGTCAACGTGCTGCTGCTCGGCGGCGACGGCGGTGACGGCCGCGAGGGCGTCCGCACCGACACGGTCATGGTCGCCAGCATCGACACCGCCACCGGGGCCACGGACCTGTTCAGCCTGCCGCGCAACCTCGAGGAGCTGCCCTTCCCCGAGGACAGCCCGCTGCACGACGTCTACCCGGACGGCTTCGACGCCGGCAGCGAGAGCGAGAGCCTGCTCAACGCCGTCTACCGCAACGGCCCGGCGATGCACCCGGACATCCTCGGCCCGACGGACAACCCCGGCGCCGACTTCCTCAAGCTCGGCGTCGGCGAGGCCCTCGGCCTCGACATCGACTACTACGTGCTGGTCAACCTCGAGGGCTTCAGCCAGCTGATCGACGCCCTCGGCGGCATCACCGTGAACGTCAACTACTGGGTGCCGGTCGGCGGCGAGCCGTCCAGGGAGATCCTCCCCGACGACTACATCGCACCCGGCCCGAACCAGCTCATGGACGGCCCCACCGCGCTGGCCTACGCCCGCGGCCGCTTCGGCCTCACCGACTACCTCCGCATGGAGCGGCAGCGCTGCATGATCGACGCGATCGTCGACGCCGCCGACCCGATGACGCTGCTCTCGCGCTACCAGCAGCTGGCGGCCACCACGCAGGACATCATCAGCACCGACATCCCGCAGGAGGTCGTCGGCGACTTCGTCGACCTGGCGCTGAAGGTCAAGGACGCCGGCATCCAGAGCGTCGTCTTCGACGACACGGTCATCCGCCCGGCCTACCCCGACTTCGACCTGATCCGCTCGATCGTCGCCTCGGCCATCGGTGCCGCGCCGGCCGGCGGCACCGCGACCGGCACGGGGACCACGACGACCGGCACCACCGGGACCACGACGACCGGGACCACCGGGACCACGACCGGGACCACCGGCACCGCGTCCACCGGTGCGGCCACGGGCGCCGTCGACGACGCGGCCGACGCCTGCGCCTACGACCCGGTCGCCGCCCAGGAGGCGCTGGACGAGGGCAAGCCCCCGACGAAGCGGGACCCGAACGGCGGCTGACACCCTGTCGGCATGCCGTCCACCCCTGCCGACCTGCTGGACCGGGCCCGGCGGCGGGACCCCTCGGGGCCGCTGCTGACGCACTACGACGACGCCGCGGGCGAGCGGGTGGAGCTGTCGGCGACCACCCTCGCCAACTGGGTCGCCAAGACGGCGAACCTCCTGCAGGAGGAGTTCGACGTCGGCCCGGGCAGCGCGGTGGCCGTGGCCCTGCCGGTGCACTGGCAGACCGCCGCGGTGCTGCTCGGGGTGTGGAGCTGCGGGGCGACCGTGCTCGACACCGCCGCGGAGGACGACGGCCGGCTCGCCGAGGCCGACGTCGTCCTCGCCGCGCGGGACCGGGTCGACGCCGTCGCGGAGGTGGCCGGCGGGGAGCTCCTGGGGCTGTCGCTGCACCCGCTCGGTCTCGGGATGCGCGACTACACCGGCCCGGCCCGCGACTTCGCGCTGGAGGTGCGCACCGCCGGCGACCGCTTCACCCCCTGGACACCGCCGGACCCGGCCGCCCCCGGCCTGCGCGTGGGCGGGCTGGAGCTGACCCTCGGCGGGCTGGTCGAGGGGGCCGGCGAGCTGGCCGGGCGCCTCGGCCTGGCGGAGGGCGACCGGGTGTTGGTCGACGACGTCACCGCGGCCGAGGCCGGCCCGGTGGCCTGGCTGCTCGCCCCGCTCGCCGCCGGCGCCTCCGTGGTGGTCTGCCGCTCCCCCGACCCCGCCGGCCTGGCCGCCCGCGCGGCCGCCGAACGGGTCACGGCTACGCTCGGACCCCAGATCGACGGCATCCGCGCGCTGGGCCGCCCCGCCTGACGGGGGTGTCCCGCCGCGTCCCAGAACGGTGGTTCCTGCATGGACAAGGTGGTGGCCGGCGCCCGCGAGGCCGTGGCCGACATCGCCGACGGCGCGACGCTCGCCGTCGGTGGTTTCGGGCTCTGCGGGGTGCCGATCAAGCTGATCGACGCGCTGCTGGAGCAGGGCGCGAAGAACCTGACGACGATCTCGAACAACTGCGGCGTCGACGACCAGGCGCTCGGCGTGCTGCTCTACGCCGGCCGGATCACCCGCACCATCAGCTCGTTCGTCGGCGGCAACAAGGAGCTGGCCCGGCTGTACCTCTCCGGCCAGCTGGAGGTCGAGCTGACCCCGCAGGGCACGCTGGCCGAGCGGCTGCGCGCCGGCGGCGCCGGCATCCCCGCCTTCTTCACGCCGACCGGCGTCGGCACGATGGTCGCCGACGGCGGCATCCCGATCCGCTACGACGCCGACGGCAACGTCGTCGAGACCAGCCGGCCCAAGGAGGTCCGCGAGTTCGACGGCCGCCAGTACGTGCTCGAGACCGCGCTGACCGCCGACTACGGGCTGGTCCGGGCCGCGGTCGGCGACCGGCACGGCAACCTGGTCTTCCACGAGTCGGCGATGAACTTCAACCCGCTCGCCGGCATGGCCGGCCGGATCACCATCGCCGAGGTCGAGGAGCTCGTCGAGCCCGGCGAGATCCGCCCCGAGGAGGTGCACCTGCCCGGGGTGTACGTCCAGCGGGTCGTCGTGGTCGGCCCCGAGGGCAAGAACATCGAGAAGCGGACCACCCGGCCGCGCACCGAGGAGGCCGCCCCGGCCGGTGCCGGCGACGAGACGACGGAGGCCTGACGAGATGGCGCTGACCCGCGACGAGCTCGCCGCCCGCGTGGCCCTCGAGCTCACCGACGGCCAGTACGTGAACCTGGGCATCGGCATGCCGACCCTGGTGCCCAACTTCGTCCCCGACGACGTCCACGTGGTCCTGCACAGCGAGAACGGCATCCTGGGCGTCGGCCCCTACCCGTTCGAGGGCGAGGAGGACCCGGACCTGATCAACGCCGGCAAGGAGACGGTGACGATCCTGCCGGGCGCCAGCTTCTTCGACTCCGCGCAGTCGTTCGGGATGATCCGCGGCGGCCACCTCGACCTGGCCATCCTCGGCGCCATGCAGGTCAACGTCCGCGGCGACCTGGCCAACTGGCTCATCCCCGGGAAGATGGTCAACGGCATGGGCGGCGCGATGGACCTCGTCCGGGGCGCCAAGCGGGTGATCATCATGATGGAGCACGTCGCCCGCGACGGGTCGGCCAAGATCGTCCAGGAGTGCACCCTGCCGCTCACCGGCAAGGCGTGCGTCGACCGGATCGTCACCGACCTCGCCGTCGTCGACGTCACCGACGACGGGCTCGTGCTGCGCGAGGTCGCCCCCGGCGTGACCGTCGACGAGGTCGTGGCCGCCACCGGCGCGCCGCTCACCGTCCCCGACGACGTCCCGACGATGTCGCTGCCGACCGCCGCCTGACCGCACCTGCGTGACGTTCTCGGTCGTCGCGCGCGACCCCGGGACCGGGGACCTCGGGATCGCCGTCTCCTCGTGCATCCTCGCCGTGGGTCGCGCGGTGCCCGGTGCCCGGCCGGGCATCGGCGTGGTCGCCGTGCAGGCGCGCAGCCGCCGCGGTCTGGGCGGCACGCTGCTGAACGGCCTGGCCGACGGCGCGGGGCCCGAGGAGCTGGTGCGGAGGGCGGCGCACTCGGCCGAGGACGCCGACCGGCAGATCGCCGTCCTGGCCGCCGACGGGCGGGTCGCGGCCGACACCGGACGCACGGCCTTCCCGGTGTCGGGCCACCTGCTCGGCGACGGCTGGAGCGTGCAGGGCAACATGCTCGCCTCGGCGGAGGTCCTGCCCGCCATGGCGCAGGCCTTCACCGCGGCCGGCGGTGGCCTGCCGGACCGGCTGCTGGCCGCGCTCACGGCCGGGCAGGACGCCGGCGGCGACCTGCGGGGGCGGCAGTCGGCGGCGCTGCTCGTCGTCTCCGGGACGCCGGCCACCGACGAGGACGACGGCGTGCGGATGGACCTGCGGGTCGACGACTCCGGCGACCCCGTGGCCCAGCTCCGCATGCTGCGCAACCTGCAGCGGGCCTACGACGAGCGGGACTACGAGACCCTCGCCCTGTTCGCCCCCGAGGGGGCGCGCGACCTGTACGCGGCCATCGCGGCGTCGCAGCGCGGCGACCGCGAAGCCGCACGGGGCGCCCTGGAGGCGATGCGCAGCCGCCCGGGGTGGGCCGCCTGGCTGGCCGCCATGGCCGGGGACTCCCGCCTGTCCGCCATCTCCCGCCTGCTCTCCTAACGGAGCAGCGAGCGGGCGATCACCATGCGCTGGATCTGGTTGGTCCCCTCGTAGATCTGGGTGATCTTGGCGTCGCGCATCATGCGCTCGACGGGGAAGTCCTGGGTGTAGCCGGCACCGCCGAAGAGCTGCACGGCGTCGGTGGTCACCTGCATCGCCACGTCGGAGGCGAACGCCTTGGCCGAGGCCGAGACGCGGGTGACGTCGGGGCGGCCCTGCTCGCCGGCCGCGGCGGCGACGTAGACCAGGTGCCGGGCGGCCTCGATCCGCATCTCCATGTCGGCGAGCATGAACTGCACGCCCTGGAAGCTGCCGATGCTCGTACCGAACTGCTTGCGGTCCTTGACGTAGGCCACGGCCGCGTCCAGCGCGCCCTGCGCGATGCCGACCGCCTGCGCGCCGATCGTCGGCCGGGTGAAGTCCAGCGTGCGCAGCGCGGTCTTGAAGCCGG